>JBKOYV010000056.1:0-39030 GCA_046725585.1 Gemmatimonadota bacterium | reverse complement strand
CGTCAGGTCGGGAACGTTGTACGTGAGCACGACGGCACCGAGCACCGTGGGGATATGGAGAATCGGTCCGCCCTTGGCCTTCGCCATTTCGTCGTCGGTCATCGGCGCGTCAGATCCCGCGAAGTCGACCGTGCTCTCGGTGAGTTGACGAATCCCGCCGCCAGAGCCGATTGCCTGGTAGTTGATCTTGATCCCGGTCTTCGCCGTGTAGTCGGCGATCCACTTCGAGTAAATCGGGTACGGGAAGGTGGCGCCAGCACCCGTGAGGTCCACACCGCCAGAGCTCGCCGCCGCGGGCGACGGGCTCGCGGCCCCAGAGTCCGTTGATCCCTTGGATTCGCCACCGGAGCATGCTGCAGAGACGAGTCCGGCTGCCGCCAGAGCGAAAAGCGTTGAACGAGTCACTGCCGCCTCCAGTAAGGAGTTACTGAACGTTGTTCGAGAACCGGACCGGGAGGAGCGACCGTTGCGTAACGGCCACGTCACACTGTGTTTCACGCTGCCACCGGTTACTGCGTCGCGGCCGCGCCGGCCAGCCGGATCGTGGCGAGGCGCTCAACGAGCCGATCGGCGATTGCCTTTGGGAGCGGCGCGTAGTCGAGCGGGGCGACCGACGCCTGACCGCTCGTTAGGGCCCAACGCATGAAGTCGACCAGCTTCTTTCCCTTGATCGGGTCGGTCTGATCCTGGTACACGAGTAGCCAGGTGAACGACGTGATCGGGTACGCCTGCGGACCTGGCGCGTTCGCGATCGAGATGCGGTAGTCCGTCTTCGGATTCAACTTCGCCGCGACGCCCTCGGCAGCCGCCGTCGCGGACTCGACCGACGGCGCGACAAACGCGCCCGCCCCGTTCTTGATGGACGCGAAGGCAAGCTTGTTCTGTCGTGCGTACGCGAGCTCCACGTATCCGATGGCGCCGGCGATCTGCTTCACCTGACCGGCGACGCCGTCGTTGCCCTTGCCACCGAGCCCGATCGGCCACGCGACTTCCTTCGATCGCCCGGGGCCGGCCAGCCACTCTTTGCTCACCGACGAGATGAAGTCTGTAAAGATGTACGTGGTGCCGCTGGCGTCGGAGCGATGAATGACTAGGATGTCGCGCGCAGGTAGCGACACGCCCGGATTGAGCTTGGCGATCTTCCCGTCGTTCCACTTTCTAACCTTGCCTAGGAAGATGTCCGACAGGACGTTGCCATCCAGCTTTAGCGACGTCGTCACGCCAGGCATGTTGTAGACGACGGCGACCGCGCCGATCACGGTCGGGAAGTGCAGCACTCGGCCTCCCTTCGCCTTCTGCAGCTCGCCGTCGGTCATCGGTGAATCGGACGCGCCGAAATCGACCGTGCCGTCCGAGAGCTGGCGAATGCCGCCGCCCGAGCCGATCGCCTGGTAGTTGATCTTCACGTTCGTTTGCGCCGCGTAGTCGGCGAACCACTTCGAGTAGATCGGATAGGGGAACGTGGCGCCGGCGCCCGTCAGGTCGGCCTGCGCGACCAGCGTCGTCGGGATGACACAGAGGCCTATGAGCTTCGTGAGGGTTCGCATGGGGATCTCGTTAGGTTAAGCGGCCGGCGTCAGAACCCGGCAATGAGGTGGATGAAGTACACCTTCGTATCGGCCGCTGTGCTGCGGTCCTTCGGCTCCTGGTTCTGGTAGTCGAACGTCAACGATGTGCGGCGGTTGAACTCCCACGACAGCCCGGCGATGTAGTTGCGGGCGTAGGGGTCCGTGTCGATGTCCGGCTTGATGTTGTCCGCGCGGAGCACCACGGCGATTGGCCAGTTCGGCGCGGTGTTGATGTAGGCGAGCGGCCTGACGATTGTGTACAACGACACGACCTGACCGGTTCGCTCGACCGACGTCGGGACGACGTCGCGCGTCGTGTCGGCGGACTCGAACACATCCCACCGCTGGGCGAAATGCGCGCCGAGCGTGATTCGCGGGTCGCGCAATCCGATGAATACTCCGGCGCGGTCCCTTCGTAGCGCATCGGGAACCGGATCCAACGTCCCGGGCCCCCGCGCGAAGTCGCTGGCGCGGTCACCTTTCGAGTACCACGGCGAAATGGTGAGGCCCTTCCAGAAGCCGAAGGTGTTCGCGAGCGGGGTAAGCGTCAGGCGCGCCGCGTATTCCTTGAACCGATCGAGCTCGCGCGAGCCGTAGCCGGAACCGTTGACGATCGTGGCGTAGAGCTCACCGCGTTTCCTGGGGAACGCGAGCGTCACGGCTGCGCCGGCGTCCGAGGATTGGAAGAACCCGTTCTGCTCGATGGCGACCTGCGCGAGTCCGCGCTGCCAGAACTGCTCCTCGTGGTCGATGACGACCGTCTGGAGCAGGCCGAGCCTAACGTTCGCTTTCAGCTCGTCGCCGATGCCGCGGATGAAGTCGTACTGGCCGTACGCATACTTGGCGCGAATGGCCCAGCCGCGATAGTACTGGTCCCGCGTGGTGTCTCGCTGCTGATAGACGTCTGTGGTGATGCGGATTGCGAAGTGCTCACCCGGTGTCGCTCGAAAGTTGAGATAGGCGCGATCGACATCGAAACGGTCGACGGTCCGATTGCCCTTGTTGCCCCCGTACTGGTAGTTCGCGTACAGCACCCCCGAGAACTCGAAAGGGAGCGCCGGTGCCGGTGCGGGCTGGGGGGTCGGTTGGGTGTCGGCGACGGCTTTCGTCGTGTCGGGTCGGGTGCGAGTCGTGTCCTGCGCTTGGAGTAAGAAGGGGTGAACCGTGACGGTGCTGAACGCAATTGTCGAGTAGAGCAACCCGCGGAGTCGGCGCATTCGGTTGTCCCTGTGTTGGAGGACGGCCCCCAGTTGGGCCGGACCAAGGCGCCGTTACACTACCCGAGTTTTGTAACGGACTCGCAACGCGACTGTAACGCACCGGTCGCACTGGAACGCCGGTTAGGCGGCCCTAACGTCTCGTGCGCGCGACTGTCGTCCTATCGATCGGTGACAGTTCGGTGGCGGCTCAGAGACCGTTCGCCAACGACAGAAACTTGAACCGCCCTCCGCGGGCGACGATCGCGCCGAACATGCGAAGACGGGTCGTGTCGCCGGTGGGGCCGACTCGGTTCACGACGCACTCGGCCCACACCGTGTTCGCCCCCTGGCGGTCGGCAGAGTCGGGGCAGGCGAAGCCTGCGTAAGAGATGGGCTTACCGCCGAATCGGGCGAAGAGTCGGCTCACGGCTTTGTCGGCGCTGGCCGTCCGCGAGAGCCACACGAGCTCGGGGGAGTGGCGATAGGGCGGGGCGGCGTTAGGCGACGTCGGATAGACGAGATAGCCGAATTCCGCACGGTCCACGACCAGACGGAGGAGAGCCGTCGTGTCGTTCCGCTCGAGGGCGTGAACGAATTGCTTGACCAGCGCAGAGCGGCTGCTGGCGGCGTTCGAGAACGCTGTCGGTCGTGTCCCGATCGTCGCCTGAAACCGGCGAATCTCCTCTTCGACGGGAAGGATGCTGTCGATGATGTAACCCGGCCGGGCGCGGACGATCGAGTCCTGGCGGGCGCGTTCCGACTCGGCGCGCCGTGCCAGTGCTGCGGAATCAGGCGCCGAGGCCTCGGCGTTGCGAATGGCGCTGCGGCCGTCGCAGGCGAGCGCTGCAACGGCCGCGAAGAACAGAAGCTGAAGGCGAAGTGTCATGATGCCTTTTTGTCATCCCGAGCGCCCGTGTCATTCCGAGCGAAGCGAGGAATCCTCAGGCTCCCGTTAGAGGGCTCTATCGGGACGATGAGGATCGCTCGCTTCGCACGGGATGACCTCAGTTGCGCGCGTAGATCGTCCAGCCCTGCCACCACTTCGTCCCGTTAGGCTGAGCCGCGCCCAGGTATGCGGTGCCAGCCACCGTTGTTCCTGCAGCCGTCGCGAGCTTCCCGGTGAACGTGGCGAGTCCGCCCGTGGCGAGCGGAGAGCTAGCGGCCGGCGTCCAATCGAATGCCGCCGCCTGCGTCGTCGCGCTCACCGTCGCCGGGAACGCCGTGAAGAGCGCCGCCGTCGCCGTCGTGCTGGCCACGAGCGCGTTACCAGTCATGTCGAACGAATTCTGAACGTTCGCGCCGTTCGGACCCTGGAACACCGAAGCGTTATCCGTGAACAGCACGTTCTTGATCGCGAGATCCGCGGTCGCAAGGTCCGGCGTGGCAGTCGAACCGGCGCGCGCATACGTATCCGCGTCACGCAGGCTTACGCCACCGCGCGGGTAGCGCGCGACGACGCCGTTGACGTAATAGCCGCCCGTCCCGCGACGGAGCATCATTCCGAGCCCGCCGGACGCACCCGACGTCGCGGCGTCGCCGGTTCCGATGAGCGTGAAGTTGGCTATCACCGGCACCGTGAACGGTGTGGTATTGAATCCGTTGTCACATCCAGAGTTGAAGCACCCATCGTTCTCGATGCCCTCGGGGTCGGTCGCGAGCGAGCCGGACCCCGTACGCGGCGTAATCTGCGTCGTCTGGAGAGCGATCAAGTACTGCAGCTTGCCTCTGAAGCCTTCGGACATGTCGAAGTGATCATCGCCCGACTCGTACGAGACGAGGTGATCGCCCACGAGTCCGCCGCCGAAGAACTCGTACGAGTCATCGAGGCCGGCCATCGCCTGAAGGTAGGAGATGCGCGTTGCGCTGCCGACCGCCGCGAAGGTGAACGAGTTGAGCTCCTGATCCTGAATCGGAGCGTAGCCCGCGAATTCGACGCGCACGTAGCTCAGCGTTCCACTGTTGTCATCGTCAGCGGTCCCACCGCTGTACGAGAGCTGGTAGTTCTTTCCGCTCACGATCGGGACACCGTCCGTTCCGGTGCCTTCGACGTTCACCGTTCCGCTACGGTTGATCTTTGCGTTGCCAATGAGAATGAGTCCACCCCAGTCACCGGGCTGGCGCTGGCCCGCCGCGCGCGACGACGTGAATACGATCGGGCTCTCGGCAGTTCCGACGGCGTTGATCTTTGCGCCGCGGAGAATGAACAGCGACGATCCGAGCGTGTTGAAGTCGCCCATGATCTTCGTGCCCGGCTGGATCGTTAGGGTCGCTCCGTTGCCGACGTGAATGAATCCCTTCAAGGTGTAGGTCTTGTCGGCCGTCCACGTCGTGTTGCTGGTGATGTCCTGCGACACGTCGACGTTTCCGCCGCTTCCGGCAGCGGCGGTCGTCGCAGCGACCTCGCCGGACGGCGCGCTCGTCTGCGAGCCGCGCACCGCCGTGACTCGGTAGCGATACGTCGTGTTGATGGTGAGGCCGTCGTCCGTGTAGGTCACCGTGCCGACCGTCGCGGGCGCCTGCACGGTACCTACCTGCGCGAACGTGCCGCCGGTCGTCCCCGTCCCCCGCTCGATGTTGTAGCTGTTGTCGCCGGAGCGGCTTTGGAACGTGACGACGATGCTCGATGTCGTCGCTGCGGGGTTCGGCGCCGCCTGCACGCCGAGAACCGGTGGTATGGTGTTGTCGGTTGGATTGTCGTCGTTGCCACACGCGGCAAATGCGAACGTCGCCATGGCGAGGGTCAACGCCGAGAGCTTACGTCCGGGTCGAAACATTGGTCACCGTGGGTGAGTGTCGTGGGTTCGGTGCTCGGGGCCGCCAACGGTAGCGGTTGCGGCGCTAAGTAACGGAATGCGTGTGGTGACCGTGTCTCACGCGCGTCACGGCGATGTCACGGTGCGATGCGCTCGCGGTCCGATGACATCGCCGTCGAACACCTTGTCAGGGCCGCCAGACCAACCCGAGCTGGAACCCGCGCCCCGTGCGAAACGACTCGCGCACGACGGTACCCTGAACGGTCTCGAACGGGTCATCGAGGAGGTTTTTCGCGTCGAACCGCCCGCTGATGCTGGAGATGATGGGGAAGCGAAGGGAGAAATCCAGCGCTGTGCGCGGCTGCTCGATCACGTCGGGCAATGGTTGATCGCCGGCGGCGTCGATACGCTCGCCGGTGCGGTTGAAGAGGAGCGTTGCGCTGGTCGAACCACTGCGCACTGCATACGTGAGCCCCGCATTGATCACGTATGGAGCCTGTCCGACCATGCGACGATTCGCGTTCGTGGCACTCGCCGTCGTTTCGCCCAATTTGATCTCGCTCTCCATGAGTGTGACGTTCGTGAAAACCGTGAGTGGGGTGAGTGGCGCAGCCACGAAGCCCATGCTCTTGCGGAGCTCGAGCTCGACGCCGTAGTTGTCGGCGCCTTCGGCGTTGAGGTAGAACACCGTGCGCGCGCCGCTCCCGACGGGGCGGTAGACACGCTCGATCGGTTTGTCGAACCGCTTCCCGAAGAGCGCGATGCTCACGAGCTCGCCGGCATTGGGATACCACTCCCAGCGGAGGTCGGCGTTTGCAATGCGCGTCCGCTCGAGAGCGGGATCGCCCTGGACGTTGTCGCCGCCAATCACGTCACGGCTGATCACGGGCGACAACTCGCGGTATTCGGGTCGGGCCAATGTTCGTGACAGGGAAAGGCGCAGGCTCTGGGCCTCCGTGAGCCTAACGTTGAGGGCCGCAGAGGGCAGGACATCTGTCCAGTTCTTGTCCGTCTCGACCGACGAGCCGAGCGTCGACACGGCCCCCACGTGCAGCTTGTCGTGCTCGAACCGCGCGCCACCAATCAGGCGAATCCGCTCGGTGATGCCGATTTCCGTCATCGCGTACCCTGCGCTGAGCCGATCGCGCGCCTCGTACGACCCACCCTGGCCCAACGGGGCCAGGTCGAACACGGTCATCGTGCCCTGGGTAAAGCGGCCATCGAACAGCTGCTCTGGCGGAAGCGCCCGCACCGAGTCCGACACGCCCGCCGCGCTGATGCTGAACGCGCGCGAGTCTGCATCGCGGTCGGTGGCGCGATACAACCCGCCGATCTTCACCGAATGGTCACGCCCGTGCCAGGGGAACGTCAGCTGATAGTTCAATCGACCCTCGCCGCTCGATTCGTCGAGGGTCGAGAACGTGCGGACGGCGCCCTGATTGCCGGTGTTGAGCCAGAGACGAGTGGCGGATTCGTTAGGCGCTCCCGGGTCCAGCACGGACACGAACTCCGAGCGGTCCGGCTCATCCCGGGTGACCGCCGACGAGGTCGCCGACCAGTCGATCCGATGCCGCGTCCCGAGCTGATGTTCGGCGGCCAGCTGATTGGATCGGACGCTGCGCTCCACGTACTGGAGGCGGTCGATGTGTGCCCGCACACCCTCGTTCTCGAGCGAGCCGATCTCGGTTCTCGCGTCGTTGTCCGAGGTGCGGTTGTAGGTGTTGTTGAGCATGAGGCGCGTGTTCGCGCCGAGCAACGTGCTGAGGTTCAGCAGCCCACCCCAGAGGACCGATGAGCTGCCCGTCGATCCCTCGAACCGGTCGATCTCGCGCGTCGATCCCGGCGTGGAGCCGCGGTCGGCGAGGGCGCGAACCTGGTCGGTCTTCTGCTCCTGGGTGAGCGAGTACGTGCCCGAGGCCACGTATCCAATCCGATGCCCGAACACCGCATCGTTGCCGCCAATCGACATGGCGGTGGAAACGTTAGGCTGCGCGCGGTCGTTCAGCGGCGTCCAGGAGTCCCGGAACGTGTTGATGAGGAGGTTCTTGTCACCCTGATTCAGCGTGATCTGCTGGAAGTTTCCGACCGATGCCACCAACCACGGCAGATTACGCTTGTTGCCAACCGACGCGAGTCGCTCGCCCCCGGCACGCGGCGCGGCAAGAATGTACGAGCCGGTGGTACCCGAGCTGTACCCCGTCTTGAACGTGTAGGTGATCTGGCGCTTCGCCGGAAACTCGCGGGTCTTGATGTCGACTTGCGCGCCGCTGAAATCCCCGGGTTGGTCAGGCGTGAATGTCTTCGATGTCGTGATCGTCTGTAGCAGGTCGGACGGGAAGAGGTCGAGCGGCACGATGCGCTTCTCGGGCTCCGGGCTGGGAATGCGCGCGCCGTTCAGCGAAGCTGTCGTGTATCGCTCCCCCAGGCCACGGACCGCAACGTATTTCCCATCCTGGACCGTCACGCCGCTCACCCGCTGCACGGCCTGCGCGGCGTCGCTGTCGGGGCTTCGGCTGATCTGTTCGGAGGTTACCGAGCTGACGATTCCCGTGGCGGTACGCTGCTGGTCGAGCGCCTCGTTCACAGTGCCGCGCTCCGCGGCCGCAGTCGTCTGCACGGCCTCCAGCTGCACCGTCGCGGGCTGCATGGTGATGTTCTGCTCGAGCGTCTGCCCGGCACTGAGCAGGATGCCAGTCACTGTCTTCGGCGCGTAGCCGATGCGTCGGACCTGGATCGTCACGGTGCCGGCCGGGATGTTCGGCACGGCGTAGCGGCCCTCCACGGCAGACATGGTGCCTAACGTCGTGCCGACGATCTGGACGCCCACTTCGGACAGCCCCTGGCCGGTGGACGCATCGATGATGCGCCCGACGATCCGCCCGGTCGGGCCAGCTGGCGGACTGTTGGTTGGTTGCTGGGCCCCAATGCCGCGAGCCAGCGCCGCTGCCGCGCACGCGGCGACGAGAAGCCCCCTAACGAAACGAGCCCGCACTGCGAGCCCGGAGAACGACGAAGTATTGTGCATTTCACCAAACGGGAGAGGGTGGCGTTGAGACCACTCGATCATCACGCTCAGGTCGTAACTGTGCGTCGGGCGCGTCTCGAATCGTGCACGGATTTGCAACGAACGCGTCACGGGCCGGGATCCGCGGATACACGATCCGAGTCACGCCGCGCCGTTCGCTGCTCCACTCGAGCAGCAGTACTTCGACCATCACGAGGGCGTCGATGTTGCACACCGTCACGCCGCGCAGATCGACGCGAACGTGTCGCACGTGAGGCGGCAGCATACGACAGGCGAGGATCGTACGTGCAGCAACGCACGCGTTGAGCGGACCGCAGACGTACGCGGTGGCTCCACACGCGTGCGCTTCCATCGAGAGTTGCGACTTCAGAATCACCTGGGCTCCGAGAGTGGTCGTGGGGAAGATCCACTTCCGCCGTCACGCCACCCCGCCCAGTCGGTCACGCCGTCGTAACAGGAGGCGGGTCCGGCAGCTCTGCCCAGATCCTCGTGCCTCGTCCAACGGTGCTCTCGGCACGGACGCGGCCACCATGGCCCTCGACGAGGTGCTTGACGATCGCGAGTCCAAGTCCGGTCCCGCCTTCGGAGCGCGACCGCCCGGCGTCCACGCGATAGAATCGCTCGAAGATTCGCGGGAGATGCTCCGCGGGAATTCCGATCCCGGTGTCTCTCACGCCGATCGCGACGCCGCCCGAAGTGCGCTTGGAGAAAACGGTCACGGATCCGTCGTTCGTGTGTCGCACGGCGTTGTCGACCAGGTTCGTGAGCACCTGGCGCAGCGCCGTGGGATCCGCCCACACCAACGTCGCGTCAGGGGCGATGTCGAGATCGAGGGTCACCGGCTTGTCCGGACGACGTTCCTCCGCGGCCGCGAGCGCTTCGGAAGCAAGCGTACGGACGTCGACGCGTGAAGGGTTCGGCTTCCACCCTCCCGACTCGATGCGGGACAGGTCCAGCAGGTCGTCGACGATCCGCTGCATCCGCTGCGTGTTGGCGAGCACCGTCCGCGCGAACTGCTCGCGCTGGTCGTTAGGCAGCGAGTCGTCCAGCAGCGTCTCGGTGAAACCGCCGATGACCGTGAGCGGCGTGCGCAGCTCGTGCGACGCGTTCGCCACGAAATCGCGGCGGACCGTCTCGAGCCGGCGAACCGGTGTGAGATCGAACAGGGCCACGACGGCACCGCCGGCGGGGAGCGGACGAGCGGTGAGGGCGAGCTCACGTCCGCCGATCTGCACCTCGTGCGCATCAACGGCCTGCCCGGACAACGCGGCGCCCATCGACTCTCGGAAACTGCGCTCTCTCGGAAGATTGGACACCGGGAAAGGGACCGAGTCCTTGAGGCCGAGAAGGTCGCGAGCCCGCTGATTGATTTGCGTGACTTGCTGGCGCGCGTCGATCGCGATCACGCCTTCGTTGAGCGATTCGGTGAGGGCGCCGAGGCGTACCTCCTCGGCCTCGAGCGCTTCGATCCGACTGGTCAACTGCTCCGCGAGCCGGTGAATCGCGCTCGCCAGATCCCCTACCTCACCAGGCGCCGCCAGGGACGGACGCCGACGCAGGTCGCCCGCGGCGAGGCCGCGCGCAACGTCGCGCAGCTCGACGACGGGGCGTGCCACCGATCGCGAGAACGCCCACACGAGCACGAACGCGAGCGCGAGCGCCAGGGTCGAAGCGAGAAGGACGTCGGCGCGTGCTCGCGCGAACAGCTTCTGAATCGCCACCGCGCTGACGGACACGCGCGCGAAACCGCTGCCCGCTCGTACGGCCGCGTAGAGCTCCTCGTCGCCCGCCGAGGCGCTCACCCGGCGTGACTGTCCGGAGCCCGTTCGGAGTGCCGCCTGGATCTCGGGCCGCGTTAGGTGGTTCTCCAGCTCGTCGAGCGCGGGCGGGTCGAACTCCGAGTCGCCGATGACTTTACCCGTCGAGTCGATCAGCGTCACCCGATGCCCGAGCGCAAGACCGGAAGCATTGGCAAGGGAGTCCACCGCGAGTCCGGGACGCCATTGCGCCGCGACCATCCGTGCCTCGCGCAGCACCTCGGCGGAGCTCTCTTCGTAGAACCGCAACCGCAGGCGTCCATCGAGAATCGCAACGACGAGCGCCACCAGGAGTGCGACGATCAGCAGCGAGCCGATGAGGAGCCGCTGGGTGAGCTTCACGTGCGTTGGACCGGGGGGAAATCACGCACCCGGGACGGGCGAGTCACGCGCTGCGCGACTGCCCCGGCGCTCGCAAACGATAGCCGAATCCGCGAACCGTCTCGATCAGATCGCCCGCGACCCCGAGCTTCGTTCGGAGTCGCTGCACGTGCATGTCGACCGTGCGCGTCTGAATGTCTGGTGCCGCTTCCCATACGGTCTCGAGCAGGTGGCCGCGCGCTTGAACTCTCCCGCGTCGCTCGGCGAGCGTGACGAGCAGGCGGTACTCCGTAGGGGTAAGCTCGATGTCCTGACCGTCCACCGCAACGCGGTGCGCGTCTCGATCGATCTGCAGCGGGCCGACACGCAACACGTCCGCCGAGGGCTGTGGGGCCTGCGCGACGCGGCGAAGAATGGCGCCAACGCGAAGCACCAGCTCTTGAGGGCTGAACGGCTTCGTCAAATAGTCATCCGCGCCGAGCGAGAGTCCGCGAATGCGGTCCTGTTCTTCCTTACGGGCGGTCAGCATGAGGACCGCGACGTCGCGCGTCGCCTCATCCGCGCGAAGCTGCTCGAGGACCTCGTAGCCCGACATGCCCGGCAGCATGAGGTCCAGGACGACGAGGACCGGGTGTTCCTGACGCGTCTGCGCGAGGGCATCGGGACCGTTGGAGGCGGTCGAGACGCGATACCCGGCTTTGATGAGGTGGAACGTCACGAGTGCGGCGATGTCAGGCTCGTCGTCTACGACGAGGAGCCGTTCGCCCGTGGCGAGTGCGTGGGTCACGCCGGTCGTCCTCTCAGGCGCTGCTGAATCTTCGCGACGATCATTTCGATGGCGATCGTGTTGTGCCCTCCACGAGGCACGATGACGTCCGCGTACCGCTTGCTTGGCTCGACGAACTGCAAATGCATGGGGTGAACGGTTTCGAGATACTGCGCGATCACTTCTTCCAATGTCCGCCCGCGTTTCATCACGTCGCGCTTGAGGCGTCGAACGAGCCGAATGTCGGCGTCCGCGTCGACGAAAACCTTGACATCACAGAGCGTTCGCAACTCCTCATCGACGAACAGAAGGATCCCGTCGAGCAGCAGCACGTCGGCGGGGTTCACCCGTTCGGTTCGTGCACTTCGCGTGTGCGACACGAAATCGTACACCGGCTTTTCGACCGACCTTCCCGCGCACAGCTCCCGCACCTGCGAGACGAGCAGCTCGGTGTCGAACGCCTCGGGATGGTCCCAGTTCACGCGCTTCCGCTCCTCCATGGGGAGGTGCGCGAAGTTGCGGTAGTACGCATCCATGTCGAGGAACGCGACCGACGAGCGCGACAGCGCCTCGGCAACCTTGCGCGCGACGGTCGATTTCCCCGAGCCCGATCCGCCGGTAATTCCGATGATCAGCGGTTTCGGTAACGACGTGGCGTCCGACTCATCCACGCCATTCGCGTCGGACGTTCGCGCGGCGAGGTCGTAAAGAGAAGCGGCCGAACCGTCACGGTTGTGTATCGGCATTTCGCCGGCAGCAGCACGAGGAGTGGCGTCGGGCGGCGGCGCGTGGGTGCCCATCGACTCAAGCTTGCCCGCGCGCGCGGGTTCGTCAATCGCGCTCCGAACCGGATTCTGCCGCGGAAGCGCGCGCAGTACCTTTCGCCAATGTCGCTTCGCAGAATCTCGCGGTCGATCGGCATTGCGCGGCACGCGCTTGCGGTCGTCGTCGCTGGCTCGTGCGCAGGCAATCCCGCACCAGTGGCGCAGGGCGGTGGTAGCGAAGGCTTGGACCTCGTCGTGGCGGCAACCACCGACGTTCATGGCAGGTTGACCGGCTGGGACTATTACGCCGGCGCTCCGGACACGAGTCGCGGGCTTTCGCGAGCAGCGACGATCGTCGATTCGCTGCGCACAGCCACCCCGGATCGTGTCGTGCTGGTGGACGCGGGCGATATGCTCCAGGGCAACCCGCTCAATTTCGTTGCAGCTCGGATCGACACGACCCGCACCAACCCTGTGATCGCCGCGATGAATGCGATGCGGTATGACGCGGCGGCCGTCGGCAACCACGATTTCGGATACGGTCTGGCCACTTTAGGTCGCGCGATCAACGACGCGTCCTTCCCGCTGCTGGCTGCCAACGCCTATCTCGCGAGCGGCCCGCGCGCCTATCCCGCGTACAAGATCGTGCGGCGGGGCGGGTTACGAGTGGCCATCGTCGGCGCCACGACGCCGGGAGCGATGCTTTGGGAGCGCGACAACCTGCGCGGCCGAGTGGTGCTGCGCGACATCGTCCCGGAGGTTCGGACCGCAGTTGCGGAGGCTCGGGCGAAGGGCGCCGACGTCATGATCGTCGTGTTGCACTCCGGGTTGTCGGGTGGGTCCGATTATGACACGGTCGCGACAGGCGCAGCGAGCGAGAACGTCGCAGCGCGTGTCGCGCGCGAGGTGCCCGGTATCGATCTCATTGTCTTCGGCCATTCGCATCAGGAGCTGGCCGACACCGTGATAAACGGGACGCGGCTGCTCCAGCCGAAAAACTGGGCCACCAGTGTGGGTGTCGCCCATCTCGTGCTGGAGCGAACGGCCGGCAACTGGCGAGTCTCGCGAAGCCGCGCGACAACGGTTCAATCCGCGGGTCACGCCGAGCAGGCTGCGGTGGTCTCGGCGGTCGCGCGAGCGCACAAGGCGACGTTGGGCTACGTCAATCGACAGATCGGAAGCACCGCGGTGGCGTGGCGCGCGGACTCTGCTCGCGTGCGCGACACACCGATCATCGATTTCATCCTCGAGGTGGAACGGCGCGCAGCGGGCGCCGACCTCGCGTCGACGCCGGCATATTCGCTGGATGCTTCGCTCGAGCCCGGCCCAATCACGGAAGCCGAGCTGGCTCGGCTCTACCCATACGACAACACCCTTCGTGCGGTCCGGGTTTCAGGCAGCCAGCTGCGTGACTATCTCGAGTTCAGCGCGCGATACTTCCGCACGTTCGCCGGTGACACAGGTCGCGGGATACCGCTCGTCAACGAGCGCGTCCCCGGATTCAACTACGACATCGTCGCGGGAGCGGACTATGTCATCGACGTGTCTCGACCGCAGGGGTCGCGCGTGACGTCGCTGTCCGTCAACGGCAAGCCCGTGAGCGACACGGACACGTTCACGCTTGCCCTCAACAACTACCGTCAGACGGGCGGTGGTGGGTACGCGATGCTTCGCGGCGCTCCGATCGTGTACGATCGGCAGCAGGAAATTCGGGAGCTCCTCGTCGACGAGGTAGCGCGTCGCAAGACGCTGACGCCCGAGACCTACTTCAGGCAGAACTGGCGTCTCGAACCGCCACCAGCGATCGACGCGGCACACCGCGCCATGCACGGCAACCCGGCGGAACGCGCGGGAGGCCCGGTGCGCGCCGTCGGTCCCGGTGTGGCGGCGATCCGGCGCCCGAACCCGACACCGCTCCCGGTCCCGTCCGGCCGAACGCTTCGCATCATCGCGACCAACGATTTCCACGGCGCCTTCGAGCCCAGGGCCGACAGCTCGGGCGTTAGGCGAGGCGGCGCGGCATACGTGGCAACGGTCATTGCTCGCGCCCGCGCCGAGTGTGCGGCCAGTGCGACCTGTGCGAGCGTGCTGCTCGACGGCGGTGACATGTTCCAGGGCACGGCACCCTCCAACCGCACGTACGGCGCTACTGTCGTCGAGCTCTACAACACGCTCGGGTACGCGGCCACGGCGCTCGGAAACCACGAATGGGATTGGGGGCGTGACTCACTGCGAGCGCGGATGCGTCAGGCACGATACCCGGTGCTGGGCGCGAACGTGCAGTTCGCTGACGGACGCGACGTGGACTGGATTCCGGACGACACCCTCCTGACCGTCGGCTCCCTCAAGGTTGGCGTGATCGGCGTGTCGACCGTGGAGACACCACGCACGACGATGGCGGTGAACGTCTCGGATCTCCGGTTCGTCGACCCGGCGCCCGTCGTCAACGCGCACGCCCGCGCGTTGAGAGCGCGCGGCGCTGACGCGGTGATCGTCGTAGCGCACGCCGGCGCGTTCTGCGACCGTGCGGCGCCGGCACCGCCTGGCTGTAACGGCGAGATCATCGATCTGGCGCAACGAATCACTGAGCGGGTAGATGCGATCGTCAGCGGCCACACGCACTCACTCGTGAACACGCGCGTGAACGGCATCGCCATCGTGCAGGCCCGATCGCACGGCCGCGCGGTCGGCGTGGTCGATGTCCCGTTAGGCGGAGGCGAAGCCAGCGTCGCGGTGCGCGACGTGCTCGCCGATTCCGTCATGCCGGATGCCGGCGTCGACGCCCAGGTCAAGCGCGCCGTCGCCGCTGTCGCCGCCGAGATGAGTCGCCCGATCGCGCAGATCGCGGAGCCGTTGCGACGCTCCGGCCGCCAGTACGCGCTCGGCAATCTCATCGCCGACGCGCAGCGGACCGCAGGGAAGGCAGACGTTGCCGTGATGAATAACGGCGGTATTCGCGCCGACCTTCAGGCAGGGCAGGCGACCTACGGGAGCTTCTTCGAGATACAGCCATTCGGAAACACGCTGTACCGGCTGACCGTGCGCGGGCGCGATCTCCGCGCGTACCTCGAGCGGCTCGTGGGGCGTGACGAGATCAACGCGCACGTGAGCGGCGTGAACGTCGTCTACGTGCCGGCGAAGCCGACCGGTTCTCGAATCTCGACGGTCACGATGGGAGACGGGCGACCGCTCCGCGACGACGCCACCTACACGCTCGTGCTGAGCAACTTCCTGCTGGGCGGCGGCGACGGCCTCGGACTCGCCGTTGACGCGATCAAGACCGAGCCGCTGGGCATTCCTGACATCGACGCGCTCGTGACCTACGTGCGCTCACAACCCCAGCCGCTTCGCGCCCCGTTCGAGGCGCGACTCACCACGGCACTTCCCTGACCCTCACTTCCAACATGCGTGTGTACGTGAACTCAGTCGGGCTCGACGTTCCGGACGGCGCGACGGCCCTCGACGCGGTACGGGCGTGGGACGCCGCGGCCGCCGACGACGTCGCACTGGGCGAGCGCGTGATCGCCGACAGTCGCGGCCTTCCGACCTCGCCGGAGACAACGGCATACGGAGGCGCCATCTTCCGCGTGCTACCGGCGCGGCGCCGCCAGACAGGCGGCGAGCCTAACGACTAGCGACGCGCATGCCGCCATTTCCCGACCGCGCGCTGTTGCGCCGTCTTCCAAAAGCCGAGCTGCACTGTCACCTCGACGGGTCCCTTCGACCGGCGACGCTGCTCGAGCTCGGGCGCGAGCACCACGTGCCCATGCCTGCGGACGACGCGGACGCGCTGCGCGAGTTCATGATCGTCCGCGACGCGCGCGACCTCGAGGACTATCTGACGCGGTTCGACATCACCCTGTCAGTGATGCAGACGGCCGACGCGCTCCAGCGAGTGACCTACGAGCTGGCCGAGGACGCCGCGGCGGACGGCGTTCGATACATCGAGATGCGCTATTGCCCGGTACTCAATACACGCCACGATCTCGAGCTCGGGCAGGCGGTAGAAGCGCCACTCGAAGGCCTGGCGCGGGCACACCGCGATCACGGGATCGTCGGGCGCCTGATCATCTGCGCACTTCGGAACCTCCCGCCTGGAATCTCGATGGAGCTTGCACACCTGGCCGTCGCCTACAAGGATCGCGGCGTGGCGGGCTTCGATCTCGCGGGCGGAGAGCGCGGGCATCCCGCCGGCGTGCACGCGGGCGCGTTCGCATACGCTCAGGCGCATGGTTTGGCTTGCACCTGTCACGCGGGCGAAGGTGCGGGCGCGGACTCCGTGCGCGAAGCCGTGTACGCGTGCAAAGCGCATCGCCTCGGCCACGCGACTCGCCTGATCGAGGATCCATCGCTCACCGAGTACGTGACCGAGCATCGCATTGCGCTCGAGATCTGCCTGACGAGCAACGTGCAGACGCGTGCCGCCGCGTCGTACGAGACGCACCCGCTCCGGCGCTATTTTGACGCCGGTGCGAACGTCGTGTTGAACACGGACAACCGGCTGATGAGCGGAACGACGCTGACCGACGAGTACGCCCGCGCGGCCGAACATCTCGACTTCTCGTTCGACGAGCTGTGCACGATCGCTCTGAACGGGTTCCAGAGCGCGTTCATCCCGCCGGCCGAGCGCGAGTCGCTCGCAGCGGGCGCGCGGGCCGAGATCGCTGTGCTGCGGGGAGAGACACCGTGAGCGTCGGCACACACGGGCTGTACGGAAAGCAGGCCGCCGCGAACGCCGCGGCGACGATTCGGAACCGGATCGGTACGGAGCGTCCGGTTGCCGGCTTCGTTCTCGGTTCCGGGTTGGCGGGCCTCGCCGATCGGTTCGAGGACGTCAGGCGCGTCGAGTATGGCGACATCCCCGGGTTCCCGGTGCCCACGGTGCTCGGGCATCCGGGCGTGCTGGTTGCCGGCGTGTTGGCCGGGCGGCCGGCAGTAGCGCTCGCGGGTCGTTTCCACATGTACGAGGGGCACGACGCGACGCTGGCCGGCTTTCCGGCCCGGGGACTCGCAGCGTTAGGCGCCGACGTGCTGTTCGTCTCCAACGCCGCCGGAGGCATTCGGAGAACGTTTCGACCGGGCGATCTCATGGTCATCGCCGATCACGTGAACCTCGCTGGTCGCAACCCGCTGTTCGGTCCGGTCGAGATCGGGGACCTGCGATTCCCGGACATGTCCGAACCGTATGACGCGGATCTGCGCGCCGCGCTGCACAGGGCGGGGAAGCGGGCAGGCGTTGCCTTGGTCGAGGGCATCTACGGCTGGGCGCTCGGTCCCTCATACGAGACTCCGGCCGAGGTGCGCATGTTCGAGCGACTCGGCCTCGACGCCATCGGAATGTCCACCGTGCCCGAGGTGATCACGGCACGTGCCATGGGAATGCGCGTGGCTGGCATGAGCTGCGTGACCAATCTCGCGTGCGGCATCACGAGCGCGCCCGTGGACCACGAGGAGGTCCTCGCGGTGACGCGAGAAGCCGCCGGCAGGTTCGAGGCGGTCGTGGTCGAATGGACCCGAGAGCTGTGACCGAGCTGCGTCGAGCCAATCGAACATGAAAAAGCGCCGCCCGAGCGGGGCGGCGCTTCCTTGTTTCCAACGCGTCGAAACCTAACGACCAGCGCGGGTCGGCGCCGGCGCCGGGGGTAATCCGCGTATGCGCTGCTTGAACGCCTGGAAGCTCTGGCTGTCCTTCGTCAGCGAGTTCAGGATCGCCGGACTGATCTGCGCGATCTGCGCCTGCGTCGCCTGGACACGGCTCTCCTCCAGCGGGTGCGTCGCAAACCATGCGTCCACCGTTGATGGGGATCGCTCGCGCTCGTTGATCAGAATCTGGAACATCTCCGGAATTCCGCGCGGATCGATACCCGCGCGCACCGTGTTCTTCACGCCCTCCTCGTCAGCCTGGGCTTCGTCGTCCCGGCTGAACTTCGCGAACAGCGCGCTGCCGCCCACGTTGATCGCCGCGGCGGTCGCCTGGTTATTACAGATCTGCGTGAGCACGCACGCGAGCGTCACACCGATGTTCGCCCCCTGCGCCTGCTCCATCTGCTTGACCGAATGTCGCCGCACGACGTGGCCGATCTCGTGTCCGAGCACGCCAGCGAGTTGATCCATCTTTTGTGCTCGTTCGACCAGCCCGCGATTCACGTAGACGTAGCCGCCAGGAACGGCAAACGCGTTCACCTCGGCCGAATTCACCACGAAGAACTGCCAGTCGAGACTGCGGTCATCCGCGAGCTTCGCGATCGAGTCGCCAAGCACGTTGATGTAACGCACGACCTCAGGGTCCTTGATAATGGGCAGCTGCGCGTTGATCTGTTGTGCGTACTCGGTCCCCATCTGCACTTCCTGCTGCGTGGAGATCGCGCACCCCGCGGTCGTCGCTGCGAACGCCAACCCGATCAGTATACGTTTCATTCTCGTTCCTCTCAGAGTCGCCCGGCCCCCGAAAAGCAAGACACATTCCACCAACGAGAGCAACGTAAGACTTTGCGAATCCTGACGTTAGCTCGCGACCTCCGCCGTCGCAAAGCACGAGATCGCAACGCCTTATTCGTCGTTGAAGGAGTTCGCGCTTCGGAAGAGCTCCTAAAGTCGCCACTTGAAATCATCGGCGCCCTCGCGTCTCCCCAACTTTCGTCCAACCCGCGTGCCGCGAGCCTGCGAAGCGCTCTCGCGTCCCGAGGGGCAGAGATCACCGACGTCACCGTTGCGGAGTTCGAGAGCGCAGCCGAAACGGAGACCCCACAGGGAATTCTCGTCATCGCGGCAACGCCGAAACGCTCACTCGAGTCGTTCGCCGCAGCCGACCCATCGCGTGTGCTCGTGATCGACGCCGTACAGGATCCCGGCAATGTCGGAACGTTGATACGCACTGCAGCCGGGTTGGGTGCCACGGCCACCGTAGCCCTGCCGGGCACCGTTGACCTGTGGAACGCCAAAGTCGTCCGTAGCGCAATGGGCGCTCACTTTCTACACCCCGCTTTCCATTGTACATGGGACGAACTGCGACTGTTCCTTGATGAGGCGAGAATCCCCCTGTGGGGTGCTGACACCGGCGGCGTTCCACTCCGTCGCGACTCGGCCCCTCACCGTCTCGCGCTCGCCGTCGGGAACGAAGGCGCCGGAATCAGTGCTCACGTTCGCGACGCCTGCGCTCAGCTCGTGGCGCTGCCGCTCGATCCGAGCGTCGAGTCGTTGAACGTGGCCGTCGCGGCGGGCATCCTCCTATACGAGCTTCGCGCGTGATCGTCTGGCCTGAGCTTCTCCTGGCGTTCGCCATCGGTGCATGTGTTGGCTCGTTCCTCAACGTGTGCATAACGAGATGGCCGCACGACCTGTCCGTGATCTCGCCGCGGTCGCGATGCCCGCGTTGTGAACGCCCGATCACCGCGCTCGACAACATCCCGATCCTGAGCTGGCTCCTGCTCCGCGGGAAATGCCGTGGGTGCGCACTCCCCATCTCCACCCTGTATCCGATCATCGAGCTGCTGACGGCGCTCGGATGGTTGGGCGCGGTACTCGCGTTCGGCCCGACGTTCACTGCTGTTCGCGTAGCCGTCCTGGGGACCATCCTGCTCGGCATCGCCGTCACAGACGCGCGACACTATCTGATTCCCGACGGGTTCACGGTGTTCGGGTTGGTGTGGGTCTTCGTCACCGCGCTCATCGGCACGATGCTGAATCAGCCGTCGCCGTTCGCCGACCCATATGACTCGCTCATCGGTGCCTGCGCCGGTGCGGGCGCGATCGCGATCGCGGGCTGGCTTGGCGAGGTCACGCTGAAGAAAGAAGCGATGGGGTTTGGTGATGTCACGCTCCTGGCGGTCATTGGCGCTGCCGTTGGACCCGGGCGGGCGTTGCTGGTCGTGTTCGTCGGCGCCCTCATTGGCGTCGTGGGGTTCGTGACGGTCGTGTATCCGCTGTCGCGGCTCCGACGCGCGCACCAGGCCCCGCAGCTCGATCTCCCGCTCGGGAACGCTCCGGTGGAGTTGCCGCATGTTCCATTCGGCGTGTTCCTTGCGCCCGCCGCGCTCGCAACTTTGCTTTGGGGATATGACCTCATCGGCTGGTATTCCAGTCGACTGACAGGCTGACGCGAGTGTTGTCCCGTGGGAGAGGCGCTGCGACAATGAGCGCGCGATGCGAACTCGCGACCTCCCGACTTCCCTGAAGCTGACACATGGCCCGCCAATCCGATGGCGTTCTTGGACGCTTCGCACGCGACCTGACCGCCGATGCGCGTGACGGTCGGCTCGAGCCGGTGCGATGCCGGACCGAGGAGATCTCGCGCGTCATAGACATCCTGCTCCGACACGGAAAGAACAACCCGGCGCTCGTGGGTCCCGCTGGCGTGGGAAAGACGGCGATCGTCGAAGGGCTCGCGCAGCGCCTCGCGTCCGGTGACGTGCCCCTCTCGCTGCGCGGAACTCGCATCCTCGCCGTGGACCACGTGTCGCTTCTGGCCGGGACGACGTATCGCGGCGATTACGAGGAGAGAATCCGCCGTCTCGTCGCCGAGACGAGCGCGTCACCCGACGTGGTGCTGTTCATTGACGAGCTGCACAACCTCATTGGCCAGGGCACTGCGCTCGGCGTCGCGATGGACGCGGGCAACATGCTCAAGCCGGCACTCGTGCGCGGTGAGTTCCGGGTCATCGGTGCGACGACGAACGACGAGTACGAGCGCTGGGTGTGCGGCGATCCCGCGCTCGAGCGACGGTTTCAGCGCGTGCTCGTCCGCGAGCTGTCGGCCGACGAGACGCTGGACATTCTCAAGGCACGCGTGGACCGCCTCGAGCGCCACCACAACGTCATCATCACCGACGCTGCAGTGCGTGCCGCGGTCGAGCTCACCGATCGCTACGAGCTCGACCGCATGCGACCCGATCGCGCGATCGACGCGCTCGATGAAGCCTGCGCGCACACCCACGCGGTCGCGAACTACTCGGACCGCACGCAGGATCTCATCCGGCGACGCCGCGCCCTCGTGTCGGGACGCCCTGAGCGAAAGGGTGGCGAACGCCAGTCGCCGCGTCCGCAACCGGTGGAGGAACCGCTCGATCACCCCGAGCTCGAGGAGGACGATCCGATCGAGCGTATGGCGCGCGACGGGTTCGCGGCGCTCGAGCGATTCGGAGCGGAGATCGAGGCCATCTTCGTTCCACCGGCAGGCGTCCGCGAGGCCGCGTCGGCTCCCACCAACGGCGCGGCTACTACGTCGAGCCCACGCGCCGACCCCGCCGCCCGACCCGCGCCGGAGGCGCCCATGACTCTGGCTGCGCTGGACGCGGAACTTCGTCGCCTGCTGGTCGAGGAGGGGATCGTCGTCCGCGGTCACGACATCGCTCGCGTCGTCAAGCTCGCCACCTCCAAGGAAGTGACATGGACCGAGTAAGACTCGTTAGGGCCCGCGCGTTGGTCGGCGTCGTGTTGCTAGGCTTGGCCGTTCTCGGCGCGTGCTCGCGAGATGGTGGCGCGAGGAATGGCGCGGCGAACGCCGGGCCGTACGCCAAGGAGGTAGGCGAGGCGGTCCCCCGCATCGAGAAGGCGGTCGGCCTCAAGTTCAAGACCCCGCCCAAGGTCGAGCGCCGCTCGAAGGACGAGGTCCGCAACTTCCTGACGCAGAAGTTCAACGAGTCGATGCCCGCCGCGGAGATCACGGGCATCGAGCGCACGTACCGCCGGTTCGGACTGATATCCGACACGCTGCAGCTGCGGCCGTTCATGCTCGAGCTGCTGACGGAGCAGGTCGTCGGCTACTACGACCCGTCGGCCAAGGTCCTCTACGTCGTGGATGGCGCCGACCCGGCAATGGTGAGCGTGACGGTGACCCACGAGCTCGTGCATGCCCTTCAGGACCAGTACCTGAATCTCGACTCTATCCAGAAGGTCACCGGCGATAACGACCGCCAGGTTGCCGCGCAGGCGGTGATCGAAGGCCAGGCGACATTCGAGCAGGTGAAGGCAATGCTCGGATCGAACAATCTCGCCGCGACGCTTCCCGGCGGATGGGATCGGGTCCGTGACATGATCCGCGAAGGGCAGAGCTCAATGCCCGTGTTCTCGTCGGCGCCGATGATCATCCAGGAAACGCTGATCTTCCCGTATCTGAGTGGCGCCGAGTTCATGCGCCACTTCGATGAGACACGTCCCGGAAAGGTCCCATTCGACTCGATGCCCCTGTCGACGGAGCAGATTCTCCACCCGGACGCGTACTTCGAGAGGCGGGACGCGCCGACCACCGTCACGCTCCCCGCGCTCGGTGGTGGGGCACGCAGCGTCTACACGAACAACCTTGGCGAGTTCGAGACGCGCCTCTTCCTGTTCCAGCATCTCGGTGACCAGAACGGGGCAATTCGCGGGGCGGCCGGGTGGGACGGTGATCGATACGTGCTGTTCGACACCAATGGCGGCGACGGGATCGCGTGGTTGACGGTGTGGGACTCGAAGATCGACGCCGGCGAGTTCCATGATCTGGTCGACACGTCGATCCTCAAGCGGTTCCGCAACGTGAAGCCGAATTCCGCGGATGGCGCGTCGCGCGTGTACGAGGCGGCTGGGCGCACGATCCAGCTGACCACCGGCGAGGTCGACGGGCGACCGGTGGTGCTGTATGTCGACGTGCCCGCCGGTGCGCCTAGCAGCGTCATCGACCTGAGCAAGGTGACGTTGCGCGACTAGTTAGGCGCGCAACGTCATCCTGAGCGAAGCGAAGGATCCTCAGGCTCCTGATAAAGGGCTCTCCGTCGGGACGATGAGGATCCTTCGGCCGACGCCTTAGGATGACAGCGGAGCGTTAGTCTGCGGGAACGGCCTCCGCCTCGGCCGCTGGCCGATCCGACGTCGGGGATGTCTCGGCCGCTACCTGATCCGCGAGCGACGGCTCCGGGGCGGGGAGCAGTGCCAGGCGTAACACCTCATCCATCGTCGCGACGAACGTGAAGGCCATGTTCTGTCGCACTTCGGTGGGAACGTCGCGCAGATCCTTCTCGTTGCCCTTGGGCATGATCACCTCGCGCAGGCCGGCTCGATAGGCAGCGAGCGTCTTCTCCTTGACGCCACCGATGTCGAGGACCTTGCCCCGCAACGTGACTTCGCCCGTCATGGCGACGTCGCGCCTGACCGGTCGGCGGCTGAGCACACTCGCGATTGCGAGCGTGACCGCGATGCCAGCGCTGGGCCCGTCCTTCGGGATCGCGCCGGCAGGGAAGTGAATGTGCAGGTCGCTCTCGCGGAACTCGCTTTCCGCGATCTCGAGCAGCGTGGCGCGTGAACGCACGAACGACAGCGCGGCGTCCACCGACTCGCGCATGACGTCGCCAAGCTGGCCGGTAACGGTCAGGCGGCCGCTGCCCGGCATGCGTAGCGCCTCGATGAGCATGAGGTCACCGCCAGTGGAGGTCCATGCCAGACCCGTGACGACGCCGATCTCCGGCTCTTTCTCCGCCTCTTCCATTGCATAACGCGGCGCGCCAAGGATCACCTCGACGCGCGAGTTGTCGATGATCCACGCGCCTTCCTCACCTTCGGCTTTCCGGCGAGCCCGCTTGCGCATGATCGACGCCATGTTGCGCTCGAAGTTGCGAAGTCCCGCCTCGCGCGAGTACCGGCCGGAGATGAAGCCGAGGACTTCGTCGGTGAACTGGATGTCTTTGTCGCTGATCCCGTGCTCCTCGAGCAGCCGCGGCATCAGATATCGCCACGCGATCTCGACCTTCTCCTCGACCGTGTACCCGGCGATCCGGATCACTTCCATGCGGTCGCGCAGCGGCGCCGGGATGTCGAACAGGTTGTTCGCGGTGCAGATGAAGAGACAGCCCGACAGATCGAATGGCAGGTTGAGGTAGTGATCGACGAATTCGTCGTTCTGCGACGGGTCGAGCACCTCCAGCATCGCGGCCGTCGGATCGCCCGACGGGCCTCCCGCCGACATCTTGTCGATCTCGTCGATCATGAGGACCGGGTCCTTCACGCCGACTCGGCGGAGTGCCTGGATCAACAACCCGGGCAACGCGCCGACGTACGTGCGGCGATGCCCGCGGATCTCGGCCTCGTCGCGGACGCCGCCCACCGAGATGCGGTAGAACTCGCGCCCGATGGCCTTCGCGATTGCCTCGCCTAACGACGTCTTGCCGGTGCCCGGTGGTCCGACGAAGCAGAGGATGGGTCCGTGCGGATCGCCACCACGCAGCTTGCGAACAGCGAGGAACTCGATGATGCGCTCCTTCGCCTCGAGCAGCCCGTAGTGTCGCGTGTCGAGTGCTTCCTCGACCTTCTTGAGCGCGATCTCCTCGTCGCCGGAGCGCTTGTGCCACGGCAGCGACAGGATCCAGTCGAGGTACGTGCGGATGACCTGATATTCGCTCGACGCCGGCGACAGCATGCGGAGCCGCTCGGTCTCGCGTCGCGCCTCCTGCCCGACCTTCTCGGGGAGCTTCGCCTCGTCGATCTTCTTGAGCGTTTCGAGCGCTTCCTTCTCGCCGGGATCCGCTTCGCCGAGCTCCGCCTGGATCGCTCGCAGCTGTTGTCGCAGGTAGAACTCGCGCTGATGCTGCTCGATCTTGATCTCGGTCTGACGCTTCACGTCCTCCATGACCCGGGCGCGCGCAACCTCACGCTCGAGTCGCGAGAGGATGAATCGAATGCGCTGCCCGACGTCGAGGCGCTGCAGCACCTCGTCCTTGTCCGAGATCCGGAAGTTCATGTTCGTGGCCGCGAGGTCGGCGAAACGGCCCGGGTCGGACACGTTCATCTTCAGGATCTGCGGCACCTCGTCGGGAATGCGATCGACGAGATCGGCGAGCGTCTCGGCTGCCGCAACCACGCGCGCGACGAGGTCCTCGAGCTCTGCCGGTTCCGCGGGTGTCTCGCGTGCCGCCTTGATCGACGCGATGGCGTACGGGTGCGTCTGCTCGATCGCTTCGACGGTGATCCTGCGAAGCCCCTGCAAGGTGATCTGCACGGTATCACCCGGCAGATTTATCCGCTCGTGCACGCGAGCGGCGACCCCAACCCGGCCGACGAACTTTCCGGGCTCGACCGGCTCGTCATGGTCGCCGCTCGCGACGACGAGTGCGACGATGAGTCCAGGCTCCTCGTTCGCCCGCAGCAACGCGAGGTTTTCCGGCGCGCCCATCTGCACGGCGATCGTTCCCAGCGGATACACGATCGTGGAGCGCAACGCCATCAGCGGAAGTGCAGGCGGCAGCTCGGACTTCAGGATCTCTTCTTTGCGTTGGTTACGGGCCATGCGACGTCGCGGCGGGTGAAGGACGTATAAGCTAACAGGATAGTGTTCCGGAGTGGCTCAGCGGGAAAAAGCGAAGGGCTCGAACGGCGCGCACGGCCTTAGACGGCGCAGGACCCCGACTACGCAGGACCCGAACGGCGCAAGACCCGAACGACGCAAGACCCGAACTACGCATGGCACTGACTGCGCAGGGCCCGAACGGCAACGACGCAGGACCCGAACGGCGTCAGCGGCTAACGACGGCTGTCCGCCTTTCAACGCCGTCTGGCCCCTGCACTCGTGCATTCTGGGCCCTGCACTCGTGCCGTCTGGGCCCTACGTAGTTCGGGCCCTGCGTCGTCTGGTCGTCCGCCTCTTGGTCCGGTTGCTTCAACCTCCTCTGCTGTCTACCTTTACGGGCTATGTTTGACGAGCTGTCAGAGAAACTCGAAGCAACGTTCGCGCGCCTTCGTGGCCGCGGCGTGCTCACCGATGCCGACATCAAGGAGGGCCTGCGCGAAGTGCGCCGGGTTCTCCTCGAAGCCGACGTAAACTTCCAGCTCACGCGCGAGTTTCTCGAGCGCGTGGAGAAGAAGGCGGTCGGCGTGTCGGCGCTCCGCACCGTCTCGCCGGCGCAGCAGCTCGTAAAGATTGTGCACGACGAGCTGGCGGCCATGTTAGGCGAGCACCGCGAAGGGCTCAAGCTGAGTTCCGTGCCGCCCACGGTTGTCATGATGGTCGGGCTGCAGGGCTCCGGAAAAACCACCACGGCGGCCAAGCTCGCACGCCGGCTCAAGCTCGAGTCCCGCCCGACGCGCTTGATCGCCGGCGACGTCTATCGCCCGGCCGCCATCGACCAGCTCGAGACACTCGGTCAGCAGCTCGAGATCCCGGTGTACGCGGATCGCACGACGAAGGACGTCGTGAAGATCGCGAAGGCCGGCATCGACCATGCTCGCC
This sequence comes from Gemmatimonadota bacterium, assembly GCA_046725585.1. GTDB lineage: Bacteria > Gemmatimonadota > Gemmatimonadetes > Gemmatimonadales > Gemmatimonadaceae > JAJKIV01. Next base: position 12,626 of record JBKOYV010000056.1, on the reverse strand, counting down.
GCGCCCGCGATCGCGTCGTCATCATCGACACCGCCGGTCGGCTGCAGATCGATGAAGAGATGATGCGGGAGCTCGTCAGGGTGAAGGAGGCGGTACACCCCGATGAGATCCTGCTCGTCGCCGACGGCATGACGGGGCAGGAAGCCGTCCGGATCGCGCAGGGCTTCGACCAGGCGTTAGGCGTTACGGGTGTCATCCTGACGAAGCTCGACGGTGACGCGCGGGGCGGAGCCGCGCTATCGATCTACGGCGTCACCAAGAAGCCCATCAAGTACATCGGCGTCGGCGAAAAGACCGACGCGCTCGAGGAGTTTTACCCCGAGCGCATGGCCGGCCGCATTCTCCAGATGGGCGACGTCGTGTCGCTCGTCGAGAAGGCGCAGACCGCGTTCGATGAGGCCGAGGCGAAGAAGCTCGAGAAGAAGGTGCGCAAGGAGGGCATGGACCTGAACGACATGCTCACCGCGATGCGCCAGATGCAGAAGCTCGGGCCGATCGAGGGCATTCTGAAGATGCTCCCGGGCGTCAACTCCAAGATGCTCAAGCAGGCGAACCTCGATCCGAGGCGCATGAAGCACGTCGAGGCGATCGTGCTCTCGATGACGCCCGCAGAACGGAAAAACCCCGCGATCATCAACGGCTCGCGCCGGTCGCGGATCGCGAAGGGCTCCGGCCGTCCGACCAACGAGGTCAACCGGCTGCTCGAGCAGTTTAGGGACATGCAGAAGATGATGAAGAAGGCCTCGTCAGGCGGGCGGATGGGATTTCCGCCCGGCATGATGGGGATGCGTTAGTTCTCATTCGTGGGTGCGCTCCGGAATCGCCGGAGTCGCGATGAGCCCACGGTTTCACCGCACGCCTAACAGGAGAAACGTTCCATGGCAGTTCGAATTCGCCTCCGCCGCACCGGTCGGAAGAATGCGCCGTCCTTCCGCATCATCGTCGCCGAGTCGACGAGCCCGCGCGATGGCCGGTTCATCGAGAACATCGGCCAGTACTTTCCTCGGCAGGGTGACACGGCCGTTCAGTTGAACACCGAGCGGGCGAACTACTGGCTCGACGTGGGCGCCCAGCCGAGCGACACGGTTCGTTCCCTCCTGCGCAAGGCAGGCGTGCTGAAGGCACGGCACGAGGCGCGACTCGCGCGCAAGCTCAACACGACAGCGGTGCCGGTGCGCGAGGCGAGCGAGGAAGCCGCGCCGAGCGGCGCGAGCGAGTGACGTGACGGCGCCCGAGCTGACGATCGTCGGGCGCGTCCGCAGGGCACACGGCATTCACGGCGAGCTCGTGATCGAGCCGCTCACCGACGTGCCGGACGCGGTTTTCGCGCCCGGCCGTCGTGTTTTTGCCGGCACCGTCGACGGTGATCCATCTCCAGACGGGCGAGCGCTCGTCGTCGAGGAGAGTCGGCCATTCAAGGGCGGCGGGTGGATCGTCGCCTTCGACGGCATTGCGGACCGCACCGAGGCCGAGCGTTGGCGGGAGCGTTATGTGCTCGCGCCGACGAGCGAGCTCGCCCCGGTGGCAGAGCACGAGGTCTACCTGCACGACCTGTTCGGGCTGTCCGTCGTCCGCGCCGGCTCGCTGGAGGCCGTGGGTGACGTGATCGACGTTTACGAGCTGCCACAAGGAATCATGCTCAACGTTAGGCGGCCGAACGGGAGCGTGCTCATTCCATTCCGGCCGGAAGTCGTGACGCAGGTGGACCTCGCCGCGCGTCGTCTCATCGTCGACCCGCCCGAGGGGCTGATCGAGTGAGAATCGACATCGTCACCATCTTCCCGGACTTCTTCACCGCGCCGCTCGCCCTCAGCATCCCCGCGCGCGCGGCGGCGTCCGGGGCTGTGACATACAACGTTTTGGACCTACGCGATTTCACGCACGACCGCCATCGTACGGTAGATGATTACCCGTACGGAGGCGGTGCAGGGATGGTCATGAAGCCGGAGCCGTTCTTCGAGGCGGTCGAATCCCTGCAGGTCGCCGGACCGATCGTGCTGCTCTCGCCGCGTGGTCGCCGGTTCTCGCACGCCGACGCGGTGCGCTTCGCGGTGAGCGAGACACTGACACTGCTCTGCGGACACTACAAGGACATCGACCAGCGAGTTGCGGACTTTCTCGCGACGGAGGAGATCTCGCTCGGTGACTTCGTCCTCAGCGGCGGCGAGCCGGCCGCGCTGGCCATCGTCGATGCGACGGTGCGTCTGTTACCCGGGGCGATGTCGGATCTCGATAGCGCGCGAGGCGACTCGTTCTACGACGATCGCGGTTTGAGCGCGCCGAGCTATACACGGCCCCCAACCTATCGAGGACACGACGTGCCCGAGGTGCTCCTGTCCGGTGACCACAAGCGCATTGCTGCCTGGCGCTCGAGCGAAGGACAACGACTCACTCAGGCGCGGAACGCCGACGTCGCGCTGGATTCGAGCGAACCGTGACGATGCCAACGCCGACCGTGCTGAGTTGGAGCGGGGGAAAGGACAGCGCGCTGGCGCTGCACGAGCTCCTCATGGACCCGACGATCGACGTTCGCGGGCTCCTGACCACGGTCACGGAAGACTACGAGCGTGTCAGCATGCATGGCGTGCGAACGTCACTCGTATCCGCGCAAGCCGCCGCGCTCGACGTCCCGCTGTGGACCGTTCGGATTCCTCGTTCGGCGACGAACGAGCAGTACGAGCGAGCGACGGTCGAAGTGCTCGAAGCCATCCGGCGCGAAGGGATAGAGGCGATCGCCTTCGGTGATCTGTTTCTCACGGACGTGCGTGCCTACCGAGAGCGACTCGTCGCCGGGACGGGACTACGGCCGGTATTCCCGTTGTGGGGGAAGCCGACGGGCGAGCTGGCGAGGCGGTTCGTTTCGAGCGGATTCAGAGCGGTCATTGTGTGTGTCGATCCGCGTCAGATCGACGTGTCGCACTGTGGCAGCGAGTACGACGACGCACTGCTCGACGCGCTTCCCGTGTCTGCCGATCCATGCGGCGAGCGTGGGGAATTCCACACCTTTGTCTACGATGGGCCGATGTTCTGTCAGCCTATTGCGACCCAACGGGGTGTAGTGGTCGAGCGAGAGGGTTTTGCCTTTTGTGACCTCTTGCCTGGCGACGCGAATGGCGCAAGTTCCTGATGAGCGATCACGTGACGAATCACGTGATGGAATGGGACGTGCCTAGCAAGTTGGGTGTCGTCGCGAAACCAAACCCAAAGGCTCACCGTTTCTCCACCAAATGCGCGTTGCTCTTCTCCTCCTGATCCCACTTGCCGGTTGCCTCGACGCGGCCACCGGGAACGTGGCGAACGTCCCGGCGCCAACGTCGTCGGTGCCGGGAGAGGTGGCGATGCGCCGGGTGTTCTCGTCGGGGCTCACGGCGGCGCCGGGAGACAAGAAGAGCGGCGGTGGCTCCCGGACGTTCGCGCGGGGTCGAGTCGAGCTCAAGCTTCGTCGCGACAGCACGCTCGAGTATCATCTGAACGTCTACAACCCGGGCGGCGACAACTTCACGGCCGCACACGTCTACCGCGTTGGTCGCGAGGGCCCGCCGGTCGTCACGTTGTTCACCGGGGCATCGCTCAAGGACAAGTACATCCAGGTGCGAGGCACCGGCGTCCTCATCGATCCGGTAGGGAAGCCCCTCCTGGAGGAGCTCCGGGCGAACCCAGGGAGCTTCTTCGTGTCGCTCCGCACGACCCGCGAGCCGCAGGGAGCTCTGCGGGGCACCATTCAGTAGCGGAACTGCCGGGAAAACGGGAGACGGGAGACGGGGAAGCGGGTAGAAAGCGAAAACCCTCGGGAGGCCTCTCTACCGCGAGATGAGCATCCCGAGGGTTTTGCGTCTCCCGTCTCCCGTCTCCCGCCTCCCGTCTCCCGGCAGTTCCCGCAACGTCTGGCGATGCACCCGATGCCGGTTTATGTTGTGGGTCTGCCAAGCGAAACCTTTATCGGGCAAGACCTTTCAGCCCAGAGCGTCATATGCATCCGTTCATCGAAACCCAAAAAGAGTGGCTTCGTTCCGTCCCTCCCTTCCGGGCAGGCGACACACTGCGTGTCAACGTCCGTGTGAAGGAAGGCGACAAGGAGCGGCTCCAGGCGTTCGAGGGCGTCTGCATTGCGCGCCGCGGCAGCGGCGTGAGCGAGACCTTCACGGTTCGCAAGATCTCGAACGGGGTCGGCGTGGAGCGCATTTTCCCAGTCCACAGCCCGATGCTTGCCGAGATCGTCGTCGTGCGTCGCGGGCGTGTCCGGCGTGCCAAGCTGTATTACCTGCGTCACCTCACCGGCAAGGCGACGAGAATCCGCGAGAAGAAGGTTCGCGTCGCGGTTCCCACTACCGAGGCCGCGTCCTCGGAGAGCTGAGCGATGCCGGGACGTCGGCGAGCGGGATCAACGCGCCGACGCTGGACCGTCATCGAGCGGGAACTGCGCAAGGAGCGCGGGCCGCTCATCGCCGGAGTGGATGAGGTAGGACGGGGCCCCCTGGCGGGCCCCGTCGTCGCTTGCGCGGTCATCATGCCCCCCGACGCACGAGCCATTCGTGGCGTCGATGATTCCAAGGCGCTGACCGCCGCACAGCGGTCCAGGTTGGCGAAGCTGATCGTCGCTCGCGCGCTTGCCGTCGGACTCGGCGCCGCTTCAGTACGCGAGATCGACCGGCTCAACATCTACCACGCGAGCACACTGGCCATGCGCCGCGCGCTGGGTCGCCTTTCGGTGGTGCCCGACCACGTGCTCATCGACGGCAAGGCGATCCGGTCGCTCAAGGTTGCGCACACCGCGGTGGTCCATGGCGACGCCCGCTGCTTCTCGATCGCGTGCGCCTCGATCATCGCAAAGGTCACTCGCGATCGGCTCATGCACAGCCTGGCCCGGCGCTACCCGACGTACCGGTGGGATCACAACGTCGGCTACGCCACGCAGGACCACATCGCGGGGCTTGCCGCAGCGGGGATCACGCCGCACCATCGGCGCAGCTTCATGCGGATCCGGCAGCTCTCGTTCGACTTCGATGGGCCGCCCGAGGTCATCGTAGACATTCCGGTCGAGGCGCTGATGGACGACGTGAGCGGCGACGTGCCGCCCATCACCACGCTCGAGCTGTCGCCTAACGATTCGGTCGTCACCACGGATCTCGTTGGTGGCTGAACGCTCCGTGTTCCGCGAGGGTCTCTTCGCCGGGCAAGTCGGCGTGGTCACCGGCGGCGGGACGGGCATCGGCTTCGGCGTCGCGGAGCTGCTCGCGTCCCTCGGCATGCACGTGGTACTAGCCAGCCGACGCGCCGATCACATCGAGCCCGCGGCCGAGCGCATTCGCGCCGCCGGCGGACAGGCGTCGACTGCCACGCTCGATGTTCGCGATCCCGAGCGTGTCAAGGCGATCATGAGTCGGGTGGCGGACGAGCGTGGGCGGCTCGACCTTCTCGTCAACAACGCGGCGGGCAACTTCTACGTGCCCTCGGAGTCGATGACCCCTAACGCGTGGCGGAGCGTCATCGAGATCGATCTGTTCGGCACGTTCTTCTGCTCACAGGCCGCGCTGCCGCTCATGCGCGCTTCCGGCGGTGGAAGCATCGTGAACATTTCGATGACGCTGCACTACCGGGGATGGCCACAAATGGCGCACGCCACGGCTGCGAAAGGCGGTATCGATGCGCTCACACGGACCCTTGCGCTCGAGTGGGCAACGGACCGGGTGCGCGTGAACGCGGTCGCGCCGGGCCCGGTTCCCACCGAGGGGGTCCTGAAAGCGTTCTCTCGACCGCCCGATTCCGGAAGTGGCCTGTTCCGTTCGGCGCCGGACCTAACGAGTAGCGAAGGCGCCGTGGCCGCAGCGGCGGGAAGCGGCGTCGAGGAGGCAATCGCTCAGCGGGCGGCTCAGATCCCACTCGGCCGGTGGGGAGCCCCGCGGGACATCGCGAACGCCGTCGCGTTCCTCGCCTCGCCAGCCGCGAGCTGGGTCACCGGGGCGATTTTCGTCGTCGATGGCGGCGAATGGCTGGCGCGTTCGACCGGCTAGCCAACTTTTTTCGGCTTTTGTGATGTGCGTCTCAGGCTTTCGATGTTGCGTTCCGTTTAATTGATCGTCACCGAGACTTTTCGTGCGGTGGGCGCCGTTTCCGTGTGATGGACATCACATTGAAACAGAAAGTGATAGAAAGGCGGCGTTCTCTGCACTGCGGTACGAATTTCGCATTCCGCGAACATGTCGTGGTGGTGTCGAGACCTCTTTGCAATCGGAGAGCAGCCATATGAAAGCAAACCTGCGGGCAGTCGGAGCGGTGATCCTTGGTTCGGTCGTCCTCGGCGCGTGCGCGACGAAGGGCTTCGTCCGGACCTCGGTTCGCGATGAGCGCGCGGCGCGTATCGCCGCTGACAGCAGTCTGAGCAACCAGGTAGCCGCGACGAACAACGACGTCGCGAGCCTCAAGTCGGAAGTCTCGACCGTGAAGAACGACGTTTCGAGCCTTCGGAATGACCTCACCGCTCTTCGCACGGAGTTCGGCGCGAAGATCACGGCGATGGAAGAGGGCCTGAAGTTCGCGTTCCCGGTCAACTTCGCGTTTGACGATGCGACGGTTCGCGAGGCCGACAAGGCCGCGCTCGACCGCTTTGCCAGCGTCGTTGGGAAGTATTACAGCGGTTCGATGATCACGATCGAGGGCTTTGCGGATCCGGCTGGCTCCACGCGCTACAACATGGATCTCTCGAAGCGCCGTGCTGATGCCGTCGCCGCGTACCTCGCGGAGAAGGGCCTGACCACCTCGAACGTGCGCACGGTCGGCTATGGCAAGAGCCGTCTGGTCAACCCCAAGGCGCAGAAGGACGATCCAGGCGCCGAGGCGAACCGCCGCGTGACGTTCGTCGTCGAGACGAGCGGTGCAGCCGCTGCGACGACCACCGCTGCGCTGCCTCAGTAACGAAGGCCGACGAACGCGGACCGGAAACGGAACGCGCTCGTTAGGAAGCCCCGACCGGATTCCGGTCGGGGCTTTTCCTTGCCGGTAAAGCGGGCTCGAGCGTATCCGTGTTCGAGCATGGTCCGCGCGTTGTAAGCGGCGTTTCGGCATCGCTGACCGGTTCCTAGATTGCCGCCCTCCCGTGCCCGATCGACGCTGCCACCTCACAAATGCATCCGATGGCGCGAGCTCTCTCAGCTGACGCAGACGAATCGGCAATCCATCAGGGTGTCCGTCTCCCGAGCGACGACGCACCCTACTACGTGGCCAATGGCGACGAGGTGGAAATCTTCGCCAAGTGTCACGAGCGTGGACTCCCTGTCATGCTCAAGGGGCCGACCGGCTGCGGGAAGACGCGCTTCGTGGAGCACATGGCGTGGCGACTTCGGCGACCGCTCGTGACGATCGCATGTCACGACGACCTGTCCGCGAGCGATCTCACGGGGCGATACCTGATCCGCGGGGGTGAGACGGTCTGGGTCGATGGCCCGCTGACGGTTGCGGCGCGAACCGGCGCGATCTGCTATCTGGATGAGATAGTCGAAGCGAGACAGGACACCGTCGTCGTGGTCCATCCGCTTACCGACGATCGCCGCCTTCTGCCCATCGAACGGACGGGGGAGTTGATCGAGGCAGCGCCGGGATTCCAGGTAGTCATCTCGTACAACCCCGGGTACCAGCACGCGATAAAGGACCTCAAGCCGAGCACGCGTCAGCGGTTCGTCACGCTGGACTTCGATTTCCCGCCGCCCAGTGTCGAGGCCACGATCGTCGCGCACGAGAGCGACGTCGACCCGTCGACGGCGGACGCCCTCGTGCGGCTCGCGCAACGCGTGCGTCGGCTGCGCGATCAGGGGCTCGCGGAGGCTCCGAGCACGCGGCTCCTCGTATCGACGGCTCGGCTCATCGCGGGGGGGATCGGGGCACGTCAGGCGTGTCGCGCCGCGCTGGTCGGTCCGTTGACGGACGATCCCGATCTCGTGGTCGCGATCTCTGACATCATCGACGCGACGCTCTGAGCGTGTCGGGTCGCACCGGTTTCCTGGATAACGCGCGAACTGCGTTGCGGCGGACCATCGCGACGCTCGAAGACGCGCTGCGAGCGAGGCGCGCTCGCGCCGCGCGTAACGCACGCGTCGTGCGGCTCGATGACGTTAGGCGGCGACTCGAGCTGCTCGTGACGGCCGTTTACGATCGACCCATCCCCATCACGACGGCGGATTCGGCAACGCGTCGATCGTCGTGGCGCGATGTGTTCGTGCCGGGTCATGTGCGGCGACGTGCCGCGCTCGCGACGACCGACGGCGAGCGCATTCAGCTGCCACGCGAGATCGAGAGTGCCGACGGCGACGCCGCGCTCGCTGAGTACCGGCTGATGGCGATCGAACAGGCCGAGCGCATCGCGAGAAGCACGCTTGTCACGCTGCCCCCAGGGGCGCCCGGCCTGGAGCGCGATCTTTACCTGCTCCGTGAAGGCGCGATCGTCGATGCCGCCATCGCGCGCGCCGTTCCCGGGTTGCGCGGCACGCTCTCGGCCGCTCGCCAGCGCGCGCTCGAATCGCGCCCGTCGCTCGCGCGTCTCACGCCGGCGGAGCGTGCGGTGGAATCGCTCCTGCGCGGATCGTTGTCCGCGGACCTAACGCGCGAACCGGAGCGAGGAGCATCGCCGTCGCCTGACGAGTCGCTCGCGTGGGCTCGTGAGAAGATGCATGAGATCGGGGGCGAGCACGTACGATACCGGGGAATAGCTCCCGTGGCGGCGTGGGGGGCGGTGCCTGCGCGCCCGGCTCGCGACAGTTCCACACCCAAGGCCGACGAGCTGGCCACCTTTCGCGGCGCCAAGCATGGCATCGGCAAGGTCGGGCATGGGGCAGGCACCGGCGGGAGACAGTCGAGTGAAGGGGGCGTCGAGGAGGGCTCATCGCAATTTCGTCGTGACGGGCGCTCGGTACTCAACGAGGCGGGGCCCCGCCGCGTCGCAACGTCGGGTGCCGGGGGTACGTCCGACGCGCAGACCGACGACCCGACCGACGCGAGCGCGGCGGAGGGTGCCGAAGAGGCGAACGAGCACGCACAGCCAGAGTCGTCGGTGGTGCAGGGCGCGAGGGGCGCGACCCCAGAGCGGTCGCGTCGTGGCGCGAGCCGCATCCCGGCACCGAAGGCGGCGGGGGAGGGCATCGAGTATCCCGAATGGGACTGGGAGAGCGGCGATTATCGGCCGCAGGGTTCGATGGTTCGGCGTTACGAGCCGGACGTCACCGATGACCGCTGGGGCAATGGCGTATTGGCGCACCACGGTGCACTCGTTAGGCGGCTGCGCGAACGGTTCGAGCGCCTGCGGGCCCGGCGAACGCGGCTCACGCAGCAGCGCGATGGTGACGAGCTCGATCTCACGGCCTGCGTCCGTGCGCTCGTCGACCAGCGCACCGGCCACACCGTCGACGACCGCCTGTACATCGCCGTACGGCCGGCTCGCCGTGGTCTGGCGATCGCGCTGCTCATCGACATCAGCGGATCCACCGACGAATGGATCGATGCACGACGCCGCGTGATCGACGTCGAGAAGGTCGCGCTGCTGCTCGCCAGCGAGGCGCTCGATGCGCTCGGTGATCTCTACGCGATTCTGACGTTCTCGGGAAAGGGGCGTGCGAACGTTCGCATGCGGACCATCAAGGCGTTCGAGGAGACGAATGGGCAAGTGGTCAGGCGACGCATCGGTGCGCTCGAGCCGGAGGGCTACACGCGAGCGGGGGCGGCGATCCGTCACGCGGCGGCACTTCTCGAGCGTCAGCCGGCGGCGCATCGGCTGCTCCTCATTATCTCTGACGGGAAGCCCAACGACATCGATGGCTATGAAGGCCTGAGGGGCGTAGAGGATACGCGGCAGGCGATCATCGAGGCTCGGGCGCAGGGCGTCTACCCGTTCTGCCTAACGATCGACCGCCAGGGCCAGGAATACCTGGGACGGATCTTCGGCGAGGCGGGACATGCGGTGTTGCGTAATCCGCAACAGCTGCCAATGGCGCTCGTGAAGGTGGTGAAGCATCTCCTGGCGTCGTGAACGCCAGCTCCTGCGTGCGAAGCCCCAGCGCGATTACGGGCGCAGCACTTCCTCCACGTTATCGAGCTTGTAGATCTTGGCGGAGGCGGAATACTTGGTGGCGAAGGCGATGACATTCGCCTTGAGCGTCGCGAGGTCGGTCTTGGAGGCGATCAGGTTCGCCTCTTTCGTGAACTTGGCCTTGTTGATCATGATCGCTTCCAGGTCCCGCGCCCACTGGATGCCGCCATATACGTGCGCCTCGATGTAATTGGGCGGGTAATCCCCGATGACGTACGCGCTCTCGGCCACCTGACACAGCGCCTTGAGCTGGTTGTCGGAGATATACGCCAGGAGCGTGTCCATTTGCGCCGCGGTGCAGATCCTGTTGCGCGATTCCGCGACCTTGGCCTCGCTTCCGTCAGCGAACGCGAAGTCGTTGCTGAAGGTATCCGTGTTGATGAACGTGCAGCGATCCTGAACACTTTGTTTCAACACCAGTGCGACGCTCCCGTACGCCTCCGCCGCACCATAGGGGTGTTTCGAGAAGTTGAGCCCCGCGTAGATCGGTCGCGCTTCCGCGGCGCGCTGGATGGGGACCGACCAATCGATCTTGAAACCGAAGGCGTTCGCCTCGACGGCGTGGCGATGCTGATGGTACTTCCAGTCCTTGGCCTTCGTGGTGAAAACCGTCTTCACCTCGGCGCCCTGCAGAAAGTAGGCTTCTGAAAAGAGCTTCGCGTCGACGTTGACCGTGAGCGGGGCGGTGCGCAGTGCGGTCAGGCACCCGTCGTAAACGAGTTGGCTGCGCCGCTTCAGCTCCTTCGTAGACAGGCTGGCCCCGAGCTTCGGGACGAGGTACGTGCCGACGATGCGCTCGAGGCCGACCCGCTTGTCCTCTTTCAGGTGCGTCTTCTCCAACGCGGAAAAGTCGTCGAGCACGCGCTTCTGCTCGTTGCTCAGGAGACCGTAGGCCGCCGCCGCAGCCGGGAAACGGTCGGCGTAGGTCTTCTTCTTCTTGGAAAAGAGTCCCATCGGAGTGGGTACTTGTCCTTGTGTGCCGGATGACGTTCTCGGTGCGATGTCCGAACCGCTGACTCGCCAAGGCGAGAACATGCGCGGCCATCGGCGAGCTGTCGAGGCCTCCGGGAGACGAAGACGCATTTGATCACTATCAGTCTGACATGAAGGCCGAAGGGCGGCGCAAACCGGCGACGTTACCCCGCATCCATCTGGATGCCAACACTGGAGAAGATCGCCAGCATCGCCTCACGCTCATGCGCCTGAGCCGGCAGCGCATCGAACACCGTCTCGCCTATGCTCGTGCGCGTGTGCGGGTCAGCACCGGCGGCGAGCAACCGCTGTACTACGCCGGGATTGCCGCAAGTAACCGCTGCGTGCAACAGCGGACCGCACGTCTCTGAAACGACGTTAGGGTTCGCTCCGTAGCGCAGAAGGATCGCGACGAGCGCCTCATTGCTGAGTAGCACGCAGTCGAGCAGCGGTGAGTCCCCAAACCTGTTAGTGAGATTCACATCGGCGCCCCACTCTGCCAAGCGCTGAACAGCCTCGGCGTACCCTTCAACGGCGAGGAAATGCAGCACAGTCTCGCCAAGGATCCAGCGCGCGTTCAGCAGCTCGGGCTGCGCAGACAGTAGGTGGCGTGCTCGTTCAGGGTCGTCCACAACGGCGTCGATGAAATCACCAGTCAAGACTGTCTGTTGCTCCGTCATGTTTACCCGAGGGTCACGCGTGGAGTTGAATTGCGAGCGGACGAAACCGATGCGAGCGACGACGAGCGTCCGCACTGCGCGCGTCAGATCTCACGAGACGTGCCGACAGGCGAGAGTGGGGGAACATGCGTCAGGCGAGCACGATGTTGACGACGACCGCCAGAATGAACGCTGCGGGTGGGAACAACAACGCGTACGCGGCGACACGGCCCGCCGGTACTGGTGAACGTGAAGTGCCCGCGCGGCGGGAAGCGATCCACGTTGCTGCCGCGATTGCGACGCCGATGCCCCACATGATCGCGTATGCCGCTGCGGCCGCGTTGCCTGTGCTGTTCCAACGCTGAAACGCCACCGCGTCTCCGATTCCCGACTTGTCCATTGCGGCATCGGCGCGCTGCCCGGCATAGACAAAGGCCGCCAGCGCGATTAGCTGGAGCGCCCCAGTGATAGCGAGCGTGCGTTGCCTCCAGGGCGACATTGGTGGCTCTTTGGCTCGAGTCGGTAGTTACGCGGTTGCGCTTAGCGACGATTGGCGAAGGGCCGCATGTGACGCGCAACTTTGCGCAGCGCGCCGACCGCCGAGCGAAATGGTCCGCGTCGCGCCTACGGTGTGTAGCGCCATATGCGACCCGAATTTCGTCGCGCAGCGCCAATCGGCATGTACTTGGCGTCACAGCGACGCCATTCACTGCTCGGTTTCAACGTGTCTCGCTCTTGTGTGGCGGCGGTCAGGGCTAAACGGTCGCAGGTTGCCACGCGAACCGTCCGGTGCGGAGTGCCAGCGTTCGAATCTGTCGGCTAGATTCCCCGTGCCGACAGCGGACCCGGGCAGCCCTCCCGGCGGCCGGAACGCAATCGGTGGCACTGTTGCAGCGAGCTGCAAACGAGGCGCCGCGCTACGC
>JBKOYV010000280.1:0-26498 GCA_046725585.1 Gemmatimonadota bacterium | reverse complement strand
ACCCTGAGGATTCCTCCCTTCGTCGCTGGCGCTCCTCAGGGCAGGCGCTGCGCTCGGAATGACAACGGCTGTCATCCCGAGCCGACAGGCGAGGGATCCTCAACGTCCCGATAGAGGGGCCTATCCGGTCATGACTTTCGCGAGATCGGTCTTCGCCGCACGGCGTGCCGGAATCAGGCTGGCACCAACCGCGACGATGGCGGTCACCCCGACTACCGCCGCGAATGTTACCGGGTCGGTCGGCGTCACACCCTGGAGCATCGTGGTCATCGTGCGCGTGAGGGCCAAGGCCACCGCAACGCCGATGACGAGTCCAGCTCCCGCCTGCCGCACGCCACTCCCGAGACTCAGCATCAACAGGTTCCGCGGCGTGGCGCCTAACGCGGCCCTGATGCCGAACTCCTGCGTGCGCGACGCAACCACCTGCGACACGATCCCGAAGATCCCGATGGCCGAGAGCAGCAGTGCGAGCACGCCGAAGAGGCCGAGCAACTCCATCGCGAACCGCGGCGCCGCGATCGCCTGCTGCACGACTTCGTTCATCGACCGCACTTCCGATATCGGAAGCCTCGGGTCGAGCGCCTTGATGACGCCCCGCACCGGGTTGATCAGCTGCTCGGGCTTCCCCGTACCGCGAACGACCAGTGTCATCGTCCGGCTGGTGTTACCCGGGCTCGTCGCGAACTGCGGCTGCGGGGCGTAGAACTGCGCCTTGACCTCGCGCGTGAGGCCATTGTGCTTCACGTTGTCCACGATACCCACGATCGTGTACGGCGGGTCTTTGGCATCCTGTCCACCAATTCGCACATGGGTGCCGAGTGGCGGGCGCCCTTGCAGATAGAGCTCGACAAATCGCCGGTTGACGATCATCGCAGGCGGCGCGGTCATCCCGTCGCGATCGTCGAAGAATCTGCCCTGCGCGAGGCGCAGCCCCATCGCCTCGAAGTAGCCCGGAGTCACGATCTGCCAATCGCCAGGCGTCCCCTGGTTAGGCGGCGGCGTGTACCCTTCCACCTGCAGACCCCAGTCGCCCATCTCGGTCGCCAGCGGCAGAATTCGCACGAGCCCGACGGCCTTGACGCCCGGAAGTGTGGTCACTCGACGCCGCAGCTCGTCGTGGAACGCCGCGACGCGAACGGAATCGGGGTACCACGCCGCCGGCGTCGAGAGCCGCATCGTCAGGACGCCATCCGTGCGAATCCCGGCGTCGATGGCAAACAGGTTGACCACGCTGCGAATCATGAGCCCCGCACCCACGACTAGCACGACGGCGAGCGCCACTTCCGCCGCCACGAGCGTTTGACGCCATCGAAGCCGAGTGTGACCTGCGGTGGCCGTGCGACCGCCGTCGCGCAGCTCTGTCTGTGGCGACACCGCGGTGGCCTGCATGGCGGGCAGCAGTCCGGCGATGAGCGCGGCCAGGACGGCAGTCCCTAACGCGAAGCCAAGTACCCACGGGTCCAGGCGAGCCTCGGCTACGCGAGGCAGGGCGGCGGGTGCCGCGTGCCGCACGAGCCAGACGCCGACGGCGGCGAGGGCCACGCCTAACGTGCCGCCGAGCGCGGCGAGGACCACCGTCTCCGTGAGCAGCTGCCGCGTGAGGCGTTGGCCGCCCGCGCCGAGCGCAACGCGCAGCGCCATCTCGCGCCGCCGCTGCTCGCCGCGCACGAGCAGCAGACCGGCCACGTTCGCGCAGGCGATGAGAAGGACGAACCCGACCGCCGCGAAGACGACGAGCAGCACGGGCTTGAGTCGCCCCGTCACCTGATCCTCGACGCCAACGGCAAATGCCCTGAACTGCTGCTCCTCGGGGTACACGCCCTCCTTGCGGAGCTGGCCGACACGGTCGGCGAGCTGGCGGTTGGCCTGGTCGATCGTCGCGCCAGCGCGCAGCCTCGCCAATCCGTAGAAGCCGTGATTGCCGCCGCCCGACTGGAATTTCGGTCCTGGGATTGCCCCGTTGGATTGGGCGTCGGCGCCTAACGGCAGCCAGATCATGGTCGGACCGCTCGCCCCAAAGTCCAGGGGAAGCTTGAAGCCGGCGGGCGTGACGCCCACGACGAGGAATGCACGGCCGTTCACCTGGATCGACCGACCCACGATGGATGGGTCCGCGCCGTAGCGGCGCTGCCAGACATCGTTCCCGAGAATCGTCACGTTCGGGCCGTTCACGATGTCTTCCTCGGCTGTAAAATTCCGGCCTAACGCGGGCTGGACGCCGAGGATGGGCAGGATGTCGCGGTCGATGAATCCGGCGCGAAGCCGCTCCGACTCACCGTTCTCCGTGAGGTTGATCGCGCCGTCGCTGAAGATCCCGACGTTCGCGAAGGCGGGGATGTCCGACTTCCACCCCTCGTACTCGTCGTACGAGAGCCACGTCTGATCGAATCCCTTCCACGAGCTCCAGAGGACGGCGATGCCCTCGGGACGATTATATGGTAGGGGCGAGAGCAGCACCGCCTTCACGACGCCGAACAATGTCGTGCTTGCGCCGATGCCCAGCGCCAGCGTGAGCGATGCAACGGCGGTGAACCCGGGCCGTCGTCTCAGCGTGCGGAGGCCGAAGCGTGCATCCTGGGCGAGGTCCTCGATCCACGACGTTCCTCGCTCATCCCGCACGGAATCCTTGTGGCGCTCGACGCCGCCGAATGCGCGTTGGGCCGCATAACGCGCTTCCTCGTCTGATAATCCTTTTTCTTTCACAAGCCGCCGAGCCTCCATCTCGAGGTGGAACTGCATCTCGTCGTCCATCTGTCGTTCTTCGCGACCGCGGCGCGTGAGGGCGTTGAACGCGGTGGCGAGGGCATGGTACCAGGACATGACCTATGCTCCCTGCGTGGCGAAGCGGAGCACGCGATTCACGGCGCGCGATGCGTGGTCCCACTCGGCCATTTGCGCCTCGAGCTGGCTACGACCTTCGCGCGTGATCTCGTAGTAGCGTGCTCGGCGATTGTTCTCGCTGTCGGCGTAGTAGGCACGGATCCAGCCGCGCCGCAGCATTCGTTGGAGCGCTGGGTAGAGCGACCCCTGGTTGACGTCGAAGACGTCGCCGGAGATCTGACGGAGTCGGATGGAGATGCCCCAGCCGTGCATCGGCTGGAGCGTGAGGGCCTTGAGGGTGAGCATCTCCAGGGTGCCCTGGAGGATCTCGGCACGTGACGGCGTCCCGGCGTCAGTCATGCTCCTTTAGATGGGCTAAAGGTCGGGATGGTTTCAATGGGCTCGAAGCTCGGCATCGCGTGCCCGGTTCGGCATCTTGGCCGGGTTAGCAACAGCGGGCACGCGGACACGGCCGGAGAGCGACCGCGGACGAGACCGGTGCCCGCTCCTCGACCTGAAGAGCTGCCGGCGCCAGGCCCGATGGAAGACGGGGGACTGCCTCAAAAGCTCGGGGCGTGGTCGTCGGTTGTCATCCCGAGCGGAGCGAGGGATCCTCATCCTCCCGCTAGAGGGCTCTCGGTCGGGACGATGAAGATCCCTCGCCTGACGGCTCGGGATGACAGCCGCCGTTTTCCGTCAAATCCCCGGGTCGTGGTAACCCGAACCCGCTCCCTAGTGCACGCTGTTGGCCGGACCGGTCGCGATGCCGGTCAGGCGCGCGATGCCGACAAGGCGGCCGGGACCGCGAATGGGTTAGCTGCCCGGTTGCGCACCCAACCGTTTTAGCCTGCCCTCCAACAAGTCTTTCAGCGATTGTCGCTCGGGCGGACTCAGTTGCTGCCGCTCCAGAACCTCCAGCCCCTTGCGAGCGACCTCGACCGCCTGAGCCGTATCACGCGCGACCTCGAGAGCCTCGGACGCCGAGTCATACGCGTTGGCCGAGCTCGGGTAGAGCTGGATGACCGTCTTCAGGAACGCGACTGACTCCGCCACTTTGTTCGTTCGCAGTAGACGATATCCCACGCGGTTCAGCTGCGATTCCTCGAACAGTTGAGCCTTTGGGTCTCTCGCCCGAGCGTGGTTGAAGACCGTCATGGCGGAGTCCAACCCACGCTCCGCGATGAGCGACTCGAATGCCTGGACGCTCGGCGCCGGTTCGACCGCGGGCAGCTCTCGGATGGTTGCGAGCCCCGCGGGTGCGCCGTTCGCCGCGGGATCGCGACGCAGAAACGCCAGCTCTGCCTGGTCTCCCTTCACGTAGGCGTTGAAGAACGCGAGGAGATACCGGTTGGTCGTCTCGAAAGCCGTACCGAGTCGGGGACCGTTCGCGCCGCGGTTGCCTAACACCGTGCTCGCGGCCATGCCTTCCGTGGCGAAGTCCCAGTGATGGATACCCGGCGCGTCGACCAGGTAATGGTGGCGTGTGGAGTAGCGCATGTTCTCGAAGTCGGCGAACCGGTTCTCGCGCTTCGACAGCGGCACGCTGTACGTGTGAAGGAAGGGAACGTGCAGCGCGGCGACGTCGTAGCCCCAGCCGCGGGAGAGGGGCCAGAAGACGCGATCGTCGAAGAGCGCGCTCTCGAGGTCCGATACCGCGTCCACATCGGGATGCCGCATCGCGAACAGGATCTGCGAGAAGCCGTTCCCGCTGAAGCCTAACGCGGCGAGCCTGACGGGATCGACGAACGCGAGCTTTCGCATTTTCGGAACGACGAGCTCCATGTCGCGAAGCGAGATCTCGAGGCCTGCGCCGGCGTCGGGCAGGTCCGGCTGCGCGCCGTCGATCATGGCGACGACGTACCCGTGACTGGCGAGGTACTCGTTGGTGATGGTTGTCGAGAATCGTCGGAGCGAACCGACGATCAGCGGATACCGGCCCGACACGGGTGTGGCGTTTCGCCGAGCGAGGAGCGGCGCTCGCCGGAGCGCGGCCCAGCTACTGTCCGAGATCGGGCCGAACTCCGTGAGAAAGCGTCGCACGTTGTCCTCGTTCGCCTGACGAGCGGCGCGGCCGACAGTGTCAGCGAAGTGTGAAGACATGTAGTCGGCGAACGTCATTGGCGGCGTCGTGGAACGCGCCGCCGGATACCAGATGTGCACACTGAGCGCGCGCGAGCGGTCCCGTGTCTCGACACGTCCGGTCGAGTCGATCTTCGGCAATTCGAGACGCGTGGAGTCCCGCAGCTCGCGCTTCATGAATCCGACCGCGTAGCGGCCCGGCGACAGTGAGCCGAACAGCGGCGACGTGGATTGTGCGGTCGATGACTGAGCGGGCGCATACAGGGCGAGCAGAAGGGCGGCGCGGATGGTCCGGCGACACATGGCATCCTCTCGAGTGACGTGACTCGCTGTGCTCGTTGCAGACAGGCCGACACGATACGGCGACGTTCACCGAGGTACCAACGCCCCGGGGACGCGTGTTCTGCCTCGGGGGACCAGTCGCGTTTCTTGGGGATGGCTGGCCTAACGCTCGTAGATCTCTCTACCGGGACGATGAGGATCCCTCGCCTGTCGGCTCGGGATGACAACCTATGTCATCCCGAGCGAAGCGAGGGATCGCGATCGTCCCGGTAGAGGGCTTCTGTTCCCGGTTCCCCGTTCCCGGTTCCCGGTTCCCCGTTCCCGGTTCCCGGTTCCCGGTTCCCCGTTCCCGGTTCCCGGTTCCCGGTTCCCGGTTTTTCTGCATCTTCCTCGTCCATGACTCCGACCATCGGCCTCGGCTGCATGCGGCTCTCGACTGCGGCCGATCGAGACGACGCGCGCTCGATCGCGGTCATTCACGCCGCGCTCGATGCGGGCGCAACGCTGCTCGACACGTCTGACGCCTATTGCTACGACGACACCGAGGCCGGCCATAACGAGCGCCTGATCGCCGAAGCGCTGCGCACCTGGTCCGGCGACCGATCGCGGCTCGAAGTCGCGACCAAAGGCGGGCTTCGCCGGCCAGGCGGGAAATGGGTCGCCGACGGCAAGGCCAAAGCGCTCCGCACGGCCTGTGAGGCCAGCCGTCGCGCACTCGACGTCGACGCGATCGATCTCTATCAGCTCCACGCGGTCGATCCGAAAACGCCATTCGAGACGAGTGTGCGCGCCCTGGCCACGCTCCAGAGCGAGGGTCTCGTTCGGCGCATCGGGCTCTGCAACGTCACCGTCGGACAGATCGAGACGGCTCGCCGGATCGCGGAGATCGCGTCGGTGCAGGTCAGCCTCTCGCCGCTCGACGATGAATCCCTCCGGAACGGCGTGGCCGAGTACTGTCGGGATCACGGGATTCGGCTCATCGCGTACCGGCCGCTTGGCGGGGATCGCGTGAGCCGGCTGATGAAAGATCCCGTACTCGTGGCGGTGGCGGCGCGACACGAGGTTACGCCAGCCGAGGTCGCGCTCGCGTGGCTCGCGGACCTGAGCCCGCTCGCCACACCCATCCCCGGAGCGACCCGGGTGGAGACCGCGCGCTCGATCGCTCGCGTGTTGCGCGTTAGGCTGACCGATGACGATCGACGCGAGCTCGACGATCGCTTCTCCGGCAGCTTGCTTCGTGTGCCGCGCTCGGTGCGACGTCCGCGCGACACGGCTGATGGCGAGGTCGTGCTCGTCATGGGGATGCCGGGGGCGGGGAAGAGCGCGATCGCGCACGAGCTCGAGGCCAGCGGGTACGAGCGCCTGAATCGCGATGCGCGAGGCGGGTCTCTGGCCGAGCTGGTCGAGGCGCTCGACAAGGGACTGCGCGCGGGGGCGCGGCGATGGGTCCTCGACAACACCTACCCATCGCGCCGCTCCCGCAACGAGGTGATCGAGTGTGCGTGGCGATACGGTGTGCCGGTTCGGTGCGTCTGGGCATCGACCGCAATCGGGGACGCGCAGATCAACGCGATCACTCGCATGATCGAGGTTTACGGATCCTTGCCAACTCCCGAGGAGATTCGCGAGCGGGGCCGTGATGACCCTCGCTATCTGGGGCCGGACGCACTGTTTCGGTATGAGCGGACCGTCGAGACACCGGTCGCGGACGAAGGATTCACGCGCGTCGAAGAACGCCCGTTCGCTCGACGGCCGCGGCCTAACGCGGCTAACCGTGCGGTCGTTCTCGACTACGACGACGTGACCGCGGAGTGTCGTGAATCACTCGCGCGGCATGCGGCTGACGGATGGCTACTGTTCGCGCACGCGTGGCGCCCGCAAGTCGCTCGCGGGGCATTGACGCTCGAGGAGGTCCAGCAGGGCTTCGTGCGAACGCAGGCGGATCTCGGCGTCGACATCACGTTCGCTTGCTGCCCGCACGACGCCGGCCCGCCGATCTGCTGGTGCCGGAAGCCACTGCCTGGGTCGGTCCTCGAGTTCGCGATCAACCGCGGGGTCGCGCTCGATCGCAGCCTCGTGGTCGGAAGCTCGGCGGCCGATCGAACAATGGCGCAGCGTCTCGGCGCGACGTTCCGTGATGCGAACGAGTTCTTCGCGAGCTCGGTCCCGCTGTCGGGAGGATGAGAATCCCCCGGATGCGTTGAAAGGATGAGCTCGGAGTCTGACCCCTAGTTCATCCTTTCAACGCATTGTGTCATCCCGAGCGAAGCGAGGGATCCTCACCGTCCCGATAAAGGGGCTCTGTTCCCCGTTCCCGGTTCCCCGTTCCCGCTATTGCCTTCGAATCGCCACTGCCGGATCGATCCTCGCCGCCCGGAGCGCCGGCAGCCAGCACGCCGCAATTCCTACCGCGATCATCAGGACCGTCACGCCGACGAGCGTGACAGGGTCGTTAGGCGCGACACCGAACAGCAGGCTACGAATGAGCCGCGTCCCGATCAGGGCCCCCGCCACGCCGAGGAACAACCCGTAGACGAGGAGCGTTCCGCCTTCACCCAGAATCATCCGCTGTACCCGCGCGCTGTCCGCGCCGAGGCTCATGCGAATGCCGATCTCGTTCGTTCGCGCGCTCACCGAGAACGCCAGCACGCCCGCGATCCCCACAGCGGCGATGATCACCGCCAGCACGCCGAACGACGACACCAGAATTGCGTTCAGACGCCGAGGCGCCACGCTCTGATTCTTGAACTGCGAGATCGTCTGCACGTTCTCGATCGGGTCGTTAGGCACGATCTTCCTGACGATCCGCGTCGCGGCCGACGCGAGCGCCGCGGGATCACGCTGCGCACGAATCACCAGCCCTCCCCCGAACATCGCTTCCTGCTTGATCGGCTGGAACATCGCGCCGCGCGGTGCCGCATCGAGGCCTCCGTCCTTGGTGTCGCCAACGACGCCGATGACCGTGCGCCATTCGTCGCTCAGACCGATGAACTTCAGCACCTCGCCCGTCCAGGCGACCTTCTGACCGATCGGGTCACGATCGCCAAACAGCCTGTCAGCCAGCGTCTTGTTAAGAATCACGACCTTGCCCGACGTCTTCCCGTCCGTCTCGGCGAACTCACGCCCCCTGAGCAGTGGGATGCCGGAAGCACGGAAGTAACCCGGGCTCACGGTTCGGTAATCGGCGCGCGGAATCGCCTCACCGTTCGCGAGCGCTCTGCCGTCAGCCTTCACATCGAGCATCACTTCCGTCGCGCGCAGCGGCATCGTCGACCCGATCCCGACCTCGTTCACGCCGGGGATCGCGGCGACCTCGAGCTGCATGCGCTCGAACAGCGCCTTCGCATCCTCGTCCTTCTTCGCCTCGAAGTCGAACGGGACTTCCATCGTGAGGATGTTCTCGGTAGTGAGCCCCGTCTTCACCTCGGATAACTGCAGCATCGTTCGCGTCAACAAACCGGCGCCGGTCAGCAGGATCACCGAGACCGCGATCTGGGCCACGACCAGGCTGCGCTGCAATCGCTGCCGCCTGACGCCACCGCTCATGCGGTTCACGCCCGCCGCGACCCACGCCGCGAGCGCGCCCTCCTTCGCAAGCTTGGGGGCGAACGACAGGATCACCGCCACGACCAGCGACAGGAGCAGCGTGAAGGCGAGCACCATGCCGTCCAGTCGGATCTCGTTCGCACGCGGCGAATAGCGCTCGGCCAGCGAGATGAGGAGCTTGACGCCGGCCACCGCGATCACGAGTCCGAGGACCGCCCCGGCGAGGGCCAGGACCAGGTTCTCCGCGAGGAGGAGCTGGCGAAGCCGGCGTGTGCCGGCACCTAACGCGGCACGCACGACCAGCTCGTGCTCGCGGCGCACCGACCGCATGAGCGTGAGGTTCGCAACGTTCGCGGCGGAAATGATCATGACGAACGCTGCGGCGCCCATGAGCAGCCAGAGCGTGAGCTTCGCCTTCTCCCCGAGCACTTCGTGGAACGGGATGACGGAGATCTTGTACTCCGAGCCCGGATCGTAGTCCTGCGGGAACGCCTTCACGACGCGTGCGTTGATCGTCGCGGCTTCGGCCCTCGCCTGGTCGACGGTCGCGCCCGGGGCGAGTCGCGCAATCATCTCGGTCATGCGATGACTCCTGCCCTGGACCATGAGCGCGCTCGTGTGGTGCTCGCTCATGATCATGTTGAGCAGACCGTCCATCGGGCGTGGGAAGTACGGAGCCGGCTGCACGACACCAACGATCTCGACCGACTTGCCGCCGAGGACCACGTGCTTGCCGATGACACTCCGGTCGCCGCCGAAGCGCTTCATCCAGTACTCGGTAGTGAGCACCATGACCGGCGGAACGTTCAGGCCATCATCGCCCTCGTTGAGCAGCCGACCGGCGACCGCGGACAGTCCCATGACCTTGAAGTAGTTGCCGGTCACGAGGCCGACGGTCATGCGAACCGCGTCCTGCTTCCCCTGCAGCGTGTAGATCATCCCGGAGTACTCGGCGATCCCGGCCAGGCTCTTGGCGCTCTCCCGGAAATCGTTGATCTCGGGGACGGAGAAATTCACGTTCTCGCCGCCGGGGCCTTTGATGGAGTGGCGGAGATAGACCAGGTGGTCGCCGTCCTTGTGCGGCAGGGGACGCAGGAGAACGCCTCGAACGACGCTGAAGATTGCCGTGTTCGCTCCTATGCCGAGCCCGAGCGTGAGGATCACGGTCAGCGCGAAGCCGGGAGCGCGGGCGAGGGATCGGGCGGCGTACCGAAGGTCGGAGATCAGCATTGGGTAGTCTCGGTCGGGTGTTGGGCTACCTGACGGGTCCTACGCTACGTCGAACCACATGGGAGAAAATCGACAAGGGGCGGTCGCAGCCCCCAGATACCGTTCAACTTGGTTGCCGCCTCCTTTAACGAGCCGGAAATCGACGCCGAAGATCCTTCGGCTCGCTCAGGATAACAAGCCTCGCGGGGTATGGTGATTGCCCAGCTAGCCTCAATGGTAAACTCGCGAGGAGGGGCAGATGAAAACCAAGACGATGCTCTTCGGCCACCCTGTTCATCAGATGCTGATCGTTTTTCCGCTTGGGCTGCTGGCGATGGCAACGATATTCGATGCCATCCGGCTCGCTACCGGCTCGAGCGCGTTGGCGGTCACATCTTATTACATGATCGCCGCCGGTGTCATTAGTGGTTTGGTAGCTGCCGTCTTCGGGCTCATCGATTGGCTGGACATCCCGGGGAACACGCGCGCGAAATCGGTTGGCGCGTGGCACGCGGTCGGAAACGTGGTAGTCGTGCTCTTGTTCGCGGCGAGCTGGTTCGTTCGGCGCGACGATCCTGCCGCGCCGCCGATGTTCGCGTTCATGCTGGCTCTCGCCGGCACCGGCCTGGCGCTCGTGACCGGCTGGCTCGGCGGGGAGTTGGTGGACCGGCTGGGCGTGGGAGTGCACGAGGGCGCGAATCTCGACGCTCCGAGCTCACTGTCGCGGCGATAGGCGTCGTGCACCGGGCAAGACGCGCCGGAACGCTGGCGCGTGTCCAACCGAGGCATCGCTACGCGTGGCACGGTCGATCGCTCCTCATCACGACCGAGCGCCTCGAGTGCGACGAGGCCGACGAGCTCACGGGGTACTATTTCGGAGAGGCGCGACACCTTCGCGTCCTGCGCCTTCGCATCAACGATGCGGCCCCGTGGCTGTGCGCCGAAGGTGAGGACGGGCACGCCGAGCTCGCGGCGGTCTACATCTACCCCGAGCTCACGCAGTTCGAAGGCGGCGGGAGCGACGTGGCCGACGACTGGGCCTGGCAGGACCAGTCGGGTGTGACGCAACGGAGCATCGATATCCGCACGCGGCTGCAGGTGACGCCGAGCGAGCTGGTTGTGGCGCTCGCGATCGCCAATCGCGCGCTCCGTCACGTTAGGCTCCGCGTGACGTGGGAGCTGGACGCGGATTTCGCTGATATCCAGGAAGCACTCTCGGGGCGCCGACAACAGAACGCTCCCGTTCAAACTCGGTGTGAAGGTGGGGAGCTCGTGTTTCACTACGCACATCGCGAGCTTCCGCTCGCCACGCGTATCCGGGGCGTTGGCGGGCGGTGGGAGCCGGCGGCAAACGGACTTGCGGCGTGGCTGGAGCTCGATCCCGGAGCGACGCATGAGAGCCGCCTCGTCGTGACACCGCGCGATGGCGCGGGTGACGAGCATGACGATGGCGAGCGAGACGTCGAGCCTGCCCTGAGGAGCGCCAGTAACGAACGGCGTCGCGTTGCGCACGTTGCACGATGGCGATCGCGCCTGGCAACGATCGAGACGCCGCACGACACGGCGGTCGCGGAGATCATCTCACAGGCTGCCGATGATCTGGGCTCATTCGCGCTGCTCGACGGACGCGAGGACGAGTGGCTCGCGCCGCAAGCGGGAATCCCGCTCTATCCGGCGCTGTTCGGCCGGGACAGCATCACGGTTGGCTGGCAGGCCGCAATGCTCGACCGTGGCGAGCTCCTCGACGCGACGCTCACTCGTCTCGGTCGCCTGCAAGGCGCCCAGGACGATCCCGAGCGCGATGAGGAGCCCGGCCGAATCGTACAACAGGTGCGCACCGGTCCAATCTCGCGCCTGGGCCATGTGCCCTTCGGGCGGTACTACGGCGATTTCGCCAGTCCGCTGGCGTTCGTGATCGCGCTCGCGCACCACTTCGCGTGGAGTGGTGACCGTGCGTTCCTTCAACGTCATTGGGACACCGCACGTCGCATTCTGGACTGGGCGCGCGATCGTGGCGACCGCGACGGGGATGGGTATCTCGAGTATCAAACGAAGTCTCCAAAGGGCGCCAAGAATCAGGGATGGAAGGACAGCGGCAACGCCATCCTGTACGAAGACGGAACACCGGTGCCCGCCCCACTCGCGACATGCGAGGTGCAGGGCTACTGGTTCGCCGCCCAACAGCTGGCGGCTGTGCTCAGCTGGGCAATCGGCGCGCATGAGGAGGCGAAAGCCCACTGGCACGCGGCGTCGGAGCTCAAGGCGCGCTTCAACCGCGACTGGTGGATGGAAGACGAGGGCTGTGTCGCGCTCGCGCTCGATCCCGATAAGCGCCTCGCGCGGAGCGTCACATCGAACGCCGGACACTGCCTCGCGGCGGGAATCGTCGCTGACGAGCACATTCCGAAACTCGTCGGGCGCCTGTTCGCGCCCGACATGTTCAGCGGGTGGGGCGTGCGAACGCTCTCGACCAAGCACATCGCGTACAACCCGCTCTCGTACCATCTCGGGACGGTGTGGCCGGTCGAGAACGCGACGATCGTGTTCGGGTTGCGGCGGTTCGGTTTCGACGCGCGCGCTCTCGACCTCGCCGAGGGGATGGTGAGCCTAACGCGGCTGTACGACCGCGGGCGCGCGCCGGAATGCGTCGGCGGGTATTCGCGCGCGGAATTCCCGCATCCCGGCGCCTACCCGCGCGCAAACCCGATTCAGGCGTGGAACCAGAGTGCGCTGGTCCTGGTGATGCAGAGCCTTCTCGGTCTGCAGCCGGTCGCGATGATCCACACG
Organism: Gemmatimonadota bacterium; assembly: GCA_046725585.1. Classification (GTDB taxonomy): domain Bacteria; phylum Gemmatimonadota; class Gemmatimonadetes; order Gemmatimonadales; family Gemmatimonadaceae; genus JAJKIV01. The sequence continues at coordinate 13,775 of JBKOYV010000280.1, read as the reverse complement.
CTCTTCGTGGACCCGGCCCTTCCGCCCTGGCTTCCGGAGGTAACGGTGCGTGGGCTGCGGCTCGGCAGCGCTACAGCGACGCTCCGCTTCTGGCGCGACGACTCGGGGGCGTCACACGCCGACGTCCTCGAGAAGCGGGGAACATTCCACCTGGTGCGGCAGCCGCCGCCGGAGTCGCTGCACGCAGGCGTACGTGACCGTCTCGGTGCACTGGTGGAGACGGTGCGTCACTGAACCGGCAACGTCCTGCATTCACAGGATGTGTCGGTCGAAGACCCGAGGTGAAGATCATGCACATTCAACTCAAGCCCGTTCGCGATCAGGTCATCGTCATCACGGGAGCCTCGAGTGGTATCGGACTCGTCACCGCGAAGCTGGCGGCGCGGCAGGGCGCGCGGGTGGTGCTGGCCGCACGCAACGCACATGACCTGGGCGTTGCGGCGGAGTCGATCCGCGCGGAAGGTGGTCGCGCGCACCATCAGGTGACGGATGTCGCCGATGTCGCGCAGGTCGAGGCGCTCGCGCGTGCGGCGCTCGACGAGTTTGGCCGAATCGACACGTGGGTGAACAACGCCGCCGTGTCGATGTACGGCCGCGTCATGGACCTCTCGCTCGACGACATGCGTCGCCAGTTCGATGTGAATTACTGGGGCCAGGTGCACGGCAGCCGGACGGCGGTCATCCATCTCCGAAAGGAGGGTGGGGCGCTCATCAACGTCGCCAGTGCGCTCGCCGACCGCGCGATTCCATTGCAGGGGAACTATTGCGCGGCGAAGCACGCGATCAAGGCGTTCACCGATTGCTTGCGCATGGAGCTGGAGGAGGAGGGCGCGCCGATCTCGGTCTCGCTCGTCAAACCCGGCAGCGTCGATACACCGTTCTTCGAGAAAGCGCGGACGGTGTTCAACGTGGAACCGCAGCCGGTGCCGCCGGTGTACGCGCCGGAGGTCGTCGCGAACGCCATCCTCGAGTGCGCGGAGCGTCCCGTGCGCGACGTCATCGTGGGCGGGATGGGGAAGTTGATCCAGGCCGCGAACCTGGCCCCGCGTCTGGCCGACCGCTACATGGAGCGCGCGAGCTTTCGGTCGCAGCTCACGGACGAGCCCGTGACGCCGGACCGCCGCGACAACCTGTACGAGCCGGTGCCTAACGACGGCGGTGAGCGCGGCCACACGTGGACGGGCCGGACGAAGGAGACCAGCCTGTACACGTGGGCCGCGTTACATCCGCAGCGGGCGCTCCTGCTCGCGGCCGGGCTCGGGGCGGTTGGCGCAAGGCTCCGGTCCTTACGCGCGAAACCCAAGCCGAACGAGACCGCGTGACGGGGACATCGGGACTGGGGATTGGGGACTGGGGACTCGGCCGGGATGCTCTTCGCGCCGCGGAGGCATCCTCGGCGCTGGAAGTTTCCTTGCCGAGTCCCCAGTCCCCAGTCCCCAGTCCCCAGTCCCTAGTCCCTAGTCCCCATTCAACTCCCAGCGTCCCGTCCATTAACGTCCGAACACCATCTCCGTCCTGACGTACACGAAGCGCCCGTTGTAGCCGAACGGCGACGCGCCGGCCCATGGGAAGATGCCATAGCCGTTATCGAGCGAGTTCTTGTCCGGGTACGTGTTGAAGAGGTTTCGCGCGCCGAGCGCCCATCGGATGCCTCCCAGGCGGTACCCTGCTTCCAGATCGAAGAGCGTCTTCCCGCCGAACAGCTGCTCGCACGTGTCGCACAACCCTGGGGCCGAGTAGAACTTGCCGTAGTACGCCCCCCGCGCGATGACGTCGGCCTGACCGCGCGTGAGGTTCGCCGTGAGCGTTCCGCGCCAGTCCGGCCTTTCCTTTTCGATCTGGATCTTCGCGAACTGATCCACCAGCTCCGCGCCGGTACCCTCGAGTGCCGGCGGAAGGGCGCGCTGATCGGAAATCTCGTTCTTCGTGTAGTTCGCGCCCGCCGTCAGCGTGAGCGCGCTGATCGAACCCAGGGTCGTCCGGTAGTTCGCCGTGAGGTCGATCCCCGTGGTGCGCGTGTCGATGATGTTCGTGAAGTACTGCGCCGACGTGATGGGGAGATTCCGCGCCTCCAGAATCTTCTCCACGCTGTCGCCACCGATGAAGCTCGTGAGCAGGATGCGGTCGTGGAGGTCGATGAGGTAGCCGTCCACGGTCATGTTGAACTGGTCGACCGGGCTCCAGACGAACCCCGCACTGTAGTTGAGCGACGTCTCGGCCTTGAGGGGCTTGGCGCCTAACGCCTGCGCGACGTCGCTCTTCACGGGGAAGATGCCGATCTCGAACGGCGTCTGCCTGCCTGTCTCGGGATCGAGGCGGAAGTTCGTGATGCGACTGCCGTAGAAGCTCTGCGCGAGCGACGGCGCGCGGAAGCCGGTGCTGAAGGCCGCGCGGACCACAAACTGGGTGGCCGGCTGGAATCGGAGCGCGAGCTTCGAGCTGAGATTCGAGCCGAAGTCCGAGTAGTCCTCGAATCGTGCCGCGGCGTTCACGAGCAGCTGTTTCGTGAGGTCCGTCTCGAGATCGAGGTAAACGCCGGTGTTGCTGCGTGACTCGTCGGCGGCTGTGGTTGGCAGGAATCCGCTGAAGACCTGCGAGCCCGGCGGCGCGGGGTCGCCGTACTGATCCAGGTGGCCGCCCTGGATCCAGGACCCTTTCTCGCCGGGCACAAGCTCGAACGACTCCTGGCGGAACGTCGCCCCGACTGCGACGTTGAGGGCGTTAGGCAGGCCGATCTCGATCGGCTTCGCCACGCTGGCGCTCAGGCCGAGCTCGCCGGCGCGCAGGCCACCGGCGAAGAAGTGCGTGCTGTTGGGGATGCCGGGATCGTCGGCGGTCCCCATGATCTCATCGAGCCCGGGCGCGCAGGGCGCGTCCAGGCACGGACCTAACGACGCGTTCAGCGTGTGCCGCAACTGGTAATCGAACAGGTTGTGGCCGTAGGACGCGGACACGTCGTAGTTCCACCCGCTGGCCGCGCCACGAATGCCCGTCGCTGCCGACCAGTCCACGACCGTCGGGCGGAACTCCGGCAGGAAGCCCTCCGGATAGATCTCGGGCCAGTTTCGCTCGGAGAGACCCTGGCGATAGAACCCATTCCCCGTGCCGATGCGATGCGTGTAGCCGCCGAACCCATAGAGCTCGCTCGTCCCGGACGCGTTGATCGGGATGCGAAGGTTGGCGAACGAGAGCACGTCGCTCGCGAGGCCGTCGCCCAGATGGTGATTGGGCTGCGCCACCGGGTTGTTCTTCTTGATGATCTTGCCGTTCTCGTCCACCTCGTCGGCGTCGCCTTCGGTGATCTGGTCTGCCGCCTCCGGCCACGCGCGGTTCGTCTCCTGCCGGTTCCGATACTCGCCGAACAGGCCTAACGAGCCGCGACCGAGCTTGAAGCCCCAGCCGCCGTTCACGTTGAAGGTATTCCCGTCGTCCGGGTAATCGGGCACCACGTAGCGACCGAAGTCGGCGTTCACGAACGGCGCGAACTGGCCGTCCTTGATGACGAGGTTGAGCACGCCGGCGATCGCCTCCGAGCCGTACTGCGCGGACGCGCCGTCGCGCAGCACTTCCATGCGCTCGATGGCGCTGGCGGGCATCGCGTTAAGATCAACGCCCGTCGCACCGGCCGGCTCGCCGAAGGCGAACGTGTGCACGAGCGCGCTCCGATGGCGACGCACGCCGTTCACGAGCACGAGCGTGTGATCGGGCGAGAGGCCGCGCATCGTGAACGGGCGCACGATGTCATCGGCGTCGGTGACGCTCTGACGGGGGTAGTTCACCGATGGCGAGACGTTCTGCAGAATCGCCGACAGCTCCGACGTTCCCTGCTGCGCGATGACTTCCGCCGGAATGATGTCGACCGGGACGGCGATCTCGTCGGCTGCCTTGTGCGACGCGCGCGTCCCCACGATGACGTCCACCGCCGAGAGCTGGACGGCCGACCGCGTCAGTGTGATGTCCTGCGTGACCGTCTCGTTCGCCCTGACGGTGACGTCGAGGGTCCGCGGCGCGAAGCCAATGATTTGTGCCCGGACCGTGCGTGTGCCGGCCGGGACGCCGATCAGCGTGTAGCTCCCGGAGGACGACGCCTGCGTGCGGACCGCCGTTCGATCGACGGCGATGAGTGCGCCGGCGACCGCCGCGCCCGTCGAATCGACGACTTTGCCTCGAATGGTGCCGACCTGTGCACGCACCGGCGCGCTGCCGAGTGCGAGGGTCAGCAGGGATACTGCGATGTGCGCTGCGCGCCAACTCCGCCGCATACGACCTCCGCTTAGGTATCCGTTCCTTCTTGCCCGAGGCGGTGAACTTCCACCACGGTAGCGGAGGTCGTCAACCACCCGGGCGGGTGCGCGTACAGGTTACCGAGAACCAAGTACCTACCACCAATGACTCATGACTCGCCAGACTCCTCGTGATGTATGGCGAGTCATCAGCTGTCGGTGCTGGGTCATTGGTTCTCGGTCATCGGTTTCTCGACCGGGACGGTTTCGCAGAGCGTGCGTCCACGATGACCCTGGTCTCCAGCCGTCGGCAGGTCAGTCACGCCCGGCCAGGGCGCGGCCGACCGTCCGCCCGGAGAACAGGCAGCCCCCGAGGAATGTGCCTTCCAGCGCACGGTAGCCGTGCATTCCCCCACCGCCAAAGCCCGCCACCTCGCCCGCCGCATACAGGCCGCGAACCGGTTGGCCATCAAGCCCCAGGGCTCGGCCCGAGAGATCCGTCTCGATGCCGCCCAGCGTCTTGCGCGTGACCACCCGCAGCCTGACGGCGATGAGCGGCCCGGCGTCCGGATCGAGAATGCGATGCGGTTTCGCCGTCCGGATGAGCCGGTCGCCGATGTACCGTCGCGCGCTCCGCAGCGCGGCGAGCTGTGCGTCCTTCGTGTACTCGTTCGACAGCTCGCGGTCGCGCGCCTCGATCACGTGCTGCACGCGCATGACGTCCAGCAACGGCTCGCCGACCAGCTCGTTCATCCGCCGAACCAGATCGTCGGGCCTCTTCTCGACGATGAAGTCCGCGCCATGCCGCTTGAACGCCTCGACCGGCGCCGGAGCATTCCCGCCCCGCGCTCGACCCAGCACCTGACGCCAGCTGCGACTCGTTAGGTCGGGGTTCTGCTCCGACCCCGACAGCGCGAACTCCTTCGCGATGATCCGCTGCGTGAGCACGAACCACGAATGGTCGTACCCCGTCTGGCGCAGGTGAGCGAGCGTGCCGAGCGTGTCGAACCCGGGGAAGAGCGGGGCGGGGAGGCGATTCCCGACCGCGTCGAGCCAGATGGAGGACGGGCCGGGAAGAATCCGAATACCGTGCCGGCTCCAGATCGGATCCCAGTTGTCGACACCCTCCACGTAGTGCCACATCCGGTCGCCGTTGATGAGACGCGCTCCCGCGCGCTCCGAGATCGCGAGCATGCGGCCGTCGACATGTTCGGGAACGCCGGAGAGCATCTGTCCGGGCGGGCTCCCGAGCCGAGGCGGCCACATGCGGCGCACGAGGTCGTGATTGCCTCCAAGGCCACCGGACGTGACGACGACCGCATCGGCGCTGACGGAAAACTCGCGGACGACGCGCCGTGAGCTCGCCTGTCCTCGCTCGATCGCGCTCGATTCCAACACATCGCCGCGGACTCCGTCCACCACACCAGCGGTGGCCGTGAGCTCGTTCACGCAATGGCGAAAGCGGAACGAGACGAGACCGCGCGCTTCCGCCGCCCTGACGCGGCGCAGGAACGGCTCGAGCACACCGGGCCCCGTTCCCCACGTGATATGAAAGCGCGGGACCGAGTTGCCGTGGTCCGTCGCGAGGTAGCCGCCCCGCTCGGCCCAGCCGACGATCGGAAAGAGCCGAAGGCCCTGCGAGCGAAGCCAGTCGCGCTTCTCGCCCGCGGCCCAGCCGACGTACGCCTCAGCCCAGCGTCGCGGCCAGTGATCCTCGTCGCGATCGAAGCCGGCTGAGCCCATCCAGTCCTGCAGCGCGAGGTCGTACGAGTCGCGGACGCCGAGCCGGCGCTGTTCGGGTGAATTGACGAGGAAGAGGCCGCCGAGGGACCAGAACGCCTGGCCGCCTAACGACTGCTCCGGCTCCTGCTCGACGATGATGACTCGGCGGCCTGCGTCGGCGAGCTCCGCCGCGGCGACGAGACCGGCTAATCCCGCTCCGACGACGATGACGTCGGCGTCAGGCATCGTCGCGGCGCGGGTGCATGCGATAGGTGAACATGACGCTGAGCTCTTCGTCAGGTGTCGCGCCTGCCGCGCGGTACATGCGCTTCGCGGGCTCGTTGTCGGGACTCGTCAGGACCCAGGCCTCGTGACACCCGATGGATTCTGCGTGCGCGACGAGCGCCGCGACGAGGCGTCGCCCTACGCCTAAGCCCTGGTGCGTCGGAGCGACGCCCACTTCGTTGATCCAGAGCTCGGGCGCCTTGTCGGGGTGAACGTAATGAACGCCGGACGCCATCCCGACCACGAGGTCGCCGTCGAGCGCGACGACCAGGTGATGTCGCGGGTCGGCGAAGAACTCCGCGCGCCATCGCGGGTCGATCGGGCTGTCGAAGACTTCGTCGGCGACGTTGTCGAGGACCGCGGCGTCATCGTGGCCGAGCACGCGAATGGAGACTGTCATCCATAAAACGGGTAGACGTCATCCCGAGCGCAGCTGGCTGTCATCCCGAGCGGAGCGAGGGATCCTCATCGTCCCGAGCGAGGGCCCTCTACCGGGATGATAAGGATCCCTCGCCTGACGGCTCGGGATGACAAACCGGCTCGGGGTAACACGGCTACTTCAATCGTCGAAGCTCGACCTCCGACACGATGAAACCGAACGCCGGCCAGCCGCCCGACTTCACCGAGCGGTCGAAGTAGGTCTTCGCGGCGGCCGTGTCGCCGCGCACGAGATACCAGTTGCCAAGGCCGTACGCGAGCGTCGCCGCCTGAACGTCCGCCGTGTCGGCCGGCGTGATGACTGCGTCCGGTCCGATCTCGCCGCGATAAAGCTTGAGCCGGCGCGCGTACGCATTGTCCACCGGCAGCGAGTCGGGACGACGCGCCAGCATCGCTTCCGCTTCCGCCTTCCGACCCGCGCGCATGAGGGACATCCATAGCCAGTCCGTCGATCCCGCGAGCTCACCGGCGTCGGGCGCGCGCGGCTGCGAGCGCGTGAACATCTGGGCGGCGCCGGCGAAATCGCCGCGCACGAATCGGACGATCCCCAGGTGATACAGGATGCCGTAGTTCGTGCTGTCGAGCTTCAACCCTTTCGTGAGATCGGCCATCGCCTTGTCGAACTCGCGCAGGGAGAGATAGCGATGACCGCGCCATCGATAAAGCATCGCGTTGTTAGGCTCGATGGCCATCGCCCGTGTGAAGGTCTGGATCGCTTCGCGGAACTGCCGCGCGCCCGACTGCGCGACGCCGAGCAGGATGAACCGCTCGACGTTTTTCGGGTCGGCCGTGAGGGCGGCCTGCGCGCGAGCGATCGGGCCTGTGTCAGGCTGCGACCGGTACTCGACACCGGCGGGCGAGCGGTACTGCACCGTCTGCGCCGAAGCAGTTGTGGTTGCGACGACGACAGCGGCGAGCGCAGAGGCAGGCGGTATACCTCGGAACAATTTCCCCTCCCGCGTCAAAACGCTTCAAATGGGGTCAGACTCCGTTCGAACCGAAACAGCGCATATACCTCCAGCGTTTTCGCGTCACGTCGCGCGTTAATTGGATGTAAATCGACTCTGACCCCAATTGGAGCGAATTGACGCCTAACGGGGCTCGCCGGACGTCGAATGGAGGCGCTCCTGGAGCGTTGCCGGGCGAGTGACCTTGTGGGCGCACCACGCGACGAACGCACCGATCAGCCCCGCGCCGAGCCCGCCCGCGATCGCCCCGCCGATCGTCGCGTCTTCCGGCGCATAAGCCAGGGAAGCTGCTGACGCGACGTACGTCACCACCACCCCCCACGCAATCGACAGCGGCACCGACCACCGATGGCGCAGCACGAGCGCCACCGCAGCCGCGAGACCCAGGATGCCGTAGACCAACACCCCGGTCGTCACCGAGAGCTGCAATCGGTTGCGCACGTCGGATATCTCACGCACGCCACTGTAGATCCCGATCACGCCGGTGTTCAGCAGCAACAGTATCGCGACGATCCACGCTGCCTTCCGCGCCATCGAGCCTCCACGGCTGGGGCGACCGTCCAGCGGTTGTCTGGCGGCGCCCTGGAAGCAAGACCCCCGGCGAATCTACCCCGCGCGGTCCACGCGCGTTAGGTCGGCGCTCTCGGCGCAAATCCGCGCGCGCTCGAGCAGCAGCTCGCGCTCCCGCGCATTCCGGGTGAGCGACGCGGCACGCTCGAGCTCCTCGCGTGCCTCCTCGAACCGGCCGAGCTTCCTCAGGAAGTCGCCGCGGACGCTGGGCAGCAGGTGGTAGTTCGCGAGCGTCGGCTCGGACGTCAGCCCATCCACGATCTCGAGCCCCGCCGCCGGCCCGTGCGCCATCGAGACCGCGACCGCACGATTGAGCTCGACGATCGGCGAGGGCGTCACCTGAGCCAATGCCTGGTATAGCCTCGCGATGCGGTGCCAGTCGGTTTCTTCGGCCGTTCGCGCCCGTGCGTGACACGCGGCGATCGCGGCCTGCAGGGCAAATGGCCCGAGAGACCCGCCGAGTGACCCGGCACGCTCCAGCGCCGCGAGGCCGCGCCGGATGAGGACGTAGTCCCATTTCGCGCGGTTCTGGTCGAGCAGCACGATCGGCTCGCCCGACGGGCCGACGCGGGCGCGCAGTCGCGACGCCTGAATCTCCATCAGCGCCACCAGCCCATGCACCTCCGGCTCGTTAGGCGCGAGCTCGGCGACGATGCGCCCGAGACGCAATGCCTCCTGGCACAGGTTCGGTCGCACCCAGTCCTCTCCCGAGGTGGCCGAGTAGCCCTCGTTGAAGATCAGGTAGATGACCTCGAGGACCGACGAGACGCGTGACGCCAGCTCGGCGCCTCGAGGCACCTCGAAGGGCACCTTCTTGGCGGACAGCGTGCGCTTCGCGCGCACGATGCGCTGCGCGATCGTCGACTCCGGGACGAGGAAGGCGCGAGCGATCTCGTCAGTGGTGAGTCCGCCGAGCAGCCGAAGCGTGAGTGCCACGCGCGCTTCGGTCGAGAGCACGGGGTGACACGCGATGAACACGAGGCGGAGCAGGTCGTCGCCGACCTGATCGTCAAGCGCCTCGGCCAACTCCGGCTCCGGGCTCTCCTGCTTCGACTCGAGCTCGTGACCGATCTCCGCGTGCTTCCGGTCCATCATCGGTCCGCGGCGCATGACGTCTATCGCCCGGCGCTTGCCGATGGCCATCAGCCAGGCACCCGGGTTATCCGGCACGCCCGACTGTGGCCACTGCTCGAGTGCCGCGAGCAGGGCGTCCTGCGCGAGGTCCTCGGCCAACCCAACGTCGCGGACGACACGGGTGAGGCCGGCAATGAGCTTCGCGGACTCGATCCTCCAGACCGCGTCTATCGTGCGATGGATGTCGGGAGCGCTCACGATTCCCAATCACACCACCGCGACCCTCCGGTGCAAGGGTGGAGGTCCGAGTCGTGGTAAAAACGATACGCTCGGTGAGGCTCAAGCCGGTGTTACCGGCTGGCGAGCTCGGCCCGAAGTCGGCGCTCCTGCTCGCGCGCTTCCGGGGTCAACGCCGGGCCGAAGTCCTCGGCCTCGAAGACCTGCCTGATTTCGACCTCCGACTCGCCACCGTCGGGGTTCGGAATGCGTTTCACCCATTCGATCGCCTCTTCCTTCGACTTCACCTGGATCAGCCAGAACCCGGCGACGAGCTCCTTGGTCTCCGAAAAGGGGCCGTCGATGACGGTACGCTTCGATCCCGAGAACCTGACGCGCGCGCCCTTCGAGCTCGGGTGCAGTCCCTCGCCGGCGAGCATGACGCCGGCCTTCACGAGCTCCTCGTTGTATTTCCCCATCTCGGTGAGCAGTCGCTCGCTCGGCATCTCACCGGCTTCGCTTTGCGCGTTGGCTTTGATGATGACCATGAACCGCATCGTCGATACTCCTCCCTTCGGTGTTTTGCCGGTCGCCGCCTAACGGCGACGTGACAATCGCCTTTCCATTGATACGTCGAACGAGAGTTTCGCGAATCGACAGATGACACACGTGTCATCCCGAGCGCTGGTGCCCGCGAAGCGGGCAGGATTCCTCATCCTCGTGGGAGAGCGCCCTCTGTCGGGAGCCCGAGAATCCTTCGGCTGACGCCTCAGGATGACCCAATCCCGCTACCTGGCCGGCAACGGGCCGAGGGGGCTCGGCTTGCAGCCGGTTGGCTCGGCGGTGTATGAGACCGTCGCGATCTTCCAGCCCGTCGGAGAGCGGAGGATCGTAAACGCGTCGACGCCGCAGTGAACGAACTCGCGATTCCGATGGATGTCGTACGGCGCCCAGACCACCGCCAGCGGACCGTGCACGAGAACCGTCGGCTCCCACATGCGCTCGACGTAGGTGTCTTTCATTCCCGCGAGCTGCTGGACGAACGCCTCGAACGTCCCCCGGCCGATGGCGACGCTGTCGCCGCGCACGCGCGCGGCGTACTGGACGCCGTCGGGAAACTGCACGCGCCCGAGCGCCGCGGTGTCGCGGGCCGTCATCGCGCGGAAGAACTCGTTGACGGTCGCGACGACGGAGTCGCGGGGCGTTTGCGCGGCGGCCGGGGCAGCGGCGAGTAGCACGAGGCTCGAGACTCCCACGCGCAGCGCGTGTCGATTCATTGGCGCCTCCAGGTCGAGATCAGTGGTGTGCGACAGATGCGACGAAAGCGCGTCTTTCGGCATCGTCACGATACGCCCAGAATGGAGCATGCTCAACGCACTCGCCTTGCAGCTCATCGCCATCGCCCACGCGACGGTGATCGATCCTGCCACCGGAACGAGCCGACCGGACATGACGGTTCTCGTTCGCGGTACACGCATCGAGGCCGTCGGCGCCTCTCGATCCGTTCGCGTACCTGTGGGTACGCGGGTCATCGATGCCACCGGAAAGTTCCTGATCCCGGGCCTGTGGGACATGCACGTGCACACGGACGTGCCCGGAGGTCGTGCACTGCTCGGGCTCTATGTCGCGAACGGCGTCACAGGTGTTCGCGACATGGATGGTGATCTCGCGCGGCTGCGCGCGTTTCAGCGCGACGTCGCCGCGGGATCCCTTCCTGGCCCGCGGATGGTCGTTTCGGGGCCGTACCTCGCCGGACAGCGCGTACCGCTCCCGCACGTTCTCGTCCGCACCCCCGAGGAGGCGGTCGCCGCCGTCGATTCGCTGGCGCGCCTCGGCGTCGACTTCGTGAAGGTGCATAACGGGATGCCTCCGGCCGCGTACTTCGCAGTGGCTCGTGAGGCGCGGCGTCGCAAGATGGTGTTTGCGGGGCACGTCTTTCCGCCGGTGACGCCGCTTCAGGCATCGGATTCCGGGCAGCGCAGCCTCGAGCACCTGAGCGGCTTTCCTAACGTTTGTGCGGGTGACGATTCGGCGGTGATCGCCGGGGGAACGCCGCTGCAGCGATTCCTTCTCGGCCCCTGCACGCGCGAGGATCAGGGCAGAACGTTCGCGCGTCTTGCGGCAAACCACACCTGGGTCACGCCAACGCTCATCGTACAGACCGAAGTCGTGAATCCGACGGTCGTGCCTAACGACTCGCTGCGTCACTACTTCGGAGACTCGCTGCAGGCGCTGTGGCGCCTGATGTTGCCATCGCAGCCGAACGCGTCGCCGGCGGTGGTGGCTGCCGGAGGGCGCCTGTTCGAGAAGCGTCTCGCCCTCGTGAAGGCGCTCCACGGTGCGGGTGTGCCGATTCTCGTGGGGACCGACGCACCCCTTCGCGCGAGCCCGCCGGGCTTCGCCGTCCACGACGAGCTCGCGCTCCTCGTTCGGGCGGGGCTCTCGCCACTCGAGGCGCTGCGGGCGGCGACGTCCAATCCCGCCAGCTACTTCGCGGCGACCGACTCGCTAGGCTCGATCGCCGCTGGACGCGTGGCCGATCTGGTGCTGCTCGAAGCTGACCCACTGGCCGACATCGCGAACACGCGGCGCATCCGCGTCGTCGTCGCAAACGGGCGTCCCTATGAGGAGCCGGCCCGACGCGCGCTGTTCACTGATGCACAACGCGCCGCCCGTCGTCCATGACCGGCAGGCCCTGAGAAACGAGTCGACTCGGCCGTCCATAACGAGACGGTCGCATTGTAACGAGAAGGTCAGGATTGTCGTGCTCGCGCGACAACCACCTCAGGGGATGCACTGAGGCGCGTCACCGTCGCTTGACGACACGGCCGGCCGCGGTATGTCTATGACGGCACGGGCTCGTGCTGGATGATACCGATGGACGAATGCCGAGAGCAGGCAGGACGGTCGCCGCTGGCCGATCAGACCATCGATCGTCTGCAGCGCCATCACGCGTTAGGCAAGCTGGTTGGAGACGCCCCGACCTTTCGTAGTGCAACCGCGCGTATCCCGGCGATCGCCCGCGCCGACGCGACGGTACTCCTCGGCGGCGAGACCGGGACCGGCAAGGAGCTCGTCGCGCGAGCGATTCACTATCTGAGCGACCGCCGCCGCGGCTGCTTCACCGCGGTCAACTGTGGCGCATTGCCCGACACGCTGCTCGAAGACGAGTTCTTCGGTCACGAGCGGGGTGCCTTCACCGATGCGAAATCGGCGCGCGGCGGCCTGCTCCGCCAGGCGAATGGCGGCACGCTCTTTCTCGACGAGGTGGACAGCCTTTCGCCCCGCGCGCAGGTGTCGCTGCTCCGCGTGCTGCAGGACCGCTCCTATCGCGCGTTAGGCTCCAGTGAGGAACAACGCGTCGACGTGCGCATCATCGCCGCCACCAACGTCGACCTGTTCCAGCTGGTGCTCGACAAGGCGATGCGGTCCGATTTGTACTACCGGCTGAGCGTGCTCACCATCACGCTGCCGCCGCTCCGCGAGCGTGTCGAGGACATCCTGCCGCTGACCCATCACTTCCTGCTGCGCATGCAGCGCACCGACCGGCCGCCGCTGCGCCTGTCGGCTGAGGCGAAGGACGCGCTGCTCCGGCACGACTGGCCGGGCAACGTGCGCGAGTTGGAGAACGCCGTGCTCCGTGCCGTCAGTCTGTGTGAGGGCGACGCCATCACTCCCGCTGACCTTGGGCTCCGCGCGCGCGCGCGCCCGCCTGCCGACCCTTCGGTGGTGCCCCTGCCGCGAGCGAGCTCACCGGAGATCGACCTCACACGCCCGTTCGTGGACCTCAAGCGCGAGATCGTGGCCCAGTTCGAGCGAACGTATCTCATGCACGTGCTCGACGCCTGCGACGGCAACGTCAGTCGCGCCGCGCGCCGCGCACGCAAGGACCGGCGCGACTTCCGCCGCCTCCTCCGGAAGCACGCCCTGGACCCGCGTGCCTTCGAGCGCAGCACCGCGTAGTCAGGCGTTCTGTCGGTCTTCCGACGGAGGGGGGCTCGCACCCCACCCTGGGGGGCGTTTCCCCCAATGGATTGCAGGCAGGGCGCGCGCCTAACGTGAAGCCCGCAATGCGGCTACGTCCCCGCCTCCAGGAGGGGGAAATGTCCCTCACCTGCGCGACGTCGTCGAAAGACGCTCGAGCCTCACAAGCGCTTCGACGACACCGCCTTACGGCCGACTCGCGCGCGTGGCACCGGCGTTGCCAACGCTTCCCGGCCGTGAAAGACGAACGCGCGGCACTGGACTCCACCACCGAGGCCGACGCCCAGCTCAGGGC
>JBKOYV010000187.1:0-8058 GCA_046725585.1 Gemmatimonadota bacterium | reverse complement strand
AGGTAGCCTCTGGTGTCTACCTCTACGAGCTTCGTATCGACAGCCAGAGTCTCGTGAGGCGGATGCTCGTCACGAAGTAGCCGACAACTTCGTACGTCTGGCAGAGCGCCCTCCGGATCATCCGGAGGGCGCTCTCGTTATACGGCCCCCGCGCGCTATTTCGTCGTCCGTTGGTTGGGCGGTCTGACCGCCGATGTGTCGTTGGCCCGCTGCTCCACCGCCTGCCACACCGTCTGCGCTCGCGCCGGGTTCTGCGCCAACTTCATGGCCGCCCTCTCCAGCTGAGCTGGCGTGAGGCCCTCCTTTTGCAAGATCGAGTCGCGGCTGATGGCGCGCCGGCTTGAGTCAAGTCCGGGCCTGTCACGGACTTGCTTCAAGGCGGCCATCACGGCCACGAACTTCGTTTCGCTCACGCCATTCAGGTCGCGTGAGCGCCTGCAGGCGGTCAACGCGGCGACGACCATCATCGACAACGGCACGAGATGCGTGCGAACGATCAGGGCTTTCATGAGGCCGCAAGGCTATCCGACCGGTTCCAATGCGTCAAGCGAGTGTTGTAGCGCCTGACGCCGACGCCTTGCCCGAACACGGCTCGGCTTCGTTCGTACCCCTGGGCGGCCGATTCATTTCGCGCGGACGCCTGGTCTTGCGTTCTGCCTATTGGCTGGCTTCGCTCCTCGCCCCACAGCCACCTGACCGGCCGACCCCCGTCACCGCCAGCGTGACGCGCGAGCTCGACCTGCTCGGGTTCGGGGCGATCAGACTCGTCGCCGCATCGGCGCTGCTCGTGGGTCTGATCACGATCTTCCAGGCTGCCTACCAGCTGGCCCCGTACGGTGCGGAGGTCGTCTCCGTGCGCGCGCTCGCCTGGTTCGTGGCTCGCGAGATCGGACCGATCGTCGTGGCCATTCTCGTTGTGGCGAGAAGCGCGGCGGCAATCGCCGGAGAGTTCGCGTCGATGGCCACGAATGGCGAGATCGACGCGCTCCGCGTGATGGGGCTGGACCCCGTGAAGTACCTCGTCGTCCCGAAGCTCGCGGCGCTCCTCATCGCGCTCCCGACGCTCACCGCGATCGCGATCATGCTGGCGGTCATCGGCGGGTGGCTTGGCATGTCGGTCGTGCTGGGGTACAACACGGGACTCTACCTCGAGCACCTGCACGAGTCCCTCGCGATTCGCGATGTCGGTGTCGGACTCGCCAAGTCGGTGCTATTCGCGTCGATCATCGGGATCGTAGCTGCCGATGAGGGGCTTCGCGTCAATCGGCGGGTGAGTGCGATCGGCGCTGCGGCCACTCGGTCCGTCGTCTACTGCCTCCTGGGCGTCCTCGGTGCCGACACCGCGGTCAACGCGTTCGTCTACTTCATCCCCGGCCTCACGTGACCGGCAACGTCCCCGGGCCCACGCCTAACGCGTCGGCCGAACCGGCGCTCCGCGTGCATGACGTCACGGGACCCCGGGGCGCGCCGCTGTTGCGGCAGGTGTCGCTCTCCGTTCCACGGGGAGGGAGCCACGTTGTGCTCGGGCCCATGCACTCGGGAAAGTCGACATTGCTGCGGCTCGTTCTCGGGCTCGACCAGGCCGCGAGCGGCACGGTCTCCGTTGACGGAATGACGTTCGACGCCGCGGCCGCGAAGGAGGATCAGCTTCGGCAGGTGCGGCGCCGCGTCGGCGTTGTCTTCGACAGCTCGGCGCTCGTCTCACGCCTCACGTTGCTCGAGAACGTCACGCTGCCTTTTGCGGAGCACTCCACGGTCGATTCGGAGCGCGCGCGCGAGACCGCCGTCGCGTTGCTTAAGGATGTTGGCGTTGTCGGTGACTTGGACCGTACGCCTGACGAGCTTACGCGCCTCGCCCGACGCCGCGCCGCCCTTGCCCGCGCCCTCGTGCTCGAGCCGGCGGTGCTGCTCATCGACGAGCCCGGCAACGGCCTCGATCCACACGCCGCCGCTGAGCTGGACGAGACGCTGCGAGCGCTTCATGAGCGATATCGCTGCGGTATCCTCATCTGCTCCCAGGAAGAGCGCTACGCGTTTCACTGGCCGGGTGCCGTATCGGTCCTGGCGAACGGACGCATCATCGAGCAGGGCAGTCTCGATGAGCTGCTGAACAGCCGACATGAAGCCGTCCGCCGGTTCGTCGATCGCCGGGGGGCAGCGTGAGGAAGCCGACGTGAGCGGCCGGAAAGAGCGCAACCGTGTCGCCGTGTTGGTCGGCGTCGGGACGATCGCGTTCATAGGGCTCCTCCTGTTCGCGCGGCGACCGATGTTCCTCGATAGGCAGCGCGAGTATCAGGCAGCGTTTCAGAACGTGGCTGGCCTCAACGTAGGCGACGAGGTTCGCTACGGCGGCGTGCGGGTAGGGTCGGTCACTTCGCTCGAGATCGACTCTGCACCGCCGAATACGATTCGCGTGCGCCTGCGCGTGCGCAGAAACACTCCGGTGCGCGACGACACCCGCGCCAGCGTTACGCAGCTTGGATTGCTCGGACAGCCGTATCTTGCGCTCGAACCCGGAGGCGGACGGGGTCCGTTGCTCGCCGAGGGGTCGGTGATCCCGAGCGAGGACAACCTGAGCGTGCAGGATGCGATGCGCCGTCTTTCGATCTCGCTCGACCGCGCGGACAGCGCGTTCGCGACGCTCGAACGCCTGGCGCAGGCGAATCCGCTCGCGCGACTCGACACGACGCTGGCGCGTGCCGACACACTCGTGCGCGGTGCGACGAGCGGGTCGGAGCGCCTGCTCTCGCGGCTCGATGACGCGTCGCGGCAGCTTGCGACGCTTCTCGCGCGGTCGGAGCGACTGGTCGGCACGATCGATACAGCGGTCGCTGAGGCTCGACCGGGCCTGAGCGGTACGCAGCGGGAGGCGCTCGAGACATTGCGCGAGACGCGCTCGCTCGTCGTCGAGCTGCGCGATGCGCTCGAGCAGGGCGGTGGGGTGAACCAGCTTCTGCGAAACCTCAATACTGCGTCCGAGAACTTCGCGCGCCTGTCCGCTCGACTCGAGCGCGACCCGGCGAGCCTGCTGCAGAAGCGCGCGCTGCCTTCGAAGCCGTCGGGGCCATCGATCCGTGACTGACCGCCGTCACGTTAGGCATCCTCGTGCCTGCGCAACGCGGGCGACAGCGATGGCGTGCGCGGCTGCCGTGCTCGCGGCCACAGGGTGCATTCGCGGCAGCCTGCCGCCGCGTGAGTTCTATCGACTCTCCGTTCCGGATTCGCTCGCTTCGTTGGCGCGTCCGACGGGTGCACCGCCGCTCACGGGCTCGATCGCGATTGCCCGGTACGACACGCCCGGCATCTATGCCAGCGGCGCGCTCGTGTACCGCGTCGGATCGTCCGCCTATGGGGCATACCCGTCGCGGGAGTGGGCCATTCCGCTCGCCGAGATGCTCGGCTCGATCACGGAAGGGATCATTCGTCAGCGCTCACTGACGTCCGGGCGTGTGGTCTTCGATCCGTCGTCGGTCAGGCGCGAGTCGTACGAGTGGCGCGCCACGGTTCGCGAATTCGACGAGGTCGATGCTCCGAGCTCGGTGACCGCATCGGTGGGGCTTGCGGCTCAGCTGGTGCGCGTCGCCGACGATTCCGTTATCTGGTCGGGCTCCGCCCAGGAGATGGAACCGATCGCGCAGACACGGAGCATTGACGCCGTCGTCGCGGGGCTGTCGACGGCTGCCGCACGTGCGATCGTGCGTCTCGCCGACGAGGCCGGATCGGCCATGCGGCGGCTCGCTGCCGCCGGGGCACAACAGCGCTGACATCGCCGGGGGGGAAAGGCTATCGGTCGGCCGTTCTGGCGCACCCCGATCGGCATTGCGGTTGCCCGTTGACCCAGGCTACTTGAGGACACACGGCTGACAACGGCCGAGTCCCCTGTCCCCAGTCCCCAGTCCCGGACAGAGATGATCAACGCCGACCGCCTGACCGTAAAATCCGCCGAGGCGCTCAACGAAGCCATCTCGCTCGCGCGTCGTGCCGGTAACCCGCTGGTATATGACCTCCACCTGCTTTCGGCGCTGCTGTCGCAGGATGAGGGCATCGTCGTGCCCATTCTTCAGAAGCTCGGCGTGAACGTCACGCAGCTCCGCGAGCAGGTGGAGCGCGAGATGGCGCGGTTCCCAAAGCAGTCGAGCGCGCAGCCGTCGCTTTCACGCGAGATGAACCAGATCCTCGACAAGGCCGAGGACGAAGCGAAGTCGCTGGGCGACGAGTACATCTCTACGGAGCACCTGCTGCTCGCGCTCTCGGAAACGAAGGGTGCCGAAAGCCGCACGATCCTGTCGGCGCTCGGAGCGACACGTGATGCGCTGCTCGAGGCGCTTCAGGCCGTGCGCGGTACCCATCGCGTGACGGACCAGACGCCGGAGAACCAGTACCAGGCCCTGCAGCGCTACACGCGCGATCTCACGGACGCGGCGAGGAAAGGCAAGCTCGATCCGGTCATTGGCCGCGATGAGGAGATCCGCCGCGTTATGCAGGTGCTGTCGCGCCGCACGAAGAACAATCCCGTGCTCATCGGCGAGCCTGGCGTCGGCAAGACGGCGATCGCCGAGGGCCTCGCGCAGCGCATCGTGAATGGCGATGTCCCCGAGAGCCTTCGCAACAAGCGACTCATCGCGCTCGACCTCGGCGCACTCATCGCGGGCGCCAAGTTCCGCGGTGAGTTCGAGGAGCGTCTGAAGGCGGTCCTCAAGGAGATCACGGACAGCCAGGGTGCGTTCGTCGTGTTCATCGACGAGCTGCATACGCTCGTTGGCGCCGGGAAGGCCGAAGGCTCGATGGACGCGGGCAACATGCTCAAGCCGATGCTGGCGCGCGGTGAGCTGCGCGTCGTCGGCGCGACGACGCTCGATGAGTACCGCAAGTACGTCGAGAAGGACGCCGCGCTCGAGCGCCGCTTCCAGCCGGTGTTCGTCGGCGAGCCGACGGTGGAGAGCACCATCGCGATCCTTCGCGGCCTGAAGGAGCGCTACGAAGCGCACCACGGCGTGCGAATCACTGACGGCGCGGTCGTCGCCGCGGCGACGTTGTCGAACCGCTACATCGGCGATCGGTTCCTGCCCGACAAGGCGATCGACCTCGTCGACGAGGCAGCCTCGCGACTTCGCATCGAGATCGACTCGATGCCGCAGGAGATCGACGAGGTCGAGCGGCGCATCGTTCAGCTCGAGATCGAGCGTCAGGCGCTCCAGAAGGAGAAGGACCCCGCGTCCGTGGAACGCCGCGAGATCCTGGAGCGCGAGCTCGCGGAGCTCAAGGAAAAGTCTGCCGGCATGAAAGCGCAGTGGCAGCGCGAGAAGGAGACGTTAGGCGCGGTCGGCCGCATCAAGCAGGAGATCGACCAGGCCCGCATCGAGGCTGACCAGGTGACGCGCCGCGGCGACCTCGGGAAAGCGGCCGAGATCACGTACGGCAGGATCCCCCAGCTCGAGCAGCAGATGCGCGAGGCGGAGCAGCGCCTGGCGAGTGCGTCCGGCCGTCCACAGTTCCTCAAGGAGGAAGTGACGGCCGAGGACATCGCGGAAGTGGTGTCCCGCTGGACCGGTATTCCGATCTCGAGAATGCTCGAGAGCGAGCGCGAGCGCCTGACGAAGCTCGAGGACGAGCTGGCGCATCGTGTCGTCGGACAGCGCGAGGCAGTGCAGGCGGTGGCGAACGCCGTTCGCCGGTCGCGCGCCGGCCTGCAGGATCCAAATCGTCCGATCGGGTCGTTCATCTTCCTCGGCCCTACCGGTGTGGGGAAGACGGAAACGGCTCGAGCGCTCGCCGAGTTCCTGTTCGACGACGAGCACGCGATGGTGCGCATCGACATGTCGGAGTACATGGAGAAGCACGCCGTGGCGCGACTGATTGGTGCTCCGCCGGGCTACG
Organism: Gemmatimonadota bacterium; assembly: GCA_046725585.1. Lineage (GTDB taxonomy): Bacteria > Gemmatimonadota > Gemmatimonadetes > Gemmatimonadales > Gemmatimonadaceae > JAJKIV01. The sequence continues at coordinate 2,181 of JBKOYV010000187.1, read as the reverse complement.
TCGGCTTCGAGGAGGGTGGTCAGCTCACCGAAGCCGTTAGGCGCCGACCGTACTCCGTGATCCTGTTCGACGAGATCGAGAAGGCGCACCCGGATGTCTTCAACATCCTGCTGCAGATTCTCGACGATGGACGTCTCACGGACTCGCAGGGGAGGACGGTCGACTTCCGGAACACCGTCATCATCATGACGTCGAACGTCGGCGGCCACATCATTCTCGAGCGCGGCACGGCCGACTGGGCGGAGGTCGAGACGGCGGTGATGGGTGCGCTGCGTCAGTACTTCCGGCCGGAGTTCCTGAACCGCGTGGACGACGTTATCGTGTTCCGGCCGCTCAGCCTCGGCCAGCTCGAGGAGATCGTCGAGCTGCAGCTCACGAAGCTCCGGCAGCTGCTGGCGGAGAAGAAGATCACGCTGGAGCTCACCCCGGAGGCGAAGCGAGTGCTGACGTCCGAGGGATACGATCCGACGTTCGGTGCGCGTCCGCTCAAGCGGGCCATCCAGCGGTTCATCCAGAATCCGCTGTCGTTGGCGATTCTCGAAGGGCGGTTCCACGAGGGTGATCACATCCTGGCGACCGAAGGTTCCGATGGAGAAATCGTCTTCGAGAAGGCCGAGGCTCCGCAGGAAGAGCCCGTGGTAGCAGCTCGCTGATCGATTGAGCGAACACGATTGGATGCGCGAGGCCCTCGCCGCGGCGGCCGAAGCCGCTGCGGCGGGTGACGTGCCGGTCGGCGCCGTCGTGATCCACGACGGCGCCGCTCTCGTGCGTGCGAGTAACCGCACGGTGCGCGATCAGGACCCCACAGCGCACGCGGAGCTGTTGGCGATCCGCGAAGCCTCTCGGCTCCTCGGACGCTGGCGTCTCGATGATTGTACGCTCGTCGTGACCCTCGAGCCGTGCGCGATGTGTGCAGGCGCCATCGTTCTCTCACGCCTCGGCCGCGTGGTTTTCGGTGCGTGGGACGACAAGGCCGGCATGGCGGGCTCCGTGGGTGACATCGTCAGGCATCCGAGACTGAACCACCGCCCGGAGGTATTGGCGGGCGTGCTCGCGGAGGAGTGCGGGACGGTGCTGGCGGGGTTTTTCAGGGAAAGACGGAGTTAGCGGGAACGGGGAACCGGGAACGGGGAACCGTGCCGCTCAATCGGAACCCTGAGGATCCCTCGCCTGGCGGCTCGGGATGACAAGCTGTCATTCCGAGCGAAGCGAGGAATCCTCATCTTCCCGAAAGAGGGCCTCTGTTCCCGGTTCCCCGTTCCCGGATTTCCGTAGTTCCTATTTCCTCACGCCGTGCGTCCTTCTACAGCGATGCACGAGCCCCCCCGACCCGCCCCGACGGAACCAGCTGCGCCCTCGGCAACAAACGGCCGCCGCAGTGTCCCGACGCTGATCGCCGCCCTCGCGATCGCCGTAGGCGTGATGTTGCGAGTCGTCGAGTTTCTGCGCGACCGCCCGCTGTGGCTCGACGAGGCGATGCTCGCGCTCAACATCGCCGGCCGGTCGTTAGGGCAGCTTGCGCGACCACTCGACTACGACCAGTCCGCGCCGCTCGCCTATCTCTGGATCGAACGGCTCGCCGTGAACGCCGGCGGAGTGAGCGAACGGTCGCTGCGCTTACTCCCCTTCATCGCGGGTCTCGCACTCCTGCCCTTCGTATGGCTCGCGGCCCGCCGCCTTGCCGGGGCAAGAGTAGCGGCACTCGCATCGGTTTTCGCGGCACTGTCGTTATCGCTCGTCACGTTCAGCGCCGAGGCAAAGCAGTACGGAGTCGATCCGCTCGCGACGGTGCTCATCGTCTGGCTCGCCTCCCGAGTCGCCGATGCCCCGAATGCCGCCCGCGCGTGGGTCGGCCTGATCGCCGGAGGCGTGGGTGGGCTGCTGCTATCACAACCGGCCGTGTTCGTGTTAGGCGGCGCAGTGTGCGCGCTGGCGGCCGACGAGTCGGTGCGTCGTCAGGCGGCCACTCGGCGTTACGCCGTGATCGCCGCGACCGCCTGGTGCGCGACGTTCGCGGTCCTGTACATCTTCCTGTATCGGGCGACGGCCCAGAGCGCCTACATGCGCGGTTTCTGGGAGGGTACGTTCCTCGATCCGCGCACGCCCGACTTTCTCCTGCGGCTCAGGCTCTTCGCGATCGCCGCGTTCTCGGCGCCGACACTGTCCGGGCAGACGGTCGTT
>JBKOYV010000095.1:0-41817 GCA_046725585.1 Gemmatimonadota bacterium | reverse complement strand
CAGCGGCCGAGGCGTTCGCGACGTTCAGGGAGGACGGCTTCGGCTACTTCCTCGAGATGGCAACGCGGCCACAGACGATCGGCTACGCCCTGCTGGATTCACCCGTCGCGCTGGCGGCCTGGATGCTCGACCACGACACGGACAGCTACTACAAGATCTCCCGCGCGTTCGTCGACGGCGAGCCCGTGGGCAATCTCACCCGGGACACCATCGTCGACAACATTACGCTGTACTGGCTGACCGGCACCGCAGCATCGGCGGCCCGGTCGTACTGGGAGGACGGACGAGCGCTGGCCGCAGCGCTTGCGAGCGGCCAGGCTCCTCCGGCGGTCACCGTGCCGGTCGGCTTCACGACGTTCCCCGGCGAGATCTGGGCTTCGCCGCGCAGCTGGGTTGAGAAGGTCTACCCCGGCCTCGCCTACTTCAACGAGGTCGATCGCGGCGGACACTTCGCGGCATGGGAACAACCGGCACTCTTCGCGGCGGAGCTGCGCGCGGCCTTCAAGTCCTTGAGATAGTCGATCGTGATGTGAAGATCCGCGGTGGGCGCGCTCTCGTTAGGCCGTTCACCGCGGATCTTCACATGGATCACGCGACTCTCTCGGTGTGGTTACCGGGATGGTGAGGATCCCTCCCTTCGTCGCTCGCTCCTCAGGGCAGGCCGTTCGTCGCTAGCGCTCCTCAGGGCAGGCGCTTCGCTCGGGATGACAATTCGACGCACGGACTGCCGCGGTCACCGCATTGAGCAGCGCCGTCTCGCTGAACGGCTTGAACAACACGTCGATCGCGCCCGCCTCGAGGAGTTGCCGGCGGAGCGTCTCGTGTGGCTGCGCCGTGATGAACACGATGGGGATCCTGCGTTGGCGGCGCGCCAGCTCCTGTTGCAGCGCCGGGCCGGTCATGCGCGGCATGGCAATGTCCAGCACCAACAAGCGCGTCTGATCAAGGACCGCGGACCCGAGGAAATCTTCCGCCGAGGCAAACGCCTCGACGTTGAAGCCGAATTCGCGCAGGAGGTCCGGAAGCGACTCACGCACCGATTCATCATCGTCCACTACTGCGACGAGCCAGCGAGCGGCCATCTCGCGTTGATGCATGGACGACGATACGCCCGGGGAGCGAGCCCCTCCATCACACCTTGGTATCGGTTCGTCCCGAACGCACCGATTCAGGTTCGGCGGAGCCTTGCTGCCATGGTCACCAGGTCGGCGAGGGAATCGGCCTTCATCTTCCGCATCACCTGGCCGCGGTGAGCCTTCACCGTAATCTCGCTGATGTGGAGCTCGCCGCCGACCTGCTTGTTGAGCATCCCCGAGACCACGAGCGCCATGACTTCCCGCTCACGCGGGCTCAGGGACTCGTACCTCTCGCGGATCTCGCGCAACTCGGCCTCGCGACCGAGTGCGGCGGCGCTTCGCTCGATGGCGCCTGCGATCGCGCTCAGCAGCACGTCATCGCTGAAGGGCTTCGTCAGGAACTCCACGGCGCCGGCCTTCATCGCGCGCACCGTCATGGGCACGTCGCCGTGGCCGGTGATAAAGATGATGGGCAGGCCGAGCCGGTCGCTGGCGAGGCGTTGCTGCAGCTCGAGACCGTCGAGATCGGGCAGCGAAACGTCGAGGACCAGGCAACTGGGAACGTCGGTGCGGGGCCTCGCCAGGAATGCCGCCGCGGACTCGAACGTCTCCGGGCGCCAGCCGGCGGACTGGATGAGGAGCTCCAGCGACTCGCGCACCGACACGTCGTCGTCGACGACGAACACGATCGGCGTCGTTCGCGAATCGGCCGGCGCCTTGGTAACGTTAGGCGACCTCGCTGGGGTCATGAGTGCACCACGATCAACCATGGGATCTGTCGTTCAGTTTGTCCGAAGGGCGGTACCGAGCGCTTCCAACAGCGCCGTCTCGCTGAAGGGCTTGAACAGGCACTCCACCGCACCGGCTTCGAGGAGTCGCGGGCGGATGCCTTCGTCCCGCTGAGCGGTGATGAAGACGATGGGAATGGCCGACTGACGGCGGGACAGCTCGAGCTGAAGCGCAGGACCGGTCATGCCGGGCATCGCGACGTCGAGGATGAGGCATTTCGTGTCACCGACACAGTCGGATGTCAGGAACTCCTCTGCAGACGCGAACGCCCGAGCGGCGAACCCGAATTCCCTCAACAGGTCGGGCAACGCCTCACGCACCGATTCGTCGTCATCGACGACTGACACGAGTGAACGCATGATCATCGCGGAGTCTCCATCGCGTTTGCATCGCGTGTCACGTGGCGCTTCCCGACGACGCGAGGCCGCTGTGCATGGACACCGAAGTCCAGTCCGCAGGGAACCGCGAACGAGAACGTGGCGCCAGGTCCATCATTCGGGGCTGCCCAGAGACGGCCTCGATGGCTTTCGATGATCGATCGGCTGACAGAAAGCCCGATGCCCATTCCGTCCTGCTTCGTCGTGTAGAACGCGTCAAACACCTTCTCCACGCCCTGCGACCCGAGCCCCACGCCCGAATCACGTACGCTCAGGCACACCCGATCGCCGTCATCCAGGGACGTCCTGACCACAATCTCCCTGGCACGGTCGTCGACGCCGCTCACCGCGTCGGACGCGTTGCGGAGCAGGTTCATGATGACCTGCTGCAGCTGGACTCGGTCGCCCATGATGATGGGAAGGTCCTCGGTCAGCTCTGCGCGCATGGTCGCCCTGCTTCGCTGCAGCTCGCTCCGTGAGAGCGCGATCACCTCTCGCGTGGCCTCGTTCAGGTCCACGGGCTCGAGCGTCGGGGTCTTCCTCGCATAGAGCGCGCGCAGGCGCGTAACCACCTCCGACGCGCGGTCGCCGTCTCGGATAGTCCGGCGCGCCGTTTCCCGCGCGCCCTCGACGTTAGGCGGCTCGGTCGCCAGCATCCGCAGGCACGTGTTCGCGTTCGTGATGATCCCCGAGAGCGGCTGGTTGACCTCGTGCGCGATCGACGCCGTCAGGGCGCCGAGGGTCGTGACCCTCGCGACGTGCGCGAGCTCAGAGCGGAGCTTGCCGAGGGCTTCTTCCGAGTGCCGCTGCTCGGTGACGTCCTGGATCGCGCCGATGATTTCGAGTTGACGATCCTGGTTCCGCACGCCGTGCGCGACGACGTGCACGTACTTCACCGAGCCGTCCGGCATGAGCAGCCGGCACTCGTAGTCGACGTCGTGGCCGGCCTCCGCCTGGGCGATGACCTGCCGAACGAGGTCGAGGTCCTGCGGGTGCACGCGCTGCAGAATAAGCCGGAGCGTGACCGTGGTGGAACGGTCATACCCGAAGATGCGGAATGTCTCGTCGGACCAGAAATGACGGTCGTCGGCGACACTCCAGCCAAAACTCCCTGTTAGACTGAGCTTCTGCGCTTCGGCCAGATAGGCCTCGCTCTTCCGCAGCTTCTCTTCCGCCCGCTTCCACTCCGTGATGTCGGTGACTGCTCCCACGAACTCGGGTGCGCCCGAATCGAGCCCGACGTTCTGCATGACGACGTGCACGTGCTTGACTGTGCCGTTAGGCATCAGGAACCGATGCTCGAAATCGATGTTCACGCCACCATGCATGGCGGCGTCGATCTTCTCCTGCACGAGCGGCACGTCGTCCGGATGACAGCGGCCGAGGAGCAACTCCAACGTCGGTGTGACGGTGACCGGCCACTCCATGAGCCGGCAGGTCTGTTCCGACCAAGTGATCTCGCCGGTCGCGGTTTTCCACCACAAGCTGCCGGTCAGTGTCAGCCGCTGGGCCTGGGCGAGGAACGCTTCGCTGCGCTTGAGCGCCGCCTCGGACCTCGCGCGGTCGATGGCGATGCTGGCGATGTGCGTCACCTGCGCGATCAGCTCCTGCACCTCGGGTGACGGAGTCGCCGGGCTGCGCCGATAGATGCAGAAGGTGCCCAGTACATGGCCCTCCTGAGACGAAATCGGTGTGCTCCAAACGGACCTCAAGCCGTGCGCCAGTACGTGGGCTCGATACGGAGACTCGCGCCAGCGCGGGTCCGACTCGATGTCCTCTACGATGACCTGCGTCCTCTGAAGGGCCGCTATCCCGCACGGTGCGACGTCCAGACGCACCGGCAGCCCCTCGACTGGTGCGAGGTAACTGGCGGGAAGCGTAGGCGCCACGCCGCTGTGGAACGTCGGACCGCTCCAATCGATCGGATAGACACCGCAGAGACAGTCGGGCGCCGCTTGCTCGAAACCCCTGCATAACGCGGGGAGAATATCCGGAAGGGGGCGCCCCGAGGCGATCATCTCGAGGAGCTGCTTCTCGCCGGCGAGCTCGGTCTCCGCCCGCTTCTGGTCATCGATGTCGGTCTGCACGGACTGCCAGAGCATGATCCGACCGTCCGCATCCCGGAGGGGAAGCATGCGCACGTGGAACCACCGATAGACGCCGTCCCGGCGCCGCATCCGGTGCTCGACGTCATACGGTTCGCCGGTCTGAATCGCATGGATCCACGCGGGCATGATCCGGGGCAGATCATCCGGATGAACCGCGTCGGTGGTGGCCCACGACTTCAGCTCTTCGAACGACTTGCCGAAGTAGTCGAGCACCCGGCGGTTGGCGAATTGGAGCTCACCGGAGGGATCCAGCAGCACGACGAGGGCGGGAAGGTCATCCAGGACCAACTGGAGGCGAGCTTCGCGATCGCGGGCAGCCTCTTCGGCCCGTTTCCGATGCTCGATGTCGGTGGTCATTCCGCACCATTTCACGAGCCGTCCGGATTCATCGGCCAACGGTGCGGCGCGGATGAGGAACCAGCGGTATTCGCCGTTGTAGCCGCGGAGGCGCGCTTCCACCTCGATCGCATCGGGCGAGGCCGGCATCGATTGCAAGCGCTCGAGAGCAGGCAGATCGTCCGGGTGCACGGAAGCCTGCCACGTGGTCGCGTGGGCGTCGCCTGGTTTCAAGCCGGTGTAGTCGCGCCAACGCTGATTGGCGAAGTCAATGAGCCCGCCGGGGAGGGCAGTCCAGACCAGACCGGCAAGGGCGTCCGCGACGCGGGCGAGCTCGTTTTCCATGGCGGCCCCTTCGTGACGGTCGCTCTGACACGATGATGCGTCAGCGCGCGACCCGACATCCATCATACCTAGGTATTGGTCCTGGGGGCAGCGGACATGCCCAGGAGGGCAATGGACCCCAAACCCGCACGCCGAGGACACCAGAGCTCGTCCGCTGCCGGGTCCGGCCAACGATGACGGCCACCATCACGCCTAACGCCGATCGAATCGGCCGATACCATCGTGCAATGGAGCCGCACCTCCGCTTCCGGTAGCATCGATCCAGGCCGCGACTGGAGACACGAATGTCCGACCGGATTGACGACGACCGACGCCGATGGTTGGGCGCCGCGGCCATGACGGTTGCCGGCGCTCGGCTCGGGCTCTACGACGCCGTCGCGCAGCCGACGACCGCCGGCGAAGGCGAGCTGGCTTCTCTCCGTGGCGCGACTGCGTGGCTCAACTCGCAGCCGCTGACGGCAGCCGGTCTGCAGGGGAAGGTCGTTCTGATCGACATCTGGACCTACACCTGCATCAACTGGCTGCGGACGCTCCCGTATGTCCGCGCATGGGCAGAGAAGTACAAGGCTCAGGGGCTAGTCGTGATCGGGGTGCACTCGCCCGAGTTTCCGTTCGAGCACGATATCGACAACGTGCGCCGTGCGGCAAAGGACATGCGGGTCGAGTACCCGATCGCGATCGACAATGACTTCTCGATCTGGCGGGGGTTCAACAATCGCTACTGGCCCGCGCTGTACCTCATCGATGCGCGGGGGCGCATTCGGTACCAGCACTTCGGCGAAGGTGAGTACGAACGGTCGGAACGCGCCATTCAGAAGGCGCTGACGGACGCAGGCGCCAGCGGCGTTGGCGCCGCGCTGGTTTCGGTGGAGGGCCAGGGTGCTGAAGCTGCTGCCGACTGGGCCAGCTTGAAGTCTCCGGAGAACTACGTTGGCTACGAGCGCACCGAGGGTTTCGCGTCCGGTGATGCGACGCTGGACGAGCCTCGCGTGTATACGGCTCCCGCCCGGCTCTCGCTGAATCAATGGGCGTTGGCGGGCGACTGGACGATGAAGAAACAGGCCGTGGCGCTGAACAGGGCCAACGGGCGGATCGCTTGTGGTTTCCACGCCCGGGATGTCCATCTCGTCATGGGGCTGGCGACGCGAGGGGCGGCCGTGCGGTTTCGCGTGCGTATCGATGGGCAGCCGCCGGGGGCCGCGCACGGCGTCGACGTCGACGCGCAGGGCGACGGCACGGTCAATGAGCAGCGGTTGTATCAGCTGATCCGGCAGCCGAAGCCTATTGGCGATCGTCGGTTCGAGATCGAGTTCCTCGATCCGGGTGTGGAGGCGTTCGCGTTCACGTTCGGCTGAACCTTGTCATCCCGAGCGCCACGTGTCATCCCGAGCGCGGGTGCCCGCGAAGCGGGCAGGTCAGGGATCCTCAGGTGCCCGGTAGAGGGCTCTCGGTCGGGACGATGAAGATCCCTCGCCTGTCGGCTCGGGATGACAATTGGATGACAATGCCATCGTTAGGCGCAGCGGCGCCAGCCGGGAACCAACACCAACGGATAATGGATGCTGCGTCGCTCGACCCACATCCTCGTACGCACGCTTCCTTGTATGGAGTATGACCATGCGCATCCCTAAGGCTGGAACAGTCACACTTCTGGCGATCCTCACCTGCGCGACCGTATCCGCAGCGCAACAGCCCACTCCGCCAAAAGCCGGGGCGCCGGCGGCGACCCGCGCGTCGGCCAAGGCCACGATCGTGCTCGTGCATGGAGCGTTCGCCGATGCGACGGGCTGGCAGGCGGTCATCCCCCTCCTGCAGCAGGACGGCTACAAGGTCGTCGCGGTGCAGAACGCCATGGCGTCGCTCGCCGGCGACGTGGAGACGACCAGGCGCCTGATCGACGCTCAGAGCGGGCCGATGGTGGTCGTCGGCCACTCCTACGGTGGTGCCGTCATCACCGGCGCGGCCGCGGGGAACCCCAACGTCAAGGCGCTGGTGTACCTCGCCGCGTTCGCGCCCGAAGCCGGCGAGCCGATCGGCGCGTTCGGCGACAAGTATCCAGCGGACCTCGGCAAGGCGCTCGTGACCGACGCGGGCGGTTACCTGTCCGTGGACCCCGCGAAGTTCCACGCCGTCTTCGCGGCCGATGTCCCGAAGCGCGAAGCGGACATCGCGGCCGTCACGCAGAAGCCCATCATCGGGACGATCTTCGGCCAGTCGGTCCCGGCCGCGGCGTGGAAGACGATCCCGAGCTGGTACGTGGTCACCACGCAGGACCACGCGATCAACCCGGACCTGGAGCGGTTCTACGCCAAGCGCATGAAGGCCCGGACGACGGAGATCGCGTCGAGCCACGTGGTCTTCATCTCGCATCCACGTGAGGTCGTGAAGGTAATCACCGAGGCGGCGGGGGCCCCGAAGGTCGCGGCCGCGGGAAAGCCGTGATCGTGGCCCGCATCGTTGTCGTTAGGCCGGTGGTAACTATCGATCACTCGTGAGGGACCATGACGGCCAGTGGGTGGAGTGACGTGGCAACGTTTTCGTCGGGATTCGAAGCCGACCTTGCGGTCGCGCAGCTCGAGGCCGCCGGCATCCGCGCCGTGCGGGACGACAACGACACGGTCGGCATCTTCGGCGCCGGGTTCCAGGGCGCGACCGCGCGGGGCGTCACGGTGCGCGTGCCCGCCGAGTCGCTCGACGAGGCGCGCACCGTCCTGCGCCCCGCCGGCTGATGATACCGCGACGACGCAATGTCGATCCACGTGGAGAGCGCTGAATGCTCGAGGACATCAACTACGATCGACGTCAGTTTCTCGGGAGCGCGGTCATGGCGCTGGCGGCCGCCGAGCTCGGCGTGATCGGTTCCGCGCACGCTCAACCCGACCCGCTCCACTCGGGCGATGCTCGCAGGGTCGGGCCGACGCAGCGAACATCGTTAGGCCCGCTGAAGCAGATCGACGCGGGCGTCCTGAACGTCGGATACACGGAAGCCGGCCCCGCCGATGGCCCCGCGGTAATCCTGCTGCACGGCTGGCCCTACGACATTCACAGCTACGTCGACGTGGTCCCCGCGTTGGCGTCGGCTGGATACCGCGCGATCGTCCCGTATCTGCGCGGTTATGGCACGACCCGCTTCCTTTCGGATCAGACCGCCCGGAACGGCCAGCAGTCGGCCCTCGGGCTCGACGTCATCGCGCTCATGGACGCTCTCCGGATCCAGAGTGCGATCCTCGCCGGTTTCGATTGGGGAGCGCGGACTGCCAACATCGTCGCGGCGCTCTGGCCGGCGCGCTGCAAGGCCCTCGTCTCCGTGAGCGGTTATCTGATCGGCAGCCAGGCCGCCAACAAGACACCGCTGCCCCCGGCGGCCGAGCTCCAATGGTGGTACCAGTATTACTTCGCGACGGATCGGGGCCGGGCCGGCTACGAGAAATACCGGCGCGAGTTCGCGAAGCTCATCTGGCAGATCGCGTCGCCAAAGTGGGCCTTCGACGATGCCACGTTCGACAGAAGCGCGGCGTCCTTCGACAACCCGGATCACGTCAGCATCGTGATCCACAATTACCGCTGGCGACTCGGACTCGCTCCGGGCGAGTCGAAGTATGACGATCTGGAAAGGCGGCTCGCCGAAGCCCCTGTCATCTCCGTCCCCACCATCACGCTCGAGGGCGAGGCCAACGGTGCGCCGCACCCGGACGCCAGCGCCTACGCCAGAAAGTTCTCGGGCAAATACGCTCACCGGATCATCACGGGCGGCGTAGGCCACAACCTTCCGCAGGAAGCGCCACAGGCCTTTGCCAAGGCGGTGATCGACCTCGCGACGTGAGCTCGACAGCGGATCGAACGCCCAGCGTTAGGCTGACCGAGAGCACTCGCGTCGAGTCGTTCAGCGATGCGGTGATGGCGATCGTCATCACCCTCCTGGTGCTGGAGCTGCGGGTTCACCCGCACGAGCCCGGCCGCCTGCTTCCCGCGCTGCTCGACATGTGGGCGCCGGTGGTTGCTTTTCTCGTGTCGTTCCTGCGCGTGAGCGTAATCTGGTTGAGCCATCACGCGCTGTTCGTCCGCATCCGTCGGGTCGATCGAGCGCTCATCTGGATGAACCTCGCGATCCTGCTCAACTGCACGATCATCCCGTTTCCGACGGCGATTCTGGCCGATGCGCTGCGAAGCGGGAATGCGGCCGACCTGCGTGTGGCCACGGTCGTGTACACGCTGCTTGCCGCGCTGCAGTCAGCCGCATGGATTCCGGTCTTCCCGCACCTTCGCGATCACCCCGAGCTGGCGGAGCCGGGCACCGACGCGGCGTCATTTCACGCGCAGCGCGCGCGACCGTGGGTCGCAGTCGGCATCGATGCCGCGGCGGCTGTACTGGGCATGATGTTTCCCGTACCGGCGCTGGTGCTGTGGACGCTCTCGCTGGTCTTCCTCGCGGCAACCAGCGAGGGGATCGAAGCGATCCCGTTCCTACGTGCCCGCCGGCGCCCGGACCGTCATCCCACACGTTAGGCGCTGACGACAACGCCTGACGTGAGCCGGCCGCTGTGGCCCTACCGGCGGTACACGACGACTTGCCAGCCTAACGTCTCGCGAACACTGACACGCGTCAGCCCCGCACCTCGAAGCTCGGCGTCAATCGCCCGTGGATCGTGGAGAAACACGCGGAAGGTGCTCCGTTTGACACGTTCGAAGATGTTGACGCCGGCGATGGCGATGCGCATCCAGGTGACATCGCGAGGGTACACTGCCGCATAGAACCTGCTCGACTTCTCGGCCGAACGACTCACCAGCCCGTGCATGTCGTCGTAGCAGCAGATGACGCGGTCGAGCGTCACAGCGTCCGCGGGCGGTATGCCGGGCGCCATGTCCACGAAGTTCCCGTGGAGAAATTCGACCCGCCCACCGTGTCCGCGACGCTCGGTCTCCTCCCGTGCCGCGGCCAGTTGCGCCAAGGACGCGTCGAGGTGAATGGCTCGAGACACGAGTCCGTCGAGCAGGGCGTGGTGAATCGCGCCGATCCCCGCGCCGATATCGAGCAGCGTGGCGTCATGAACGTTGTTCGTGAGGAGCGCGGCGCGAAGGTCTTCTATGAGGATGCGCGTTGTCCTGTCAGGCCCACGCCGGCGATAGCGTCTCAGCTTCTTGCGGGCCTCGGCGTGATCGAACTGGTGCTCGATCCCCTGGCATTGGGCGCAAGACATCCTTCATACCCTCGCCGCGGGAGCGGGCGTCGCGTCGGACGATGACGAGCGGGATGGAAGTGTCACGCGATGCTCAGAGGCACTTGAAGAGGCGTGGCGTGCCGTTCTGCTGAAGCACGAAGGGCCCGAGCGTGTCGGCTCCGGCGACCACACGGAGCGTCATCCGGTCTCCGACCACCGAGCCGAGGTAGGTGGCCGGCACCGAGTCAACGGGTTCGCCTTCTCGTATCGGACCGCCGTGCTCGCGGACGTGGAAGCCCGCCGTGACGAAGCGGGCGTCGTCGTCGGTGCGGACCGGCCCGGTGAGCGACCCGTGCGCGCAATCGTACTCGATGGTGCCGCCCGCCGGTGAGAGCTCGAGGCGGACGTGCTCGCCGCCCCACTCGCCCGTCAGCGTTGCGTCGCGCAACAGCGGGGACGTCGGCGCGCACGCGCTCACGAGAATGACCACCATGCCGGCGACCGCCCGGGCGAACATCCGCAACAGGTTCCCTCCTGTGATTTGGCCTCCCGCCCGGATTCTACCGTCCACCGCGGCGGTGATGTAAGACGAACGAGCCGCTCGGACAGACGCGCGCCCTCACGGCGCTCACGTTTGCGGATCAACGGCAGCCCGCGCCAGCCAACTCTGGAACGTCGGTTGACGCGGCAAGGCTGTGCGCGAGGAACACCGAAATACGTTCGCGGTACGCCGCCGGCGCGTAGTCGTATAGGTCGACGTGGGCCGCGCCGGGGACCGCCCAGAAGTCCTTCGGCGCCGCGACGCGAGCGTAGAGGGCCTTCGACTCGTCGAGCGGCGTGTAGCGGTCGGCGGTTCCCGCGAGCATGAGCACCGGGACCTTCACCTCGGCGATTCGGTCAATGGGGCGCAGCTCGTTGCGGCGAACGCCCACGGCTGGCTCGAGCGAGCGGACGAGCGCCGGGGCGAGCAGCGGCCCGATCGGGCCGAGCCACGTCCGGAGGCGGTTGCGCGCCGCCCGGTCGATCGTGGGGTAGACCGACTCGAGGACCAACGCGTCGACCGGGAGCGGAGTGGGCCCGAGCAACGTGGCCGCGCCGCCTAACGACACACCGATCGCCCCGATGCGCTCCTGTGGCGCAAGCCGGTGGAGGACGCATGCGGCGGCGTAGGCATCGCGACTCTCGAGGGCACCGAACGTCGTGTGATCGCCGGTGCTCTCGCCGTGCGCGCGAAAGTCCGGCAACAGCACGGAATACCCCAGCGCGTGGAGGAACCGGGCGCGCGGCAACATTGCCAGCCGGTTCGCGTTTACCCCATGCAGGAGCAGGACCGCACCACCGCCGCGCCGTCCCGGGATGAACCAGCCATGAAGCTGGCTCCCCGAGCCGCTGGCGAATGACACGGCGACGGCACCGAGCTCCGCCGGCGCCGGACCGATGACACTGGGCGCTCCGCCGATCAACGTGCGTCTCATCGCTCCACACGACGTGAGTACGCCGACTCCAACCATCAGCCATCCGATCTGCCACAAACAACGCCGTACCCGCACGACTACCGCTCCCCGAATGACATCCCGCCTCCAGCGCAGCGGCTCCGGCCGCCACTCGGGGAACGGTCGTCCGGGTCACGATTCCGAACAAGGTGCGACGCTGAGCCGACCCCCGATGGAGTCTGGCGTCAGTTTCCCCGTGAGGTGCCTTGAGTCGCAACGCAAATCGCGCGCGAGATAGGAGGTGTAGCGGTCGCCAACTCGAGACCGTTCCAGACGAGCACGGATGGCTACGGCGCGCAGGTCCTCGGGTGAGAGGCGCGTCGCCCTGGTGTCACGTCGCAACCAGAGTCGAGGCCTCGGTAGGGACCGGCACGGTCTCGATGAACGCCGCGACGAAGCGCTCCACCTGCGACCAATCGGTAACCTCGTGGTCGCGCGATGTATCCATCGGACCACCGGCCGCTTTCGCGGCGCGCTTGACGATCCAGCGCAGGAACGGGTTGTACTTCGTGTAGGCCATCGCGCCGCCGATGGTCTCGGTGAGCGACGGATGCCAGCCCGTCTGGTCGAGGAATGCGGCCACGAATTGTCCCGCCTTGGCACGTTCGGCTTCCAGAGGGCTGGCCGCAGAGCCGCTGACCGAGAAGAAGGCTGACGGTATCGCGTTCAGCACGGCGCGATGAGCACGCACGAAGCGCACGAGTGCACGGTGATGCCGTCCGCCAATGATCGATCCACCGATGATGACGCCGGCGAATTCATCAGGGTGGAGGTCACGCGGGTGGTTGCGCGTGTTGACGAGTGTCACCGCTTCACCCGAGGCGACCAGCAGATCGGCCATGCGTCGCGCGATCTTCGCGGTCTGTCCGTAACTCGTCGCGTAGGCGATGAGGAATCGACGTGGTGCCACAGCTCCTCCGAGCAAGATCCGGCATCCACGTTAGGTCCCGGCGGTGCGCCGCGCTGTCAGCGGAGTTCCGTGGCTGTGTCGGAACTAGCCGGGCAGAGCGTCAGGCAATTCAGCCTAACGTGATCGTCGCACTTCGGCGCCGCCATCGACCACGGGCGGCTTGGGGACGATCGTCCGCTCCGGAGTCCGGCGCGCAATGAGGGATGCGGGCGGCCGATGCGGCTCGTGGCCCTTCGTGGCGTACGGGACATCCTTCGGCGCGCCGCCCATCGGCCAGTCCTCTTCCTTCCCCGGGGAGTCGGGACGCGGATGCGAGTCGACGAAGGCCGCGACGTCGAACGCCTCCTGCGGCGTGAGCGACCCTGGCTTCGACTGCGGCATGTTGTGCCAGATGAAGCTCGCCGCGCGCTCCTCGCGCGCCATCGACGCGCCGATCGAGAACGACCTGGGCCCCCAGAGCGCGGGGAACGCTGCGTTCCCCTGTCCGTCTGCCTGGTGACAGGCGACGCACTCGCGCTTGAAGACCTCTTCACCGCGCGCGATGTCGCCCACGAGCGTGTCCTTCATGCTCATCAAGCCGTCGGTCCCGGCGATCTTCGTCCCCACCGGAACGTCGTGCGAGATGAACGCCAGGTAGGCCAGGATGTCGTTCATCTGACGGCTGTCGGGCGGGAGCATGTTGCCGCCGAGCGACCGCGTGAAGCAGTAGTTCACGCGATCGGCGAGGCCGATCACCGCACCCGAGCGAGTCATGTACTTCGGATAGCGCGCGTGCGCGCCGGTCAGCGGGGCGGCGGTCGCCTTGGTTCCGTCGTTCTGATGACAGCTGGTGCAGCGAAGGCTCGAGGTCGCGTACGCCGGAAGGCTTTCCGGCGTGAACCGGAGGAGGTAGAGCCCACGGCGGATCGCGGCGCCAAGGGAGTCGTTCGGGATGTCGGCCTCGGTGGGCGCTCGCCAGCTCGCCTCGACGAAGGCGACCGCCTTCCTGGCGGTATCGCCCCCGGCCGTCGGACGAGCGCCCGCATGCGGTGTCCCCTCGCATGCAGTGGCCACCGCAACTGTCAGCCAAAGCCACGATCCCCAGCGCGTGCCGCGCGGGGCGCTCTCATCAGAACGATTTCCCATATCCATATAATCGATAGCGGAATACGCCGGGAATCTCGCTCATGCGCACCCTCGGGCACCAGCCGACACCGCGCCTCCCATTCAGCGCGCGCGTTCCACGTCGCGAGATGCGATGTCGTCCTGCGAGCCCTGGCGAGCCGGGTCGGCGCGATAGCGACGCTCCGCGTCGGCCCGAACGAGACGCAGACTCTCCCTCCGGATGAGCCGCACCCCGGGCGACACCATCGTCCAGTACCGGCGGAAGCGTCTGCGCGCGTCCGCGTCGGTCGTCGCAACGCGCGTCTCGGTGTAGAACCGCGACGTCTCGGGTCCGATCGGCTCCGCCCGGATGGTCCAGGCGATCTTCGCGAACCCTGGTTCGTTGAACTCCGCGAACTCGTCAGGCGGCAGCGCGCGGAACTTCACATCGCTCTTCCACGGCTGTGTCACCGCGCCCAGCACGATCTCTCGTCCCGACTCCTCTGCGAGCACGCCCCACCCGATCGATAGCACCTCGTCGATGAGCGACTGCGGCGGCCGCTGCTCCGTTGCCGCCGAGCGCATGAGCAGCTCACGTCCGCGGAAGATCGCGCGCACGACTCGCGATCCCATGAGACTCATCTCACGCGCAGCACTGTAGGTGACGTCCACGGGAGCAGCGACGCGGGTCTGGTGCCGCTCGAGCACCTCGTATTCCGGGAGGAAGCGGTCGAGGAGCGTCGGAGGTCCGGACCGTTTGGGCATGTGCCCGTACCTCAACCATCGCGCGGCAAAGTAAC
Source organism: Gemmatimonadota bacterium (assembly GCA_046725585.1). Taxonomy (GTDB): domain Bacteria; phylum Gemmatimonadota; class Gemmatimonadetes; order Gemmatimonadales; family Gemmatimonadaceae; genus JAJKIV01. The sequence continues at coordinate 27,341 of JBKOYV010000095.1, read as the reverse complement.
CAAGGCCGAGCAGGGTCACCGCGCCAACTCCTCCTCCAACAACACGCCATGCCCGGCGGGATGTCTTGCTCATGTCATCCTCCAATGCCGATGGTGACTCTCGCGAATAGTGCGACGTCACGCGTCACGCGCCAGTGGCTGCCTCGCGCACGGGGTGCGGCTGTGACGTGGCGCGTCGGCGCGTGAGGGCGAGCCAGCTGACAATGGCGACGCCCGAAGCCAGGAGACCGAAATCCTCCGTCATCCCCAGGGTGACGGCGGCGCTGGTGGCGGCGGCCGTCCACGCCAGTGGAACACCCAGGAGCCACCAAGGCGGCCGCCGGTTCGACCAGGCGAGCAGGCCGAGCGTGTAGATCGTCGTCGGGCAGGGCACGCCGAACGTCGGAGCAGCCGGGTAGCGGTGACCGAGCAGATACCCCAGCGTCGGGTAAAGGAGCAGTGCGTACACGATGAGCGCCGCGCCTAGCACCCGAGCACTACTCGAGGGTGGGCGATAGGAAGCGTCGGCCCCGCGCCACGCCAGCCAGGCGAACATGAGACCCTGGGCGGCGAACGCGACCGCGAATGCCACGGCGGCGCGATTCACGCTCGCGAAGAACGCGAGATGATACGCCAGCGCCGTCCAGAACCACAGGAGCGCGAGTATTCCGCTCACCCATCGGGCGCTATTCGAGCGGCCGCGACGTGCCAGGACAACCGCAGTGACCGCGAGCAGGACGAGCGCCCACTGCGCGGGCCATACGGCGAGGTTGTAGCGGCGGAAGACGTCGAGAAACTCGTCGGGCGTGAATGGAAGATGCATGCACAGACCCCTGGCCGAACGTGCGTCGTTAGGCCGTCACTACTCCCCACAACGAGGAAGATGCGTCGCGCCACGGCCGAGGCAGTCGGCCAGTCCCCGACGTAGCGTAAGGCTTCATCCGCGTTAGGGGCGAGATAGCTGGAGGTTTGACTGTTCTCCGGCAGTGGTATCATAGATTTCGAAACACTCCGGCGGATCACCGCGCAAGCATGCTCGCGCAGATCAGACGAGTCCGCTGAGACCCCGTTCACTCCATCAGTCGAGATGGCAGAAGCAAGCGAGCGCGGAATTCGGTCGGCCCAGGTCGGAATTCTCGTCAACACGCTGCTGGCCATCACCAAGCTCGCCGCCGGGCTGGTTGGCAACGCGTATGCGCTCGTCGCGGATGCCGTCGAGTCCACCGCGGACATCTTCGCGTCGACGATCGTGTGGGGCGGGCTGCGTCTGGCCTCACGCGACCCTGACGACGCCTACCCGTTCGGCTACGGCAAGGCCGAGCCGCTCGCTGCGGCCGTCGTGTCACTGATGCTGCTAGCGGCGGCCGTCGGGATCGCGATCGAGGCGGTCTCGGAGATCCGGACTCCGCACAGTACGCCTGCGCCGTGGACGCTCGTCGTGCTCGTTGTGGTGATGGCGACGAAGTGGCTGCTGTCGCGCCGCGTGCGCGCGGTCGGGGTCGATATCGGGAGCACGGCGGTGGCGGCTGACGCGTGGCATCACCTGAGTGACGCTGTGACATCGGCCGCGGCGTTCGTCGGCATCTCGATCGCGCTGTGGGGTGGACGCGGGTGGGAGTCGGCCGACGACTGGGCCGCGCTGCTAGCGTCAGGCGTCATCTTCTTCAACGGGATGAACATGCTCCGTCCCACGCTGCAGGACCTCATGGACCGGATGCCCGGGCCGGAGGTCGTCGAGCCGATCCGGCGTGCGGCGGAGAGCGTCGAGGGCGTGCGGGCGACGGAGAAGCTCGCCGTTCGCCGCGCCGGCATGGCGTATCGCGTCACGATCCACGTGCAGGCGGATCCGAAGCTCCCGCTCGATGAAGCGCACGTGCTCGGCGGCCGGGTGAAGAGCGCGATCCGCAGCGCGGTGCCCGGAGTGCAGTACGTACTGGTGCACATGGAGCCGTTCACCGCGCAGGACATGCTTCGTGCCTAACGCTTGACGCGACCCGATCAGTACAGGTCCCGCAGCGACCCCGAGGCGACTAACCGGCGGACTACGTTGGCCAGTAGGGCCGCGATCCCGACGCGCGTGACCTGGAGCTCGCTGTCTTGCGCGCCCGCGATAGAGTCCGACACGAGCACTTCGCTCACTCCTGCCGCCCGCATCCGCGCGGTCGCACCGGGCACGAGCAGGCCATGACTGGCCATCACGACCATGGCATCGCGTGCGCCGTTTGCCCGCAACGCTTTCGCCGCTTCGATGATCGTTCCGCCGGTGGTGATCATGTCGTCGACGATTACGCACGGGCGATCATGAACGTCGCCGATCACCTGGGTCACCTCGACGCTCGCCCCGTCCGTCCGGCGCTTCACGCAGATGGCCACCGGGCGGCGCAGGCACTCGCCGAACTCGGTCGCGCGCTTCACGCCGCCGAGGTCGGGTGAGACGACGACGGTGTCGGCGGTGAGACGCGACTCGAGAGCGCCGCACATGATCGGAAGGATCGACAGGTTGTCGATGGGGATCCGGAAGAACCCCTCGATCTGCGGCGTGTGCGCGTCCAGCGTCACGACGTGGTCGATGCCGATGGACTGCATCATGTCGGCGACGACGCGCGCGGTGACGGGCACACGACGTCCCGAACGCTTGTCGGATCGCGCGTACGCGAAGTACGGGGCGATGGCCGTGATGCGCTCCGCGTCGGCACGCCGGCAGGCGTCGGCGACCACGAGCAGCTCGACGAGGTGGTCGTTCACCGGCGGCGAGGTCGGCTGAACGATGAACACGTCGCGCCCGCGGACCGACTGCTGCAGCTCGGCCGCGACCTCGCCGTCGGGAAATCGTTCGACACGACACGCGCCGAGCGAGACACCGAGGTCGGCTGCAATGGCGGACGCGAGGTGAGGGTGCGCGGTGCCGGCGAGGACCACGAACGGCTTCGTCGCGCCTAACGGCGATCCTGTATCCGCGGCAGGCAATGGGTACGTCGTCGTCGCAGTCATGATCGGGCGACAAGGCGCGTGCAGGCGTGGGGCACAACCGACAATCTAATCGGGCTCAACGAGCCTGCGAGACACCCCGCCCCGTCGAGATTTGATCCGACGGGAAGAGCACGACCCGATCGCCGGCGTCGAGACCATCGAGCACCTGCGCGCCACCGCCGCTGCGCTCGCCAATCTGCACACGCCGCAGCACGGCGCGTCCGCGGTCAACGACGAACACGGCCCACGATCCCTGTTCGCGGAAGAGCGCGGTGACCGGCACGATGGTCGTGCCGGGCTGCTCCCACACCACGATGCGTGCCTCGACGCGGTAGCCGTCACTGACGGCCGCGGGCCACCGTTGCGCATCGATGACGACGTTCACGCGCTGCTCCTCGACACCTAACGCGGAAAGATGCGTGAACGCCGCGGGCTCGACGGTGCGAACCCATCCGCCGGCCGCCTCGTTATCACCCCAGCGATCGAACATGACCGGAGCGCCGCGACGAATGCGCGAGGCATCGGATGACAGCACGTCGACCACGAGCTCCAACGCGTTGGGGTCGCCCAACTCCGCGATTGGCGTTCCCGCCGCAACGACTCGCTCGCTTCGCTCGGGGACGCGGAGGATGCAGCCGTCAGCCGGGGCGCGCACCGCCAGCACGGCGGCCGACGCGCCACCACTCACCGACACGAGCGCCGCGCGCGCCTGCTCCACGTCCGCGGCGGCAGCGCGCGCCCGCGCCTCCGCGGCGGCGAGATCCTCCTCACGAAGGCGCACCGTCAGTTGGGCCATCTCACCGTCACGCTCGGCGAGGGCACCGGCGGCGACGAGACGCTCGACACGCTGCGCCGCGCGTCGCTCCTGCGCCAACGTGGCGCTGGCCTGACGCGCCTGTGCGTCAGCGTCACGCGTGAGCGACCGCGCCGCGGCCACGCGTGCTTCCGCCTGCCTGACGGCTTGCGCGTCGAGCGGGAGGGGTGCAATTCGCGCGATGATATCCCCGGCACGCACATGCGCTCCCTCGGGGATATCGACACGCTGGAGCCGCCCCGCGACGGGCGCCGCCAGCACATACCGCTCTCGCACGCGCGTCTTCCCCTCGGCGTCCACCGTGACCTGCAGTGTCCCGCGGGTCACGTCGGCCGTATCCACCTCGATGGGCCGCTCGCGAAAGGCGAGCCAGCCCGCAACGCCGAAGACGGCCGCGGTGCCCGCCCAGATGAGGTACTTCCGTGTGATACGCATCGTCACTCCCGCGTCTTGAGGACCGCGATCAGATCCAGCGCGTCCAAACGTCGCCGAATCGCCAGCCCGGCCCCGATTGCGGCGACGAGCACGACGATCGTCGCGATCGCGTAGGTCGACGTGTTCACCACCGTCGGGAAGCGATGTCGCTCAGCCTCGAACAGGCGCATGAGCCACACCGCGCACGCCGTCCCGATGGCGAAGGCGAGGGGAATCCCCGCGAGCGTCACGACCGCTTGCTCGCCGAACAGCATCGCGCGCACCTCTCCCCGCGTGAACCCGAGCACCCTGAGGCTCGCAAGCTCGCGCCCACGCTCCGACAACGAGATGCGCGCCTGATTGTAGATGACACCAGCGGCGATCACGCACGCGGCAAACACCACGATCCCGACCGACGTCGAGATGTTCTCGGCCATGGTCTTCCGGAAATTCTCGAGCATCGCCGCCCGCGACGACGTGCCCGCCACGCCGGGCAGGCGCTTGAGTCGCGTGAACACACTGGACTCCGCCGCCTCGTCGATGGACAGGTAGGCTCCCGACGCGACATCGTCCTCATGGAGAAGACGGTTGAGTGAGCGGCGTTCCAGGTACGCGGACGCGCTGATCATTTCGTCGAGCGTCGCGCTGACGGCCAGACGCCGACGTGCCCCGCCGAGCTCGGTGAGCTCGACCTCGAGCGTGTCGCCGACGCGGACGCCTAACGCGCGCGCGAGCCCTACCGGCAGGACCAGCCCATCGGGTGGCAACGCGTAGCGACGGCCACGCATGTCGAGCAGCAAGTGCAGCACGCCCGACTCCGCCAGTCCAAGCAGCTGCGTCCGGCGCGCGACCTTGCCATGGCGGAGACGGACGGCCGTCGAGCGGAACGGTTCCACGAGCATCACGCCTGGCACGCTCGCGAGCTCGTGCGCGGCCCGCACCGGCTTGGGCTCCGCGAACGCCACGGTCAGATCCTCGCGCTGAATGCGGCCGTACTGGAGCTCCATCAGACGCTTGACCGCATCCCATGGAGAGAGCCCCGCGACCATGAGCGCTCCGGCGAGGCCCACGCCGACGATCGACGCCGCCGTCCGCCACGGACGCCGCTCGAGCGTGCGCAGCACCATGCGGCCCGACGTCGGAATGCGATCGGCCAGGCCAAGCCGCTCGAGCAGGAGCGGCCGGTACCGCGCCGGGCTTTCCGGGCGTAACGCCTCGGCCGGCGGTACGCGCGCGGCACGCAAGGCAGCGCCAAGCGCGCCGAGGAGCCCCGCGCCGGCGCTCACGAGAATCGCGCCGGTGGCCACCGCCCAGTCAGTCCGGTATTCCAGCGTCGGGAAACGGAACGCCCTCGCGTAGAGTCCCGTGTAGCGAGCGCCGAGCCACGTCCCGCCTAACAAGCCGAGCAGCGCACCAAGGACCAGCGAGGCCGCCGCGAAGCCGAGATAGTGGAGACCGACCGCTTTGTCCGAGTACCCGAAGGCCTTGAGCGCCGCGATCTCGTCGCGCTGGGTCGCGATCAGCCTCGAGAGCACGATGTTCAACAGGAACGCGGCGGTCCCGAGGAAGAAGAGCGGGAACACGTTGCCGATCGCGCGCAGCTGATGCAGCTCATCGACGATCACGGCGTTCGACACCTGGTCGCGGCGCCCGTAAGCTCCGACCGTGCCGTAGGGTGCGAGCAGTCGGTCGAGCTCCGCGATCACGGCAGCTTCGGTCGCGCCCGGTGCAAGCAGCAGCGAAACGCTGTTGAACGCGCCGTCCATTCCGGCCGTGCGCTCCAGCGCGTCGCGTGTCATCCACAGAACGCCGAAGCGGCGATTGTCGACTATGAAGCCGCCGGCGCCCATCTCGTACACGTACTCGGGTGACGTCGCCACGCCGGCCACGCGCAGTCGGTGCCAGCGGCCGTTGATCACGGCACCGATCGTATCGCCAATGGCGAGCGCGTTGAGCCGCGCGAACTGCTCACTGGCGAGGATCTCGCCCGGAGTGGTCGGGTAGTGCCCGCTGCGAATGACGAGATCGTTAGGCATCGCCGTGCGATGTTGCGGCACCGACACGATCTGTCCCGTCGCCGGCTCGGCGAGCCCCGGGATGTCGAGCGTCGCCGTCATGACGACGCGCGTCTGCACCGTTCCAACGCCCGGAATCAAGGCGATGAGAGCCGCGACCGACTCGGGGGCGCGCTTCACGGAGGCGAACACGTGTGCGAAGCGGTAGTCGGCGTAGTACCGGTCACGCGCGTTTGCGACGACCGCGAGCGTGCTGCGCATCGCCATGGCTGCCATGACGCCGCACGCCACGACCGCGGCGATCGACAGGACTTGCGTCCAGGAGCGCCGCAGGTCTCGAAGCAGCTTGCGCCGGAGGGCAGTCATGGGCGCGTCACCACGAGAGCTGATCGGGCGGCTTCGGGCGCGCGTTGCGCCGCTCTTCGACGATCCGCCCACTCGAGAGGCGAACCACCCGATGCGCCATCTCGGCGATGATCGCGTTATGTGTGATGACCACCGTGGTGGTGCCGAGCTCCTCGTTCACCTGAGCCAGCGCGCGCAGCACCAGCCTCCCGGTCTCGAAGTCGAGTGCGCCCGTGGGCTCGTCGCACAACAACACGTCGGGCCGTTTGGCGATCGCGCGGGCAATAGCGACGCGCTGCTGCTCGCCGCCGGACAGCTGTGCCGGAAAGTGGTTCAGCCGATCGCCGAGCCCGACGAGCGCGAGCGCATCGTCAGGCGACATCGGTGATTCGGCGATGTCGGTCACGAGCTGCACGTTCTCCCGCGCTGTGAGGCTCGGGATCAGGTTGTAGAACTGAAAGACGAAGCCCACGTGCTCGCGGCGGAACACGGTGAGCGCGTCGGCATCCGCCGCCGAGAGGTCGTGATCGCGGAAGCGAACCACGCCGCTCGTCGGCGTGTCGAGCCCGCCGAGGATGTTGAGGAGTGTGGACTTCCCACTCCCCGACGCTCCCAGGATGACGACGAGCTCGCCTGGGTAGAGATCGAGGTCCACGGCACGGAGCGCCGGGACGTCAACGTCGCCCATGTGGTACGTCTTCGTGAGCCCGCGCGCCTGGAACACCGGCTGAGCGCGTGACGTCTCCGCACGGGGGACGGCGGGTGCCGCTGCGGTCGCCGGCGGCATCATTCCCTCTCGTCGTTAGGTATCGGCGATCGCTACAGCCCCGGCGGCCCGCGCATCTGGTAGTCCCCATCGCCGTTGTGCCCGTTGGCGTCACCGATGAGGCCCAGACGCAACGCAAAACGCACGTAATCGGTTCGATGCGTGAAACCGAGCTTCTGGCCGATGCGATTCCTGTACGTGTCTACCGTCTTCGGCGTGATGGCGAGCATCCGCGCGATCTCCACGCCGCTGTACCCTTCGGCGACGTGCTGCAGAACGGACCGCTCTCGCGGGCTCAACAGGGTGAGCTTCCTGCGATCGTCGTCGAGTGCCGACGCGTGCGGCTCAAGGGATGACGCCGATGCGCATGCGTGCCCCGCTTGCTTCATGGGGGAAAACCTGCGAGTGCCGTTACGGAGATCCACGACCGCCTCCGTTGCGAATGAAGTCGCTTGCCTCCGACCTATGTTAGGCGGCGCGCGCGATGCGACACCAGCAGGATTCGACCCACGGGGTGTAGGGTTTTTTCCCCGGTGGACGGTTGGATCGGCGCAGAAGGTGCGACGTCGACCTGACGTGCGAGGCCATATGCAACCAATTGGCGCGTCGAAGACCATTCTGGCGTTGAGCAGCCTCGCCGCGGTATGGGTCGCGGCACTCCTGAGCGGCGCATGCGTGGCCGCTACGGCCACAAGCGATGAGCTGGCGTCGTATCGCGGCCGAGCCGGGCACCTCGTTTCGATCGATACCTCGCGGTCGTCGCCCCGCGGACGATACGCCTGGCACCGCGTCCGACTCGTGAGCAGCACGGGACTCACGGTTGTTGGCCAGCTGCTTCGTCCGACCGGCGAGCCGGCGTGCTACGCCGCAGCGCTCCTGCAGGACGGCCGCGAGGAGAACAGTGGCGTGATCGGTCGGTTGCCGGCGGAGTTTGGCGACGTCGTCGTGCTGTCGTTGGATTACCCTCCCCGGGTGCCCGAAGTGCTTCGCATCCGCGATGCCACGCTTCACGCTGGGCAGATACGTGATGCCGCCCGCGACATCCCCGCAGGTTTCCTGCTCGCCGCGGCCTATCTCGCGCAGCGGGGCGATGTGGACACGACGCGGCTGGCACTTGCGGCCACGTCGTTTGCGGTTCCATTCGCGACGATCGCCGCCGCGGCGGACACGCGCTTTCGGAACGTCGCGCTCATCTACGGCGCGGGAGACCTGCCGTCCGTGGTGGCGGCGAACCTAACGACGCGACCTCGTGTCTTCCGGCGACCGCTGGCATGGCTCGCGACGCGTCCGTTCGTCGCGTTCGCGCCCGAGCGGTTCATCGGCCGTATCGCGCCGCGCCGAATCGTGTTCGTGAACGGCGTGGACGATCCGCAGATGCCGGTTGCGGCGGTGCGCCGGTTGGTCGACGCCGCGCACGCACCAAAGTCCGCGATCTGGCTCCGGACGGGGCATCTCATGCCGACCGATAGCGCGCTCATCCGGACACTGGTGGACACGGCGTTCGCAACCATGCCGGTGCTTCGCGCCCCGCCGGATCTCACCCATTGCCGCGCGACGAGGTAGGAGACGTCGTCGGCGTTCGCCCGAAACGGTCTAAGCGCGCGCCCGACTGACACTCGAACCCTCGCGGCCCATATTCCTTGGTGTCCCGCCGAGACGCGCTGCGAGAGCTCGGGGAGAAGCCAGCACTCCCGCGGCGGTGTTCCGGTCGCGGCCGAGGTCGCACGCGTGCTCGAGGGCGAGCTGGACGTGGTGGTGGCGCGCAAGCTGCGGTCACCGATTTCCGCTGAGCTGGCGATCGGCGCCATCACCGGCGACGACGGGCGCTATCTCAACGAGCCGAAAGGCCGAGCGCGACGAGCATGGGTGGACGTGACCGCCGCGGACGTTGCCGCGTTAGGCCCCCCGCGCGTGCGCGGCGGGCCAGCCCTTCTCGCGTGACGGCACGATCATGAATGACGAGCGCTGCACGTCTGTTCGGAACGCTGCTGTCCCTGCGTCGGGTGAGCTGGAGCTCGCCCCGCATCACGACCCGTCCCGGTGACGCTGCCTGGTATGGCGTCGTCGGCTGAAGCGGCCGCCACGCCGGAGGCCTACGAACAGCGCGTGCTCGACGTGATCCGCGCGCTCGCGCTCGAGGTGAGAGGCCCACGTGCACTTCAGGCTGTGACGCCCACCGCATCGCTCGAGCGAGAAATCGGATTCGGCAGCCTCGAACGGGTGGAGCTGCTCGCGCGGCTCGAGCTCGCGCTCGGGCGCGACTTCGAGGATCGCTTCCTCCTGATGGACTCGGCGCGCGAGATCGCTGTCGCGGCGCTGGAGGCCGCATCCCGCACCGGCGCGCGCATACCGCCGCATGTCGTCGCCCCACACGCGGCGCCGGCCGGCGCGCTCGATCTGGACGCGCTCACCACCGTCGTCGAAGCACTGTGGCTCCGCGCGGCTACCGATCCCACCCGCGTGCACGTCCATCTGGAGGAAGCAGGCCAGCTCCGCGACGTGAGCTATGGTGCGCTCCGCGATGGCGCGGCGAGCGTCGCCGCAGGGCTCAGGGGACGCGGCCTCCTGCACGGTGAGACCGTTGCGGTCATGCTGCCCACGGGGCTCGACTTCCTGCAGTCGTTCCTGGGCGCGATGGCCGCCGGGCTCGTGCCCGTACCGCTCTACCCACCGGCGCGCCTCGACCGATTGCGCGAGTACCTGCGGCGCCAGGTGAAAATCCTCACCAATGCCGGAGCGCGGCTGCTCGTCACGGTGCCCGAGGCAGCCCCCGTCGTGCAGCTGCTGCGACGCGAGGTCCCATCCCTCACGGGCCTCGTGACCGCCGCGGCGCTCGCGGAGACGCCGCGCGCAAGTGCGCGCGCGGAGCTGCCCGCGGCATCATCGAGCGACCTGGCGCTCATCCAATACACGTCCGGCAGCACGGGCGACCCCAAGGGCGTGTGCCTAACGCACGCGAACCTGCTCGCCAATATCCGCGCCATTGGTGCCGGGGTGAACATTTGCCCCACCGACGTGGGTGTAAGCTGGCTTCCGCTCTATCACGACATGGGGCTCATCGCCACGTGGCTCGGCAGCATCGTCTGGGGAATGCCGCTGGCGCTCATGTCGCCGCTCGCCTTTCTCGCGCGGCCCGAGCGCTGGCTCTGGACCATCCATCAGCGTCGCGCGACGCTCTCCGCCGCGCCGAACTTCGCCTTCGAGCTCTGCCTGCGGAAGGTGCGCGACGACGCGATCGAAGGCCTCGACCTCTCGTCGTGGCGGTGCGCGCTCAACGGGTCCGAGCCGGTGAGTGCCTCGACGGTCGAGCGATTCGCGCAGCGGTTCGGACGATACGACTTCGACGCCCGCGCCATGATGCCGGTCTACGGTCTGGCCGAATGCGCCGTCGCGCTCTCGTTCCCACCCGCCAGCCGAGGAGTGCTCGTGGACCACGTTAGGCGCGATGACATCGAGAAAACCGGACGCGCCGTCCCGGCCACGGCGACCGCGCAACACGTGTTGCGCTTCGTCTCCGTCGGCCGCCCGCTCCCGCAGCACGAGGTGCGTCTCCTCGACGAGCACGACCGCGAGGTCGGGGATCGAGTCATCGGGCGGCTCGTATTCCGCGGTCCGTCGGCAATGGCGCACTACCGCGACAATCCCACCGCGACCGCACGCACCGTCCGCGCGGACGGCTGGATCGAGAGCGGAGACCTCGCCTACCGTGCCGATGATGAATTGTTCATCACCGGCCGCGGAAAGGATCTCATCATCAAAGGTGGCCGCAACATCATCCCGCAGGAGATCGAGGAAGTCGCCGCGGCCGTGGACGGCGTGAGGAAGGGATGCGTCGTGGCGTTCGGAGTGCCTGACGAGACTGCGGGGACCGAGCGACTCATCGTCGTGGCGGAAGCGGTAACAGCTGAGCCCCACGGGACGAGCGAGCTCGAGGCTCGGATCGTCAACGCCGTGGCGGTGGCGACGGGGCTTCCGCCGGATGTCGTCGTCGTCGTACCGCCGCGCACGGTTCCCAAAACGTCGAGCGGGAAAATCCAGCGCAATGCGACGCGCACGCTCTACATGACGGGGCGGCTCGGTCGCTCCACGAAACCGCCGCTCTCGCTGCGTCTCCGCCTCGCGTGGGGCGCGGTCGCCGCCACGGTACGCCAGGCGATGACGCGCCTTGGACGCTGGCTGTTCGCGTCGTATCTGACGGTCGTCGCGGCGATCGCCGCGATCGTCATCGCCATTCCGCTCTGGCTACTACTCGCCACGCTTCCTGGCAGACGACCGGCATTCGCGCTCGGGCGCCTCGCGTCACGTATTGCGCTGCGCGTCACGTGGTGTCGCGTCACGATCGAAGGGCTCGAACGGTTGCCGGCCGCTGGTCCACTCGTCCTCGTCAGCAACCACACGTCGTTCGCGGACATCGTTGCGCTCATCGCGTCACTTCCACTCGACTTCGTGTTCGTCGCGAAGCGTGAGCTGTTCTCGTGGCCGTTCGTCGGGACAATCATGCGGAAGGCACGGCACCTGACGGTCGAACGACTCGAGACCGCACAAAGCGTCGCGGATGCGGCACGCACGACGGACGCGATCCGAGCGGGCGAGGTTGTGCTCTTCTTCCCGGAAGGGACGTTCACGCGCGCCGCCGGGCTTCGACCCTTCAGGATGGGCGCGTTCGACGCGGCGACCACCACCGGCACTCCGATCGTCCCGATCGCCCTGCGTGGCTCGCGGCAGATCCTCCCGAGCGGACGATGGATCCCGCACCCGGGCCACATCTTCCTGTGGGTCGGCCAACCACTCACGCCGTTGCCCGATGGCGGCTGGCGTGCCGCCCTCGAGCTTCGGGATCGCGTTGCCGACGCGATTGCCGCGCACTGTGGGGAACCGAGACTCGATCTCATGGTCGGCGGAGTGGAACGACCAGCCCGTCGAGACCAAGTACCATGACGATTCCACGATAGCGAATGGTCTCCGACATGGTGTCGCGTTGCTGTTGGTCGGACTGCGCGCCCGTCCGACCCGAGGGCTCGGGAATCTTCGCGACACATCCGTTCCCGTCGGGAAGCACCGACAGCAGGTCCTCTCGGTCCGGGATTCACCCCACGCGAGGCTCTGGCGACGTCACACGGCTCGCGGCGTGAGCCCGCGTGCCTGCGCATGACGGACGAGCTGCAGGAGCCGGCGCACCTCGGCGCGGGCGACCGCCAGGCCGAACGGCGTGATGCGATAGTACCGCCGCCGCTCGTCGTCGGCGCGCGTGCGGCGCTTCTCGACCTCCACGATCAGCCCCTGCTCCACCATGCGTGCGACGGCGCGATACAGTGTCCCCGCGCTCAGCCGCAGCTCGCCATCGGTACGGGCCGCGACGTCCTGCATGATCGCATAGCCGTGACGGTCGGTCTCCGCCACCGCGAGCAGGATGTGCAGCGTTGCCGGCGGAAGCGGCAGGAGCTCTTCGGGCGTCGGGTCGGTCTTCATGTCGCGGTATGATCGGCGAAGACAGGCTAGGTGCGTTGGCAATATAGCCACACTGGCTATATACTCGCCAGAGCGATCTAGCCCGACTCCGGGAATCCGATCTCGGCGAGGTCGCTCTGGAGGTCCTGAAGGGACAGTACCGGGTTCAGACGAGCCACCAGTGCTGCGGTGAGCGGCGCGTGCTCGTAGATCGCTGCGACCGCGTCGAGCGGAGCGCTCACTCCATGGTACTCGGCGGCGAACGCCACGTACGTCTCCGGCCGCCCGTCGAGATGGCGGAGCAGATGCGCCGATCCGTCGGGGTCGTCACCGGACGGGGAGCGTACCGGTCCGCGCTCCCACGTCTCGCCTGTCGTCCGACGCCAAATGCAGAACGTGGTGTTCGGTGTATCGAACGCCGGCTCGTCGAGGAACGGCGCGAATTCAGCGGGGACCGCCTCCAGGACGCCCGGCCACGGGTTGTCGGGACGATACATCGGCGACTCGTGATCGAGGCCGTGCAGGATGATCCCACTCTGGTTGATCAGCGCGAACCAATGATCACCCTGTCCGTTGCGCATGGACGCCATGAGCTCGCCGGGCGCCCAGTGCGCATCGAACGAGTAGTATCGGAGCCCCCAATCCGGTGACAGGATCGCGTCGAGCACGGCGAGCGACCTGGTCAATCGGCGAAAGCCCGGGATGTCGGGCAGCTCGCGCGGGTCGCGGGCGCTGATCATGGTGACGGAGGACCGAATGTATGCATTGACAATATAGCCACAGTGGGTATAGTGGTGGAGAGAGCCGAGAGCGAACTGTCGTATCGTCACTCTTACCTGCGAACCTCTTCATGAGTCTCTCGCTTTACAAGGCCCTGTTGCGCCTGTACCCGGCGTCCTATCGCGCCGAATACGGCTCCGAGCTGCTCCGTGCCTTCGCGGAGTCCACGCGTGGCCTGGGGCCCGTTGCCGGCACCTTCGCCGCCATTGGCGACGTCGTACCGAACGCGCTCCTCTCCCACTGGGAGATCCTGCGGCAGGACCTGCGCTACACGGCGCGCACTATGAGTCGCTCGCGCGGGTTCGTCACCACGGTGGTGCTCGTGACCGCGCTTGGTGTCGGCGCCAACACGGCGACCTTCTCCGTCGCCGACATCGTGCTCCTGCGCCCGCTGCCGTTCCCGCAGCCCAGTGAGCTCGTTAGGCTCTGCGAGGGGCCGAAGGAGGGAGGCGGCTGGGGGTGCATGAACGAGCTGTCCCCGGCCAACTTCCGCGACGCGGCCGCCATGACTACCAGGACGCGCGGATGGGGCGCGTTCACCTGGGCCGAGTTCAACCTCGTGGGCATCGGCGAACCGGCGCGAATTTCCGGCATTGCCGTCACACCCGAGGTGTTCTCGGTCCTCGGCATCCGGCCGTTGCTGGGGAGGCTCATCGACGCTACCAGCGCCAGCGACGAGGGATCGGTCGTGGTGTCGTACGGCCTCTGGCAATCGCAGTTCGGTGGTGACCCGAACGTCGTGGGGAAGACGATCCGGCTCGACGACACGCCGCGCGTGATCATCGGCGTGATGCCCGCCCACTTCAACTTCCCGATGCCTAACGTTCAGTTGTGGACCCCGCTCGTGCTGCGAGAGGACGACTACGCCGAACGCGACAACACGTACCTGCACGCGATCGGCCGGCTCGCTCCCGGGGCAACCTTCGAGCAGGCGCGCTCCGAGCTCTCAGGGATCGCGGCGCGCCTGCGTCAGGATCATCCCGAGACCAACGCCGAGACGGGCTTCTCCTTCTTCCGCCAGCGCGACTACGTGTTGCCTCGCTACCGCATCATGCTTCTCGCGCTCTGCGGGGCGAGTCTCAGCCTTCTGCTGCTGACCGGCGCCAACCTGGCCAACCTGCTGCTGGTGCGCGCCGCGGGGCGCGAGCGCGAGCTGGCCGTACGTGCCGCGCTCGGGGCAGGGCGCGAACGGCTCGTTCGCCAGATGCTCACCGAGAGTGTGATGCTCGCACTGGTCGGCGGCGCGGTCGGTGTGCTGGTGGCGACGCTCGCCGTTCCGCTGCTGGCGCACCTCGTTCCCACGACGCTGCCGCTCGCGGAGCAGCCTCGAGTCGATCTGCGCGCGCTCGGTATCGCCGGCGCGTTCACCGCGCTCACGGGCATCGGGTTCGGCCTGATTCCGGCCGCACTCGTTGGACGCACGGGATTCAGTGCGCTCCGCGACGGAACTCGCGGCGGAGGGGGACGACGGCAGCGACTCCGGACCGTGCTCGTCACGATGGAGGTCGCCGTCTCGGTCGTGCTGCTCGTCGCGTCGGGTCTCTTGATTCGCGCCGTATGGAAAGTGCAGGCGGTCGACCCGGGCTTCGCGTCGGAGCGCGTGCTGACGCTTCGGACGGCGCTCCCGGGCTCGCGATCCGCCGATTCGGTGCGGCGCACCGACTTCTACGATCGCGTCCTCGCGGGCGTTCAGAGTTTGCCAGGGGTGCAGGCTGCGGCGTACACCAGCGGCCTCCCGATGGTGCTCACCGGCGGCATTGCGGGGGTCGAGATCCCGGGCGCCGAGGTCCGCAACCGACGAACCGACGGCGTGAGCCTGCGATACGTCTCGCCACAGTTCTTTGCAGCGTTAGGCATCCCGGTCGTCCAGGGGCGCGCGGTCGACGACGGAGATCGGCCGGGCCGGCCCCGAGTGGCCGTGGTGAGCGAGACATTCGTGCGCGAATACTGGCCTAACGACAACCCGCTCGGCAAGACGTTCAAGGTGCGTGGCCTCGAGCCCACCGTCGTCGGCGTGGTGCGCGACATCAAGGTGCGCGGGCTCGAGCGCACGAACGAGCCGCAGCTCTACATGGCGGCGGCGCAGGCGCCGAGTCAGCTCGGCGGCCTGTACATCCCCAAGGATCTCGTCGTTCGAGCGTCTCTTCGGGGCGAGTCACTCCTTCCGGCGATCCGCGACGTCGTTCGCCGCGTGGACCCGGAGCAGCCGATCTCCAACGTGCGTCTCCTGAGCGACGTCGTCGCCGAACAGACCGCGGACCGGCGTGCCCAGCTCCGGATTCTGAGCGCACTCGCGGCCGTGGCGCTCCTCCTCACGGGGATCGGCATTCACGGGCTGCTGGCGTTCATGGTCGCGCAGCGCGCGCGCGAGATCGGCGTCCGCCTCGCCCTCGGTGCCGAGCCGGCGCGGGTGGCGCGGATGATCGTTGGCGAGGCTGCGCGCCTGGCGCTGCTTGGCGGCATCCCGGGCGTGTTGGTGGCGTACGCCGCGGCGCGCGGCATGAGCGCGCTCCTGTTCGGGATCCCGCCCGGCGACCCGCTCACGCTCACGAGCGGCACGCTCGTCGTGATCCTCGTGACGCTCGTCGGAGCGCTCGCTCCCGCGTTGGCTGCGGTGCGGGTGAGCCCTCTGCTCGCGATGCGTGCGGACTAGAGGACCGACGCGTCATCAGTCAAGGTTAGCGGACCCTTCGCGTCCTTCGAGGCGCTCGCTGCTGCTGGTACATGTCGACGATCTCACGCTCCGTCGTCGCATCCGCTACGGACTTGTCCGCTCGGAGCTCGCTCACCATGCGCGGGAAGCGCAGCGCGTACCCCGGCTCGTCGCCGTACTTGCCGCACGTATGCAACGGCGACCGCGTGATCTCGTCTGCCAGGACCTCGACCACGTACCGAGGCTCCACCCACACGTCGGGCACGAGCAGCGAATCGACCCGTGCGGGCCGGCGCGGGATCGCGTCGCCATCCAGCCGCTTGCGCATCGCCTTCCACCCGGCGTCTGACAACCCCGAACCGATCTTCGCCACCGTTCGGAAGCGGTCGTGCTTGGGATCGTACACCGCGCCGACGAGCGACCCGATGCCTAACGTGCTGCGTTTCCCGCGACCACGGAGATAGCCAACCAGCACCACGTCGACCGTGTCACGCAGCTTCGACTGGTAGGCGCGCTTGAGCTTCACCCAGTCGTAGCCTCGCGCGCCCGCACGATACGGCGCGTCGAGCCGTTTGGCGAGCACGCCTTCCAACCCCTGTCCGACCATCGTGTCGAAGTAGCGGGCCAGCTCGGCGGCGTCGCCCGTGACGATGGCCTCCGTGGCGACGACTGCGCCGTCCTCGTGCGAGCGCAGCAGGGTCTGCAGCCGCCGCGTGCGGTCGCGCTGCGCATCAGGCAGGCAGTTACGGCGTCCGGCGAGCAGCACGTCGAACGCGTAGAGTCGGGTCGGATATTCCTCCGACATCTTCGTCACGTTCGCGTTCGCGGTCCGCTTGCGCGTCATCGTGACCTGGAACGGGAGCACCTCGCCGGTATCCGGATCGTAGGCGAGCGCTTCACCCTCGATAATGGCCTCGCGAGCGCGAACCGTTCGCCGCACCGCGTGCGCCATCTCCGGAAACATGTCGGTCACGTCCTCGAGGCGACGACTGAAGATCGACACGCGATTGCCGTTCCGGTGGACCTGCACGCGAAAGCCGTCGTACTTGGGCTCCACCTGGACCTCACCAAGGCGCGCCACGATCGCCTCCGCCGATGGTAATCGCTGCGCGAGCGCGGGACGCACGGGCACGCCCACCTTGGGCCCGAGAGCCGCGAGGTCACGGGCGCGCTTCGTGAAGGCAAGGGCGACTATGGTGCCCAGATCCGACCGCACGTTGTACGCGTGCTCGAGCACCGGCCGCTCCCCTCGGCTGCCTAACGCCGCGAGCGCCGCCGCCTCGAGGATCGTCTGGTCGCCAAGCCCCAGTCGAAGGCGCCCCTGAGCGACACCGACGAGGAGCTTCGCGTCGGGCGCCGATGCGCGGTGCAGCAGCGCTACCATCAACCTGATCTTTCGCTCGACAGAGCCCGCGCCCCCCGCCTCGGCGACGGCCAGGAGCGCATCGTAGGCGCGCCGCACGGTGAGCGACGCGCCCGACTGGGCGGGCGCAAGCGCCTCGGCCACTCGGCCGAGGTCGCCTAACGACGCGAGGCGACTGGCCACGCGTGCCGGTGGGACGTCGTACGCGGACGCAACGACACGTATGAGCAGTCGCTCCCCCAGCCCGACCTCGACGCCTTCGTAGGGAGGGCGCAGCTGTGCCTGCAGGAGGTACACGACCGCCGCGCGCTCGTTCGGCGACGCCCGGCGGAGCAGGGCGGCGACCAGCTCCACCCGGCGGAGGCGAGAGTTGGTCGCGGCGACCTGCTCGAAGGTCTCGGAGAGTGTCGAGAGTCGCACGCCGAACAGATTGCCGTGCGAGACTGGCAAGTCAACCGCTCGAGAGGAACTTTGTTCACCGCCAAGAAGGGGCGCTGCACCCAGCAAGCCTAGTAGGAAAACTGATAACCGAGTACCAGTGACCTACCACCAGAGTAGGGACCGAGCCCCTCTACCGGGAACCTGAGGATCCTTCGCTGCGCTCAGGATGACTAAGCTTGTCATTCCTCATCGTCCCGATAGAGGGTCACTGTTCCCGGTTCCCCGTTCCCGGTTCCCAGCCCGTTACCTTTAACCGTTAGGCATCAGGCGATGATGGACGCAAACAGGCAGATCGATGCGCTGCTCGCATCCACGGAACCGTCCATTCGGTACAAGGTTCGGGTGGGTGTGCTCGGTGAAAGCGAGTCGTCTCGCCGCATTCGAGCGTTACGACGAGAGATTCGAGAATCGCCACGGGTGGCGGCGCTACTCGCCGGCCGCGCGAGCGACGGCCGCTTGCAGCGCGGGCGAGGCGTCTATCAGAAGTGGCAGGGTGCGCACTGGGTAATGGCGTCGCTCGCCGATCTGGGCTACCCACCCGGCGACCGCGAGCTCGTCCCGATTCGCGATCAACTCCTGGACGCGTGGCTCGACCGCGACTTCTTCGAAGAGTTCGAGTGCGCCAGCAAGGCGAAGGCCTACTCGCGGTCCGGCGTGCCGGTCATGCGCGGGCGACACCGGCGGTGCGCATCGCAGCAGGGGAACGCCCTGTACGCCATCGTGACGCTCGGCCTCGCCGACGAGCGGACGGAGGGGCTGGTTGAACGGCTGCTCCACTGGCAGTGGCCGGACGGCGGCTGGAACTGCGACAGGGATCCGGGCGCGGACTCGTCCTCCTTCATGGAAACACTGACGCCGCTGCGCGGGCTCGCCGCCTTCGCCCGGCACTCCAGTGACGGCCCCAAGGTTCGCGCGGCCGTCGCGCGGGCCGCGAGCGTCTTCCTCGAGCGCCAGCTATTCAAGCGTCGTTCGAACGGCGCGGTCATTCGCAGCGAGTTCGTGCAGCTCCATTATCCGCTTTACTGGCACTACGACATCCTCGGCGGATTGAAGGTGATGGCCGAGGCGGGTTTCATTCGGGACGAGCGATGCGCTGCCGCGCTCGACCGGCTGGCCGGCAAGCAACTGCCCGACGGCGGCTTCCCGGCAGAGGCACGGTACTACCGGTCATCTCGCACGATCGCGTTAGGCAACGACGCGGTCGATTGGGGCGGGACGAGCAAACGTATCGCGAGCCCGTGGGTCACGACGGACGCGTTGCGTGTCCTCACCGCCGCCGGACGTACCGTGCCCGCGTAAGCTCTCAACGGAGCGGGTGGTCCCGCGCCGCGTGTGGTGGGCTGCCGAAGCACAGTCGCGCAATCCTTAGAACTTCTGGAGGGACATTCGCCAGGCTCAGCAATTGTGGCATACGTGCACGGATGTGAGCTTCCGCCCTGGAATGCCGCATGCGGCAGAACCATGCAGCCGGCCCCGATCCAGTGGCGGTGCGTGAGGCAGTAGGGAGGCCGTTCGCAGACGCGTCGACACGAACGTCGTCGCGCGCGCGGATTCCGACAAGCTGCAGCAGGTGCTTCTGAACCTGCTGTCGAATGCGGTGAAGTTCACCGCTCCGGGCGGACGTGTCACGGTCGACACGCCGGGGAGCGACGATGGCGCGATCGACGCCGATCACGTGATACTGCGCGTCTCCGACACCGGTATCGGAATTCCACGGGACAAGCTGAGTCTGATCTTCGACCCCTTCGTCCAGGTGCACCGAAAGCTGACGAACACGGTCGAAGGTTCCGGGCTCGGGCTGGCCATCAGCCGCGATCTCGCGCGGGGCATGGGCGGCGACCTCCGCGCGAGCAGCGTCGAAGGGGAAGGGTCGGTCTTCACGCTCGTGCTGCCACGGGGCTCGTAAGGATCGGACCACGCGGACTGACTTCGATGTTCGCCAACCTTTTCGGGGAACAACGATGAGGCGGATGGGGCGGAAGCTGCCGGATACTGCCTAACGGGATGAGCCCTCGCACGACGAGCCTGAGCTCTTTGCGAACGGCCCCGGGACGCAGGAGGTTACCGAGGTCATTCCATTCTCAGGCCCGGCTCGTTGCGAGAGCCAGCCTGAGTGGAGAGTCGTATCCGGCGGTTTCCGCTTCGTCCGCTAAAACCGTTGTTCCCCTCAAAGCGCTTGCCCCGCACCGAAGTCATCCGCGGCGCCGGAAGATCTCAGTCCACGACATACAGCCATTCCCCCGTGTTCTGCTTCTGCCAGACCGTGAAGTACTTCCCGAGCGTCTGACCCGAGGCGTTGAAGACCCAGCCAACGGTGAACGCCAGGTCACCACTCGCCGCCGCCGCCGCAATCACCGGCGCCCACGAAAACACGCCTAACGGCTCGCCCGCATGCGCCGCCGCGATCGCCGCGCGGCCAAACTCCCATCCCACGCTCGCGGCGTTCCCGGACTGGGCAGCGGTGGGCGCCGCATAACGAGCGAACGACTCCGCGTTCCCGACGATCTGCGCGAGATCACTGAACGCCCGATCGGTCGCTGCCGCCGCGGCCGCCTCGGCCTCGGCGTCCGTGTTCGGGAAGTAGCGCCGGTGCCTGGTGCTCGGCGTCTCGAAGCCTGGTGGAGGCGTGAGCGAAACCGCCCCGGCGGCGCGCGGGATACGCTTGTACGCTTCCATCTTCCAGGACCCGTCGCTCTGCCTGGCCCAGTAGGCGAGGTATCGGCCCGGCAGCACGGCTCCCGACGGTTGCGTCAGCTCCGTGTAGCCCATTGTGTAGCCTGCCTTGCCGTCAGACGACACATCGACGCGAATGGCGGTCCACGCCCACTTCGACAGTGCGTTGGCGGGTGTGGCGGACAGCGCTGCTCGTGCCGCCGCCGGGCCGCGCAGGAACGCGGGACCGGGCGCGAGGAACACGCCGTCCGGCGCGAGTGGCGCGACGAGCGCGTCGATGAGATTCACGGACTTCGCTGCTTCCGCGTACGCGCGATCGACCGCGAGCAGCTCGGAGCGCACGTCGCGCAGGTCGAGGCGCGCGTTCGCCGACGCCTCATCGCCCTCGCCCGACGCGACGTTGGCGGCTGTGGACAAAGGGCCCTGTGACGACGGCGCCGTGGCGTGGTCGGCATTGCAGCCAGTCACGAGGCAGGCAAAGAGGACGAACGATCGACGACGCATGAGACCCTCCCCCTCCGAAATGGGACGAAGTGCGGGCGCGACGATACCTCGCCCGTGGATCTTCGCGGTCGAATCACGAGGTCCCAACGAATCGGTGATGACATGCAGCTGCGTCGTGCGATCCGGACCCTGATGGGGCGAGGGGTGACGCCGGCCTAACGGTTGGGTTTCTCTGACGCGCGTGGCGGCGGGATGACCAGCACCGAGCAGCGCCCATCGCGAACGATTTCGGTCGTGACGCTTCCGAGAATCCACTGTTCCAACCGCTCGTGCCTCAGGCTGCCGATCGCGATCAGGTCGGCGCGGCTCTCGTCGGCGCACGCAAGCAGCTCCGCGGCGACGGGACCATGCCGCGTCACGCACTCCACCCGGACTCCGGGCGGCGCACTCAGCTCCCGGACGAGCTGCTCGAAAGCGGCTTCGACGCCGAGATGCTTGATCAGCGCCTCGCCCGCGGTGTCTTCGTGGGCTCCTTCCACGCCGCTGCGGTCGACGTACACGAGCCGGAGCACTGGTGCATCGGCCAGCGTCGGGCGGGCGAGCACGTCGAACGCCGCGCGCGCGGCGCGTATGCTCGCCGGCCCGAAGTCGACCCCAACCATGGCCCGCCGGGGCAACCTTCGGAGGTCCGGGACGACAGCCAGCACCGCACCGTGCGCCCGCCGCGCCACCGTGAGCGTTGTTTCATCGCGGAGGATGCGATCCACGACGCCGTGATGGCGGAGCCCCATGACGATCAGCGCGGCATCCTGCCGCTCGGCGTATCCGAGGATCTCGTACGGGGCGGAGCCGACCGAGATGTGGACCGGCCACTCGTTAGGTTTGCCGAGCCAGTCGGCGAACTGCCGCCGCCGCGCGCGAGCGTCCTCGGCGTACGGCGCGTCCCCGATCAGCTCCCGGGCGAATGTGAACGCACTCGGCAGCGGAATGGGTAACGGCAGGTCCGACACGTCCAGAACCTGAACCGCCGAGACCAACGACCCGAAGCGCTGCTCGAGCGCCGACGCGACGCGCACCGGCGCGGCGCCGTCTGCATCTCCGGTGACGGCGACGACGATCGGCCGGTAGCGTAGTCGATCGCCTAACGACTGCACTACCAGTGGGGAGGCGGCCGCCTCTCCGGGCCCACGCCCGACCGGCTGCTTCGTCCCTGTCGCGCTCGGCGAATCGACTGTCATGGTGACCCTCGCGATCGGTTCCAACCACACGCTAGGCTGGCGAGTACGGGGTGTCTGTCCGGAGATCGCATCGCGGCACGTCAGCCGACCGCCGACAGCACGGGCGGCGCGAGCTCCACCGGTCTCAGCGAGCCGAGCCGCGCGATCGCGCGACACACCGCGTCGCGCAGCGCCCTCTCGCGCGGGTCGTCGATCAACCAGAAATCCAGCTTGTTCATGACGTACGCGTAGCCGAGGCGAGCGTCGGGATCGGCGAAGCCGAAGGAGCCGCCCGCACCCGGCCCACCGAACGCGCGCGGGCTCGAACCGAACGCGACGTCAGGTCCGGGCCGAACGAAGCCGAGCGAGAAGTACGACGGGACGCCCAGCACTTCATCCCGCGCACGCGCGACCTGGGGCAGGGTTGTGATGCGAGCGAACGTCTCCGGAGTGAGGCCGATCTCCGCGCCGCCCTCCGCGAACGCCGAGTAGGCGCGGGCGATTGCTCGCGCCGTGCCAACCCCATTGCCCGCTGGCAGCTCGACTTCGAGGCTGCGCCGGTCGGTGAAGTCGACATCCGATGGGATCGCGAGTGACTGGCGGAGCAACGATCGCGGCGCGAGCACCCGCTTGATCAGCTCAGGCGTCGAATGCGTGAGCGCCAGCAGCGCACGGAAACGGGACAGGGGCTTGATCTTCGCCAGACGCGCGTCCGGGATCCCGTTCGGTAGGCCGATGTAGAGCTCGAGCCCGAGCGGCTCGGCGATCTCCTCGCGGAAGAACCGACCGAGGGTGCGGTGAGCCGGATCGGCACGGCGAATGAGCTCCTGCATGTACAACCCCAGCGTCATCCCGTGGTAGCCGTGCTTCGTACCCACGGGCCAGGCGGGCCGCTGTCGCGCGAGCAGGCGCGCGACGGCGTCGAGGTCGCGCATCATCTCGATCGTTAGGCGCTCGTCGAGCAGGACCAGGCCAGCTTCGTGCGCGAGGAGCTGCCGGACCGTGATCGCGCCCTTGCCGCACTGCGCGAACTCGGGCCAGTAACGCGCGACGGGCGCGTCGTAGTCGAGCCAGCCGCGGGCGTTCGCCACTGCCAGCGTCATCGCGGCGAGGCCCTTCGTGGTCGACATGACGACGACCATCGTGTCCTCGTTCCACGGCGTGTCGCCGTCAGGAGCGCGCCTCCCGCCCCACAAATCGACGACCTTCTCGCCGCGCCAGTAGGCGGCGACGGCGGCGCCGATCTCGCCGCGTTCGGCGAAGTTGCGTTGGAACTCGGCGCGCACCTCCTCGAAGCCCGGAGCGACGAACCCGTGAACTTGGGCGGCCGCCTTCGAAACCACCGCTGAGGAACTGTGAGCTGGATGCCGCAGGAGCCCGAGCGCGAGCACCGCGACCCAAAGGAGGTATGCGTAGACGTTGACGCGTTCCGTGATCCCCAACCCGGGTGTGGGCAGCTGCGCGGCGAGTCGCGGCCCGTACATGCCTATCAGCGCGAGAGACACGACCAGAACGAGGAGCGTCCCGAGGGAATACCGGCGAAACCGTTCGCCGAGCGCGACGGCGCCGAAGCCGACGGCGAGCAGGATGGAGAGAACCATTACGCTCGTGACGACAATGTGCAGCGTGTCGCTGATCGCCCATTTGGCGCCACGAACGTGGAGCGCCGAGAAGGGCGCCATCACCAGGCCGATGGCTCCGATTCCAGCGATCAGGAGTGCCACGACGCGGCGAGCACGCTTCCGGACAACCGACTCTCGCGCGACTCCGATCGCGAAGGCCACCAGGAGGACGTCATAGATGAGGAAGAGCGGATCGACGAACCGCTTGGACGGAGCGCCGAGCGCACTCAGCTCGCTGATTGTCTGTGCGCTGAAGCTGTACCCCTCGTACGTCGTTCCCCCGAGGAGGTCAGTTACCACGTAAAGCAATGACGAGAGGATGCCGCAGGTGAGCAGGATCGTTTGCAGCACATCTCGTCGGGCCGGTTGCACCCTCGGCCGACCAGGGTCCTGTCGGGTTTCGATTGTCGTCATAGCGCCCTCGGCGATCGGCCCGCGTCCATCGCGCGTGCCTACGCAAGATCGCGCGGAGGGCGGTGTCGGTCTGTCGGCGGTCTCTGCGCGGCGAGTCGGGGAACTTCCGACGTCATCGCCTTCATCGCGCGACGGCGGAGATGACGGTGAGCCGGCCTTGGCGAAGACGACCAGGCTTGCGGTTTGCGCTACAGTCCGAGCGGGAGCGCGCCCTCGTGTGAAGCGCGGACGACCCTGGGCGTTTCACCCGCTCGCCACAGCCTAACGCGGTGACTCACGCGATACGCGAGCGCTCCGCCGTCGGCGCCCTGTGACCGCTCGATGGGGCGGGGGATGCAGACGAATTCGACGCTCAGCTCCTCGGGAGCGACCCGCACGACCGCGTAGCCGTGCCCGCCGACGTCCGCGAACGACATATGCGGCGCGACCTCGGGGTTGCTTGCCGCGAGCGCCCGACGGAGGTCGTGACTTCGCTGGAGCTCGAGGCTCGATCGGACGCCGTGCATCATCGAGAGGTTGATCGCCGGCTCCGCCGCACCCGCGCCCGGCGGCTGGTGCACGTACACGGGTCGGAGCGGGTGGTCTCGCGCGAGACCGAATTCCATCGCCTCGAAAAGCCCCGGTGCGGAGATCGACCCGGTCACGAACTCCGCCGCGACCGGATGGAAGCGGTGCGGAGGAAGCGTCGACGACACGACGCCGGCGAGGAACGCGTGGCGATCGCCGCAGACCGTAGCGAGCCCCGTGATGCGGTTTCGTTCGACGAACTCGAGGATCTCGGCGCGCTCGTGGCGATAGCCGGACCAGTCGTCATCGCTGAACAGCGCATAGCCGCTGGTCGGCCAGCGTGCGCCGATGTCGTCAGGCAGGTTCTGGAAGTCCGTCCTCCAGTCGAGCATCGCGACGGAGTTGCCCCACAGCTTCCACGGTGTGGTCGCGCCCCGCAGCCGGTCGAGGAACCACCGTTTCTGCGTGCTGCCCAGCATGGAAAGGGGTGGGGCGGTGCGCCGCGGGTTGGGCACGTCGGCGGCGCCGAAGCGGATCGTCGCCGGTGGTGCCGCGTTCGACATGGCGGCGCCGGCATCGAGCACCTCGGTCACGTCCTCCGAGACGACGCCGGGGAACGACGCCGGCCGGAATGGAGCGGCCTCCTGCCGAGTGGTGAGCGGTTCCGAGCGGAAGCTCCGGTTATCGGTGAGAATCAGCTCGGCGTTCGCGCCCAGGCGAAGCGACCGGTAGACCCGCAGGCTGCGGATCGCGGCGAGGTTGCCGGGGTCGAGCCCGAGCCCGTCGTGGTCGAGCGCGAGGAGCGGTGCGTCCGCGACCCGCGGCGGGCGGAACTCGTCCGCGTTAGGCGCGCCCGGCCGCACGACGCGTGCGGGCTGGTACTCGAACCAGGCCTGGTTCGCCGCGACCTTTCGCGTCTGCGCCGGAAGCGTACTGCCGAAGCTCTCCTGGCTCTGCCACCCCTTCCACGAGAACTCGTGGTTGTCGGGGACCGGGACGAACGGCCAGCGTGCGCGCGCGTCCTGGAGATCCGGGTCCAGCAGGTAGGCTCGATAGAGCGCCCGGTAGTCATCCACGGTTGTGGGCACGTGAAAGTCGCTGTGCTTCTCGCCGTGCGCGTAGCGCACGATGTCGCGGATGTGGCGCGCGTAATAGCCCTGCGGCCGGTCCTCCGGGTACCACACGATCTCGTAGACGAAGTCGCCGAGGTGGAGCACGAACGCCAGCCGGTCCGCGGGGGTGCGACGCTCGTCCTCCCAGATCATGCGCCGATAGGCGTTGCATGCGCCGAGCTGAACGTTCTGGCAGCTGACGAACGCGAAGTGCGTCGGGCGGCGGTCGCTCGGGGCCGGCGTGGTGAGCGTCCGACCGATCCGGCTTCCGAAGCCGTGTTCGTCGGTGAACCGGTACCAGTACTCTCGCGCGGGCGCGAGGCCGGCCGCGAGCACTCGGCACGTCCAGTCGGTTGCCGCGCTGACGGTCGCGTGCGTGGTCGAAACGACGTCACGAAAGCCCTCATCGGCGGCGATCTCGACGAGGAGGCGCGAGGCCGCGCCGCCGTTCACGGGAGGGCGGCGGGTCCACACGATCACGCCGTCGGGGCCGGGGTCACCAGAGGCGACGCCCTGCGGATAGCACTCGCGGCATTCCCGCCATCCGCCTAACGAGCGCCGCTCCCCGCGGAACGGCCAGGCGACCGATGCTCCGAGCGCCAAGGCGGTCGCGACGGCCTCTCGACGGGTCATCGGGCGCGACAGTGGACCCCCGACCGTTCGATCGTCCATGCAGTCTTCGCCGCAGCGTGAGGGACCCCGTATTCTAGGGAGGAAGGTCGAGTTCCTGAAGCACGCGAGGGCCGACGTGCGCGCGCAAGTGGGGACTGCGAGAAACTGATGACCGAGAACCAATGACCTACCACCAACCACTCATGACTCGCCAGACTCCTCGTGATGTCCGGGCGAGTCGTGAGTTATAGGTGGTAGGTCATTCGTACTCGGTCATCAGTTTCATACACCCTCCCTTCTGGAGGCGCAGCGCGGCCCCTTAGAACCGGACCCGCACCGTCACATCGACGCTGCTCGGCGCGAGGATGATGTACCGCGGCACGTTCTCACTCACGTCACCCGTCGGATACGCGTGGCGGTCGAGCAGGTTGCGCCCGGTGACGATCACCGTCGTCCGACCCGCCCACGGCGCGACGTCGCTCGCGCGATCGCCGAACAGCGTCACGCCGGCGTCGAGGACGTAGAACGCCGGCGCCGTCAGGCGCTCATCGCCCGTCGGGGCGAGGAAGCTGCGTGACTGGTAACGGCCATCCGCCGTGAGCGCGAGCCAGGGAGTCGCATGCCACGTCGCCCGATGGCCGCCGACGAACGCCGGCGTCAGGATCGGCTCGACGTCTTCATACACGGTCCCCGTCGACTCGTCGGTGTAGCTCTCGATGCGGTTACGGCTCACGGAGGCCGTGAGCCCGACG
>JBKOYV010000153.1:0-6688 GCA_046725585.1 Gemmatimonadota bacterium | reverse complement strand
GTGCGAAGCACGAGGTTCACGCCGCGCGACAGGCGCTCCCACTGTGCGCGCTCCTCACGCAGCCCCTCACGGCCCGCCGCGGTCAGCTCGTAGAATCGGGCGCGCCGATTGTTCTCGGTGGTTTTCCACGCCGAACGGATGAGCCCCTGCCTGACGAGTCGATAGAGTGCCGGGTACAGCGACCCTTGGTTGACGCTCAAGAGGTTTTCCGATCGCTGCTCGATCAGCTCGGTGATGCCCCATCCGTGCATGGGGCCAAGTTGGAGGACCTTGAGCACGAGCAGATCGAGCGTACCCTTGATGACTTCGCCCCCGCGCTCGGTATCAGCCATGCATTGTAGTGCTAGAGGAGCATTGTGATCCTGAGCCGTCAGCCGAACTGTCATCCCGAGCTTCTTTGTCGTCCCGAGCCGTTCTCACGTTGTCATCCTGAGCGAAGCGAAGGATCCTCAGGTTCCCGAAAGAGGGCTCGGTCGGGACGATGAGGACCCCTCCCTTCGTCGCTGGCCCTCCTCAGGGCGGGCACCTCGCGATGACAAAGAAGCTCGAGACGAACACAGCTTCTTTCGTTTACCAAGAGAAGATGCGACGACTCCTTTCGTTTAGCAAGAGAAGAGTGAGGGAGACGTGACCACTGCGACTGCCCAACGCCCCGCGACGGCGGCTCACCATCACGCGGCCGATGAGCGCCCGACCGGCAGTGCGCTGGCCTCGCTCTCGCTCGCGGCGCTCGGCGTCGTTTATGGCGACATCGGCACGAGCCCCATCTACGCGCTCCGCGAATCGCTCCACGGAAAGCACGGGCTGTCACCGTCGCCCGAGAACGTCCTGGGCCTGCTCTCGCTCATCGTCTGGTCGCTCATCCTCGTCATCTCCGTCAAGTACCTCGCGTTCGTGATGCGCGCGGACAACTGCGGCGAAGGCGGGATGATCGCGCTGACGGCGCTCGTCTCGCCTCCGTCGCAGCGGGCCGCCGGACGCCGAGCGGTGCTCGTGCTCATCGGGTTGTTCGGGGCATCGCTCCTCTACGGAGACGGGATGATCACGCCGGCCATCTCCGTGTTGAGCGCCGTGGAGGGTCTCGAGGTGGCGACGCCGATGTTTCGGCCGTACGTCATCCCCATCACGATCGCCATCCTCATCCTGCTGTTTGCCGTCCAGAGCCGAGGGACGGCGCGCATCGGGTCGATCTTCGGTCCCGTCATGCTGCTCTGGTTTCTCGTCCTGGCGGCGCTGGGACTCACACATCTCGTCGCGCATCCAGGGGTGCTCGGCGCCGTGAACCCGGTGCACGGCGCGCGTTTCTTCATGCGCAACGGGGTAGCCGGCTTTCTCGTGCTCGGGTCGGTATTTCTCGCGGTCACCGGCGGCGAGGCCCTGTACGCCGACATGGGGCACTTCGGCAAGCGGCCGATCCGATACGCCTGGTTCGCGCTCGTGTTGCCCTCGCTCCTTCTCAACTACTTCGGGCAGGGCGCGCTGGTGATCGCCGACCCGAGCGCGGCCGAGCATCCGTTCTTCCAGCTCGCGCCGGGGTGGGCGTTGATCCCGCTCGTGGCGCTGACGACGATCGCGACAGTGATCGCGTCGCAGGCGGTGATCTCGGGTGCGTTCTCGCTCACCCGACAGGCGGTGCAGCTCGGGTACCTGCCTCGCGTGGACATCGAGCATACGTCGTCCACGCAGATCGGGCAGATCTACATCCCGGGGCTCAACTTGCTGCTGGTGATCGCGTGCGTAGGGCTCGTGTTAGGCTTCCGTTCGTCGAGCAATCTCGCGGCGGCATATGGCGTGGCCGTGACGACGGACATGGTGTTCACCACGATCCTGCTGGCCGTGGTGGCGCGGACGCACTGGAAGTGGAGCATTGTGGCGACCGCCGCGATGGCCATCGGCTTCCTCGTATTCGACCTCGGCTTCTGGACGGCGGGTCTGACGAAGATTCCGAGCGGTGGCTGGTTCCCGCTCGTCATCGCTGCGTTCGTCTTCACGATCATGACGACGTGGAAGAAGGGCCGAGCGATCCTGGCGGACCGGCTGGCCGAGTCGGCGTTGCCGATCACGGGGCTGGCGGAGCGAATCCGGACCGCGGCGCCGACACCTGTAAAGGGTACCGCCGTCTACCTGACGCGGGACCCGAAGCTGGTGCCGCACGCGCTCCTCCTCAACCTCAGGCACAACAAGGTGCTGCACGAGCGGATCGTGTTCCTCGGCATGTTCACCGAGGCGTATGCGTACGTCCCGGAGGCGGATCGCGTGCAGATCGAGACGTTGTCGCCTAACGTGTTCCGTGTCACCGCACGCCATGGGTTCGCCGAGGATCCCGAGGTCCCGGGTGTCCTCGAGCGGTGTCGCCAGATGGGGCTGGAGATCGATCTGGCGGAGACGACGTTCTTCGTCGGGCGTGAAACGCTGCTGGCGACGGATCGGCCGGGGATGGCGATCTGGCGGGAGCGATTGTTCGCACGTCTGGCGCGGAACGCCCGTCGGGCAACGCGCTTCTTCAAGATTCCGCCGAGTCGGGTGGTTGAGCTGGGGGCGGAGATCGAGCTGTGATCCAATTGGTCCTGCGTCTTGATCCCGCGGCAACTGCGCTACCTCTTGGACATCGAGACAGGGACGACTCTACAACGGCAAGACCTAACGCGGATTTCGACAGCGATTGTGCGAATGTTCGCGGATTTACTCCGACGGCATCGAAAACTCCGACGACCGCGTAGGGATCCTTTTTTTCTTTGTTGAACCGCCTCGCGACGCAATGGCTTCCCGAGGCCGTTAACCACAGACCCCGGCTCGTGGCGCCGTGAACCGTCCGTCCAGGACATGTCAGTCATCCGCATGCCCACATCGAGTCGATCAACCGGATCGTCCCCAAAGCGGTGACGTATGCGGCTCGCAACGAGCCGTTGGCAAGAATGGAACAGCCTCGGGACGCATTGGCTTCCCGAGGCCGTTGAACAAAAAAAACGTGAGAGACCCGAAGCCGCCGTCGGAGGCGTCAATGCCCTCGGAGCGAATCCGCGAACATCGGCGTAATCGGTGTCGAAATCCGCGTTCGGTGTTGCCGTTGCTGATTCACTGCGTGCCAACCATGCTGGCGCGCCTGCCATTCGGCGCCACCGCGTTCGCATTGCCGTTGAGGTAGCGATCGAACCAGTAGAGCTGCCAGTTCAAACTCTCCACGAGGTGCCTTGGCTCTCCGGTCCTCGTCAGGTTGTGATTCTCCCGCGGGAAGAACACGATCTCCGCCGTCTTCCCAAAGTGCTTGAGCGCGCGGAACCACTGTTCGCCCTGCTCGATCGGCACCCGATAGTCGTTGTCCGAATGCAGAATGAGAATCGGGGTCGTCACGTTCTTCACATACTTGAGCGGCGAGCGATCCCAATAGAGGTCCATCTTCTCGAAGATGTCGCCTCCGAAATCGCCCTTGTGGCCGTACGCGCCATCGCGCGTCCCGTCGTCGCTGATGAAGTTCGAGATCGACCGCAGCGTCACCGCCGCCTTGAACATCCCGGTGTGACCGACGATCCAGTTGGTCATGTAGCCGCCGTAACTTCCACCCGTCACGCCAAGGCGCGTCGTGTCCACCCACGGGTTCGCGGCAATCGCGGCGCGCACGCCGTTCATGATGTCGGTGTAGTCGTTCCCGCCCCACTGCAGCTCGATCCCGCGCTGGAACTTCCGGCCGTACCCGGTCGAGCCGCGCGGGTTCGTGAAGAAGACCGCATAACCCTTCGCGGCGTAGACCTGGAACTCGTGGAACCAGTCGACCCCGTACTGGCCGGCCGGACCGCCGTGAATGCTCAGGATCATCGGGTACGACTTGCCGGCGGTCCAGCCTACCGGCTTGACGAAGAACCCGTCGACGTCCCAGCCCTCGGCCCCCTTGAAGGTCATGCGCTGGACCGACGCCAGATCGAGTGTCTTCCAGAGCGCCCCGTTCGCGTCCGTCAGCTTCCGCTCGCCGCTCCCATCCAGCGCCGACGTGTAGACGTCATCGAGATGCTGGAAGTCGTTCGCGAGGTAGACCATCCTGCCTAACGTCGGGCTCACGTTCGACGCGCGCACGCCGCGGGGGCCGCGCGTCGCCTGCGTCACGGCGCCGGTGGCGACCTCCACGCGGAACACGTGCAGCTCGCCCTTGACCCCGGTGTCGAAGTAGATCGCCTTGCCGCTTTCCGCCCACTGCAGGTTCCCGGGAATGAGATCGAGCGACTTCGCCGCGAAACGTGGCGTCCCACCGCCGGCGCTCGACGCGATGTAGAGCTGCTGCGGCGCGTCCTCGTCCTCGGCACTCACGAACGCGATCGACCTCCCGTCGGGCGACCAGACCGGCGACGAGTCGCGCTGATCGCTCGTGGAGACTTTCGTCGGGGTTCCGCCGGTCGCCGGAATGACCCAGATGTCGCTGTTGCGGCCTTCGTCGAATTCCTTGCCCGTGCGGTCGGAGACGAACGCGATGCGCGAGCCGTCCGGTGACCACTGCGGATCCGTGTCGTTCCACGAGTCGCCGGTGGTGACCTGGCGGGCTGCGCCCGAGGCCGCATCGACGATCCACAGGTGCGAGCGCTTGTCGTCGTACCAGCCGGTGTCGTTGAACTTGTAGCTGAGGCTCGCGTAGTGCCTAACGTCGCTCCGGTCCGGCCCGGTGTTGAGCGTGTCGCTCGGCCCCGTTCTCACGAGGCACACGAACTGCGACCCGTTAGGCGACCACGAGCAGCTCGACACGCCGTTCGTGACGTTGGAGACGCGATGTGGCGTCTCGCCCGTTGCCGAAACCGTCCACAGCTGCGCCCGGCCCGGTGCAGGCTGCTGCGTGCCGGTCTTGCCCGTGGAGTCCTCGAGCACGCGGCCCGAGGTGAACGCGATGGTCTTTCCGTCGGGTGACCATCGCGGCGCGCTCGCCGACCACACTTCATCGAGCAGCATGCGTGGTGCCGACCGCCCGTCTGTTGCGGCGATCCAGACTGACGGGATGCGGCGGTTCTTCGCCTTGTCGACGCGCGACGATACGTACGCCACCTGACTGCCATCCGGCGACAACCGCGGATCGGCGACGAAGACGAAGTTGAAGTAATCTTCGGCGGCAATGCCGCGACGGGGCGAAGCAGCCTGAGCCTGGAGGTCGAATGCCAGGCAGAAGGCCATGGGAAAAGCGAGTCGGCGCATGATTGTTGTCATCCTGAGCGAAGCGAAGGATCCTCACCGTCCCGATAGAGTGGGTTTATCGGGACGATGAGGATTCCTCGCTTCGCTCGGAATGACAAGGGGCCCGGAATGACCAGGCGCTACATGCCGCACCCGTCCCACTTACCGGGGACGGGCACCCAACGTGACCCAGAGATCAGTTGTTCTCGCCTATCTCGGTCACGAATTCGACTCGGGCGTCCCCGCACGTCCCGCATCTCCAGGTCCGGGTCGTCACACCAGTAACGGGGTGGGACCGGGTGTGACTGTGTACGGTCGCGCCAACGCACCCGCACCCAACGACCGTGTTGGGTTCGGGCGGGAACGAAAACGACGACGTATCTGATGTCATCAATAATTCCACGACCCGGGCCCCGGTCCGGTCACACGGCAACACGTCTTCTGCAGGATCCCGGCGTCAGGCCGCCGGGGCTAGGTACCCCCGACCCGGGTCCACGGTCCCTTAAGCAGCATGTAAGCGCCCGCGGAGATCTTGACTCCGTGAGCGACCTACTCGACCTCCGCACAGTCAACGCGACCTGGCACGCCGGCCCCTGCGCCGAAGTGCGGGTGGGCGAGCACGTTACCCGCTACGTTCGGCGGGGAAGCGGGCCAGGCGCCGTGCTGCTCGGCGCAGAGTCCGGAACGAGCCCAGTCTGGGCATCGCTCATCGAATGGCTTGACGTGAGCTTCCGCGTGACCGTCCCGCAGGCTCCGTCGAACGGCATCGACCGGAGCGAGTGGCTGCGCGGGTTCATCGAGGGGCTGGGACTATCGTCGTTCGTGCTTGTTGCCGGCTCCGAGTTCTGCGCCGCGGCACTCGACCTCGCGGCCGTGGATGACTTCACAGTGAGCAAGCTCGTGCTCCTGCCGGACGAGAGCTCTTCTGTAGGACGTTCGGGCACGCGAGCGCTCTGGATCCGTCCCGAGTGGGCACCGAACGAAGCTTTGAGACGAATAGAAAAATTCCTCTTGACTGAGGAATAGCAACAACCGGGGCAAGGCCCCCGGGACTCGG
This sequence comes from Gemmatimonadota bacterium, assembly GCA_046725585.1. Lineage (GTDB taxonomy): Bacteria > Gemmatimonadota > Gemmatimonadetes > Gemmatimonadales > Gemmatimonadaceae > JAJKIV01. The sequence continues at coordinate 483 of JBKOYV010000153.1, read as the reverse complement.
GCCAGGCTTCGTCGAAGGTCCCGAGTCTGCTTGGTCGTGCGTCGTCGGTCATCCGTTTGTGCTACGCTTGAGGAAGCGACGTCCGCCGTCTATTCTAGGCGACCGGTTCGTCCCCCCTCCAAGCCGCCAGCTCTCCGGATGACGACGTCCGCTCCGCCTGCACCGTCGACCGTCTCCAATCACACCCCGTTCGCCGATCTACCCGTCCACCTGACGCGGTTCATCGGTCGCGGCCACGAGCTCAGCGAGCTGGCGAGGCTGATCGGCGCGACACGTCTCCTCACGCTCACCGGCGCAGGCGGAAGCGGTAAGACGCGACTCGCCCGCGAGGTCGCCGCCGCCGAATCCGGCCGGTACTCGCGCATCGCATGGGTCGATCTCGCTCCCATCGCCGATCCGGCGATCATCGCGCGCGAGGTCGCCACGACCCTGCACATCCCGGATCGCGGCGGCAGGCCGGCGGAGGCGCTGATCGCGACAATC
>JBKOYV010000025.1:0-6308 GCA_046725585.1 Gemmatimonadota bacterium | reverse complement strand
GGCGAGTACGTAGCCAACGAAGGTCGCGGTCGTGAACACCGGCCCCGGCGTCACCTGCCCGACGGCAACCGCATCGAGGAGCTGGCGCTCGGTGAGCCACCCGAGGCGCTGCACGAAGTCCGCGCGGAGGAACGCCAGCAGCACGTAGCCGCTCCCGAACAGGACAGAGCCGATTTTGAGGAAGATCGCGAACAACGACCACAACGACACGGCCACAGGCACGCCGACCACGGTGCCTAACGCCGCAGCCAGGGGCGGCGTGCTTGCTGACGGTGGTGCTCCGACCACGCTGATAATCGCCGCCCGATCGTCGCCACCTCGGGCTCGCGCGGCCGCAACGATCGCCGCGACGGCGGCCGCGCCAGCGAGTACCGCCAGCTCTTGCGCTCCAGCCGCCACCGCCGCGATCGCGGCGACCGTCAGCGCGCCGAGCCACGCCGACTTCACCGCCGTCCTGGCGAGCCTCCAGAGCGCCTGCACGACGATCGCGATCACTACCGGCTTGACCCCGGCAAAAAGCGCCAGTGCGGCGGGCAACTCACCGAACCGCACGTACGCCCACGCGGTGACCCCCACGATGAGGGCTGCCGGAACGATGAACGCGACGCCCGCCACGATGAGACCCGGCCAGCCCGCGCGATCGCGGCCAATCTCGATCGCGAGCTCCGTCGAGTTCGGACCGGGGATCAGGTTCGTCGCGCCGACGTAGTCGAGGAACGCCTCGCGCGTCAGCCACTCGCGACGGCGCACGACCTCGTCCTCCATGAGCGCAATGTGCGCGGCCGGGCCGCCGAAGCCGATCGTCCCGAGCTTGATGAAGAGCCGCGCCAGGTCGCCGAGTGTCGCCCGGTGCCTAACGCCTGTCTCGTTCATGCGCGGCGGGACGTGCGCGCGCGCGCCACGGATTCGATGCTCGTCAGGCTCGTGCTGAGATCCCAGAGCCCCCGGCGTAGCTCCGCGTCGCGGGCGCGGCGCGGGAGGGAGACCGGTCGTAACGTGGCCGCGAAGCACTGGCCGGTGACACCATCCAACGCCTCCGACGTAGCCACCCGGGCGACGCGAGCCGCCGCTTCCTCCGGCGACAGGAGCCACGTCGACCAGAGCCAGCGGAGCCAGCGCGGCTTGAACCACCAGTGCTCGCGCATGAGATCCGTCGCCACGAGACCTGGCGCCACGCAGTTCACGAAGACCCCCGAACCGTCGAGACGCGCGGCAAGCTCCCTCGTGAACATCGCGTTCGCCAGCTTCGACTGGTTGTAGGCGCCTGTGGATGTGAAGCGACGGCGCTCGAACATGATGTCATCGAGATCCAGGCGGCCAGCGTGAGCGAACACCGATGTAACGTTGACGATGCGCGATGGCGCACCGGCGGTCAGCGTCGGTACGAGCAACGACGTCAGAAGAAACGGCGCGAGGTGATTGACGGCGAATGTCAGCTCGAAGCCATCCACGCTCAGCTGGCGGCGCCCCGCATTGATCCCCGCGTTGTTGACCAGCACGTGGATCGCGGGCCAGTGGTGCGCGATCTCTTCCGCGGCGTGTCGAACCGAAGCGAGCGACGCGAAGTCCGCACGGACGGCGGCAACGCCTGAATTGCCGGCCCGTGCCGCCTCGTGGCGCACTTCGTCCATACGCGCCTCGTCGCGACCAACGAGCACGACCTGCGCTCCACGCTTCGCGAGCGAGAGCGCCGTCGCGCGACCGATCCCTCGGGTCGCGCCGGTAACGACGCAGACTCGATCCCGGGACAGGCTAGTGGTCGGCGTGGCCTGTGGCATATGCGCAAGCTGTACGAGTTCGACGAATGACCGCTATCTGAATTGCGCCTAAACGCATCGGCGTCGCCGAGGCCGGAGCACCTTGGGCACACCCCCTGCGACGACATAGGATTCGATCAAGCAGAATTTGACGCACGAAAAATGATCCAGTCGAACCGCAGCACCAGGTTCCTGACGGGCGTTCCCGATCTCTCGGTGGTCGTCCCGGTGCATGACGAGCAGGACAACGTGGGTCCGCTCGCGCACGACATCGACGCCGCGCTCGGCGGTGTGCTCGAGTACGAGATCGTGTTCGTCGACGACGCCAGTGCCGACGCGACGTTCGCGCGGCTGACGGATCTGTCGCGCCGCAATCCGCGCGTTCGCGCACTACGCCACGCCGAACGATACGGCCAGAGCACGGCGCTTCGTACCGGCGTCACTCACGCGCGTGCCTCGCTCGTCGCGACGCTCGACGGGGATGGGCAGAACGATCCTGGAGACATTCCACGACTTCTCGCGATCCTCGAGACCACCGCGCTCGACCCGTCGAAGACCCTCGTCGCAGGGCACCGAGTGAAGCGACGGGACTCACGCCTCGTCCGTGTGTCGTCGCGCATCGCGAACTTCGTTCGTTCGAGCCTCCTCCATGACGGAACTCCCGACACCGGGTGCGGCCTCAAGGTGTTCGATCGCTCGTTGTTCCTCGAGCTTCCGTACTTCGATCACATGCATCGGTTCGTGCCCGCGCTCGTGCGGCGCACGGGTGGCCACGTGATCAGCGTACCGGTCAACCATCGCCCGCGCCTGACCGGGCGATCGCACTACGGCGTCTGGAACAGGCTCTGGGCGGGTATCGTGGATCTCATGGGCGTCATGTGGCTGACGCGACGTGCAAGGGTCGCAATGGTGACGGAACCGCTCGCCGCGACGCCGTTCGTCGGGACGGTCATCCAGCGCGACGGGCGAGCGAACGCGCCTCACGACTCGGGAGGGTCCGTGGCATGAATGAGTTTCTGGCGGGGCGCGCCTGGCTGGTGATTGGGTTTGCCGGTCAGGCGCTTTTCACGTTGCGATTCCTCGCGCAGTGGGTCGCGAGTGAACGTGCGCGGCAGAGCACTGTTCCAGTGGCGTTCTGGTGGCTCAGTCTCGCCGGCGGGGCCGTGCTGTTCCTGTACGCGCTCCACCGGCGGGATCCGGTCTTCGCGTTAGGGCAGGGAGCCGGTCTCGCCATCTACGCCCGGAACCTCGTGCTCATTGGGCGCCAGCGACGGGGTGGGCGCGCCGCGCCAGTCGCGTCGCGTGGCTGAAGGGACGGCACCTGTCGCCACGGAAGTCGGTGTAGACGTTAGGCGCCCCAGCGGCCGGAGTCGACGTGCGCCGCTGGGTCTGGCGCGCGGCGTGGTGCCCGTCGCCTTGGTGGTTGCCGTCGCGACGGCGCTTGCGGCGCGCCCGCTTCTGCCTGTCGACGAAACCCGCTACGCCTCGGTCGCGTGGGAGATGTGGTGTCGGGGGGATTACCTCGTCCCGCACCTGAACGGCGTGCCGTACAGCGACAAGCCGCCGCTGCTCTTCTGGCTGATCGTGGCCGGATGGCGGGTGATTGGGCCCGCGGAGATCTGGGCTCGGCTCATCGGTCCCGCGTGTGGTGTGGCGTCGCTGGCTCTGACGGCGGTGCTCGCCAGACGCCTGTGGCCCGAGCGGGGCGCCGTGTCGCGCGTCGCTCCGGTCATTCTCGCGAGCACGATCGTCTGGCTGGTCTACAGCACGCTGCTCCTGTTCGACACCGTATTGACGGTGTGCGTGCTGCTCGCGGTGCTCGGCGTTGTGGACGCCCGGCGGGGACAACGCCAGGGTCTCGCCGTCATTGCGATCGCCACGGGGTTGGGCATCCTTGCGAAGGGACCCGTCGTGTTCATTCACATGCTGCCGGCGGCCCTCCTGGCCCGCTGGTGGGACGTTAGGCAGGCCCAGCCTGACGGATCGCCAGGGCCCGCGCGAACGGGTCTCCGGCACTGGTCGCTCGCCGGCGCGGTGCTCGCCGGCGTGGCGATCGCGCTCGTGTGGGCGATCCCCGCCGCGCTGGCCGGAGGGCCCGCGTACGCGCGCGCGATCTTCATCGGCCAGACCGCGGGCCGCGTGGTGAATAGCTTCGCCCATCGCCGACCACTGTGGTGGTACGTGCCGAATCTCCTCTGGATGCTGCTGCCCTGGACGGTGTGGTCGGCCGTCTGGCACTCCGCGAAAGCGAACCAGTGGCGCGACACGCTTGCCAGCGATGCAGGGCTCCGACTGTGCACGGCGATCGTCGTTCCGGCGTTCGCCGTGTTCAGCGTCGTGAGCGGCAAGCAGGTGCACTATCTCCTGCCCGAAGTGCCATTCGTGGCGCTCGCGATGGCGCGGCTGGTCGGCGACGCGGCGCACGAGACGGACGATCGCATCGCGCGTCGAGTGCGATGGATCGCGCTGGGGGCATTCTGCGTGCTGGCCGTTGTCTCCGTGGTCGCCGGCCCGACCCTCCGCGATCGGTACGACGCGCGCCCTGTTGCCACGCATCTGTCGTCGCTCGAACGGTCCGGCGAGCCAATTGCGCACGAGGGGCGGTATTCCGGTCAGTACACCTTCCTCGGGCGCCTCCGCAAACCGCTCGTCGAGATCCCGGCCGATAGTGTTGCCGTGTGGCTGGCCCGACATCCGAGCGGCCGCGTCGTGACGTACGCGCGGTCGCCTAACGCGCCAGGACCGGGCGTGGCCGAATTCGTTCATCGGCTCGGGGACCGGTTTGTCCTTGTGCGCGCCGCACCTCGTTCCGACTAATGGGCGTCACCGAAGCTGGTTAAGCCTGTCGCCCCTCGTCAATCCGCGAGTTTCCCTCGGAGCTCAGCATCGAGGGTCTTCGCTAATTCCAATCCGGCGAGGCTCATTCACAACGGCCACTTCGAACAAAACGGCAACCACCAACGGCAACGGCAAAACGGCAACCACGAACGCTGAGGCCACAGACCCGAGCGACGCTGAAAACTCTGAGAGTGCTATTTTGGGGAAACAAAGAACCAACAACGTCAATTGTTCATGTGATTGAGTTGATGCTCCGATGTAGTGGCTCGCGCCACAGAACGATTCAGCGGCCACAGCGTTCGACAGATCAGCGTCGTCAGCGTTCGTGGTTGCCGTTCGTTCGTGGTTGCCGTTCGTTCGTGGTTGCCGTTCGTTCGTGGTTGCCGTTGGAGGTGGCCGCTCCTCCAAGTGCGCCTGAGAAGTCCTCCTCTATTATGAGGGTATCCCGCTCCCCACAGAGCGACGGTAGGATTCGGCAACCACTCCTCGCCGGGAATCCGTGACCGCATTGGGACGCGCGCTCGCCATCGCTCTTCTCCTTGGCATGATCCTGCTCGGCTACGGCGCCGCGGTGCACCCGATGCTCGCGGGTGGGCCGGAGACCCAGCTGCGCACGATCGCCGACACACCCCACTGGCGAACGATGCACCTGTTGATGCTCGCGGGGTCGGGCTTGCTCATCGCCGGGATCTGGGTGCGTCTCGTGACCGATCGAACGGCTGTCGGCACGCAGTCGCCGCCCGCGGTCGGGACGCCGTTCAACGCGCCGCTCGTCGCGGCGCTGGCGCTGGTTGCGCTCGGGCTCGCGATCAACGCGCTCAACATCGGGTTCATGGCCGGCGCGGGAACGCACATGGCCGCGGAGTTCGCGGCGGGTCGCACCGAGGTCGCGCCCCTCTTCGACGCCACGCATCCCATCGGGCTCGTTGCCGCGCGGTTCGGGAACTTCATCGTCGCGCTGGGGGCACTGGCCCTCGGGTGGGTCGAGTCGCACGATTCGTCGCGGCCCCGATGGCTTGCATGGCTCGCGTGGGCCGCCGCGGCGGGCGGCTTCTTCGGCGTGATCTTCTTCAACGAAGCGAGCCGGATAGCGCTGGCGGCCGTCGCGCTTCTTTCCGGTTGGGAGCTTGCCACCGCGGTCCTCGCGCTTCGCACCCCGGCGCTTTCGCGTCAGGCGCCTTGACGTTCGTGCCCGATCCGCGTTTCGTTCGAGTATGGGCGCGCGCGTTCGGCGCGCCCGTCTTCGTCAACCTGAGGCGCCTTTGCGTACCGCCGTCATTGTGAGTCCGGCCGCGAGCTTCGCGTCCTGACGTCGGATCGTTCGGCCGAGTCGTAGCAAGCCTGGTCGTTCTCCCTCCCAGGGCGTTTTAGCCGCGGATAGGGCGTGAACATTCGCGCCGATCGCCGCCGGCGATCGGTCCATCCGTGCCCCGGAGCCCGAGCGCATTCCTCGCGCACCGCTCCGCGCGACCAGGAGCTTTCACAGTGACAATAGATGACACGACGCACCTCGCCTCGTTAGGCTGGGATGCGGGCTGGGCGGCAGCGTTCAACGCCGCCAGCGAAGCATTGGGCAGTCGATCGTGGAACAGTATCGTGCCGGGACGCGTGGTGGCCGAGCATCGCGAGCGCTACTCCGTGTCCATCCCCGGCGGCGAAGTATCGGCCGTGCTTGCAGAACGCGCACGTCACGTCCTCAGCGCGCGTGAAGAG
>JBKOYV010000476.1:0-6252 GCA_046725585.1 Gemmatimonadota bacterium | reverse complement strand
GCCTGGTTGATGAGGATGGCGATCTTGAGCCGCTTCTCCGGTGCCGCCATCACGTTCTCGCGCACCAGGAGATCCAGCAGCCCGATGACGATTGCCGGATCGTTCTTCACTGTCGACAGGTCGCCGATACGGCGGGTCGCCAGGGCCACCATGTCCTTGAGGCGCTTCTCGCTGCGCCCTGCGAACGATCGCAGTCCGCGGCCCAGATCGTAATGCAGCACCACGTCCCAACGCCCGAACATCTGCTCGGCCAGGAAATCCGGCACGGTCCCGTAATCGGCGACGCCGTCATCGTTAGGGTCGACGAGCGGGACGAGGTCGTAGACGTTGCCGTGCAGCACGAACACGGACGCCGTGCCCGAGAAGTACTGCTCGGCGAGCGATCGAGCCCAGCCCGGATACCACGTCGGCAGCTCCGCGCTGGCGCGCTCCGCGTTGAGCACGTCGGCGGCGCTGGCGCTCCCGGTACTTCCTGTACTAGCGGTCACGTGCCACCAGCCCGCCAATGTTCGCTTCGAGGATAGGCGGCGGCTCCTCGATCTGATCGGCGAGCCCCGTCAGGTGCTGCAGTTGATTCACCGCTGCCTCCGTGTGCTGCATGCTCTCGGCAGCCGCCGTGACCTGATGGCTCAGGTAGTCCGGGTCCTGACGGCTGACACCCATCTCGATCAGCGCCTGGATCTTCGTCTCGATGCGATCGAGCTCGATGGCGACGAACTCGGCGTCCTTTGCTGCCTTCCTGTAGTTGTCCAGCCGCAGCTCTGCGTCTGCGACACTGTCTTGCAGCGAGTTCTTCACGCGCTCGTCGCCGGCGGCCTTCGCCGCCTCGAATCGCGCGCGAACATCGGCGAGCTTGGCCTCGAGCTCCTTTTCGCTCGTACTGCGAAGGAATCGATCGAGCCCGTTCTGCGATACAAGCAGACGCAGGAAGAGATACAGCAGGCGATCGAGCGCCGGTGTCCTGATGGACTCGGCCGAGTCAGGTCCGGCCTGGCCACGCACGCCGGACGCGATGGAGCGCATCTCGAAGCACCGCTGTCGGAGCAGCAGGAACCGCCGCAGCGCCGGCGCCGGCAACGACTCGAGGATACGGTCGAGCGATTGCTGACTCGACGTCGTCGCGGTGTCGGAGCTCGCTCCACGCCTCTTCGCGGCGAACTTCGCGTCGATCGCCGTACGGAAGCGTGGGATCGACGACAGTCCGGTCAGATACGCGAGCTCCAGCCCCCCGATGATCGGCAGGAGGGCGTCGGGCTGCGGCGACATGGCAGCGAGCGCTGCACCGCCGAGGAAGAACAGCAGATTCCACGGATAGAGGAACGCGTGCTTGACGTAGTCCCGAAGCCCGGGCCCGGAGTCGTTAGGTGCCATCAGCGACGAGCTCCGCCGGTCTCGATACTCGACACGCGCAGGGGCCGGGTCACTCATCCCCCGCACGCGTCGATGACTCGAGCGACTCGATCATGTCGCGAATCTGGAACACGATCTCCATGAACTCGGGCTGACGCTGCATCTGCTTCGCCGGGAAGTCCGGGGGCGGCACGGCGAGCTCCTTGAGAATCGTGCCTGGGCACGACGAGAACACGTACGTCCGGTCACCGAGGTAGACGGCTTCCTCGATCGAGTGGGTGACGAAGAAGACGGTCGCCTGCGCCTCGCGGGACAGCGACACGAGCAGGTCCTGCATCCGGAGCCGAGTCGCCGGATCGAGTGCCCCGAAGGGCTCGTCCATCAGAATGATGCGTGGGTTCAGGATGAGCGTCCGCGCGATGGCAACGCGCTGCCGCATCCCGCCGGACAGCTGATGTGGGTACTTCTCCGCATCGCGATCGATGTCGAGGCCCACCTTTCTGATCCACTCGCGGGCCCGCTCGCTTCGCTCGGCGGCGGCCACCCCACGGCACTCGAGGCCGAAGGCCACGTTGTCTTCGACCGTCCGGTTGTCGAAGGACGAGTAGTCCTGGAAAACCATCCCGCGGTCGGCGCCCGGCGCGACGACAGGCTTGCCCTGGACGAGCACTGTCCCCGACGTCGGCGGGTGCTGCGGCGTCAGCCCGGCGATGAGTCGCAGGACAGTGGACTTCCCGCATCCCGATGGTCCGAGGATCGTAACGAACTCCATCTTCCCCGGGATGTCCTCGACGACGAACGACACGTCCTTGATGGCAGTGAAGCCGTTGTCGTAGGTCTTCGTCACGCGATCGAACAGAACGACCGGCGCCGCGGGCGATGGCGTCGCGGCCGGTGGTGGCGCCGGAACGCTCGCGGGTTGGGCGGTAGTCTCGTGCGGCACGGTCGTGGTCAGTCCTCCTCGGTCCGATGCGGGAACAGCCCGCGCTGGAACCAGTACAGCAACCGGTCGATCCCGTAGGCGAGCAGCCCGATCACGATCAGGATCGCGAAGATGTGCTCCGTGAGGCCGCGTCGCTGGCTCGACATGAGCAGGTAGCCAAGCCCATGCTCCGCGTTCACGAGCTCCGCGAGCATGATGTACCCGAACGCCAGGCCGAACAGGTTGCGGAGGCTGTTGTAGATGTCCGGCATCGCCAGCGGGATGAGGACCTTCATGACGACCTGTGCCGGCGACGCACCTAACGTCTGCGCAGTCTCGACGTAGCGATCGTGCACGCCCGCCACCGCGCGCGTCGCGTCGAAGAACACGAACGGCGCCGTAGCGATGAAGATGAACATCACTTTCTGCGTCTCGTCGATCCCGAACCATAGAATGGTCAAGGGGATGAGCACCGCGACCGGAATGTTGCGGAGAAAGACGGAGATGGGCCCGGTGAACGCGTCGAAGATGCGATAGGCCCCGGCGAGGATGCCTAGCGGCACTCCAACGACGATCGCGAGCCCGAAGCCGGTGATGACGCGCCGGAGCGTCGCCGCCGTGCTCGCCACGAGCGCCCGCTCGGTGAACAGCGTCGGGATGCTGCGCAGCACTTCCCCCGGGCTCGGCAGGACCACGGGCGAGACCAGCCTGGTCTCCGGCGTCGAGCCTAACGTGATGAGAAACCAGACGAGCACCGCCAGGCCGACGCCGGCAAACCCCACCGTGCGCTTCACGAGCGGCGGCGGGGGCTCGCGCAGCGTGAACAACCGCCGCATGAGCGACGGCTGTGTCACCGGCGCCGGCGTGGCAGCGGGGGCCGGCGTCGTCGCCTGAGTCGTCACCGATTCGGTCACCGCTCTGGTCCGCCTATTTCGATTCCAGCGGATAGACCTTGATCTCGACCCGCCGATTCTTGGCGTTGTTGTTCGGATCGTTCGGGTCGGCAGGGCGATCCCACCCGCGGCCGGCCGTCGTGAACTGGTTAGGCTGTAGCGAAGGGAACTTGCGAATGAGTGCCTGCTTCACTGAGTTCGCGCGCCGCAGCGAGAGCTCCTGCACGTCGGCGGCCGTCACCGTCCCCGTATTTCGCATCGACGCGTCGGTGTGTCCCTCGATCACGATGCGCGCGGCGCCGAACTGCCCGGCGAGCTTGCCCGCCTCCTCGACCACGAACGGCGCGTTCGGGTCGTACTTCTCCTCGATGGTCTTCCCATCGACTGTCTTCGTGATCGTCTTCTCGATGTCGTCCGAGTTCGGGTAGAACTGGATGACGATGCTCTTCGTGAGAATCTCGTTGCTCTCGGCCTGAACCGCCGTCGCCGACGTCGGCACGAACTGCACCTGATACTCGTTCTTCTGGTTCGCGTAGAACGGCTCACCGGCGAGCTTCTGGATGACCGAAAAGTCCATCACCTGGTCGAACGGCACCGGGCTCCCCGACACGCTACCGATCTTGCGGTACAGGAAGTACGCCGTGTTCCACGTGCGCTCGAAGTTCGTCGGGTTGTTCTGGTTCAGGAAGAACTCACGGTTCTCGGCGTAGTTCGTCGAGTGGGCGTCGCCGAGCATGGAGAGCGCGTCTTTCTCCGGGATGGAGTAGCCCGTCGCCATGAGCTTCGCGACCTGCGCCTTCGCGTCCTGCGTCTTGAGCTGTTCCATCGCCTCGAAGATGCCGCGCACGATCCCCTCGATGATCGCCGCGTTGTCCTTCGCGAAGTCGGCGCGCGCGAACCACACGTCGGCGATGAGCTTGTTCGCCGTCTGCGTGTTCACGAGCATCTTGTTGCCGCTCGCTTCCGCGAGGTTGTAGATGTCCGGCGCCCAGCTCACGGCGCACGACACGGATCTGTCCGCGTTGAACGCGGCAGCGGCCTGGAACGCGTCCTGGGTGAACTTGTAGTTCACGTCGGCCGGCTGAAGCCCACCCGAGATGAGCGTGTTGAGCAGGAAGAAATGCGACGGCGAATTCTGCGCGAGCACGACCGTCTTCCCGCGGAGGGCGGTCACCGATTTGATGCTCTGCCGACACACGATGCCGTCTCCGCCGTTCGACCAGTCGATCTGCTGATAAATGCGCGGCATCGTCCGCGAGTCCTTCCGCAACTGTTCGACGAACAGCGGCACCATGTCCAGCGTCGCCCATCCGAGATGCACCTTGCCCGACGCGTACGCGTCGCGCATCGCGATCGGGTCGTCGATGAGCACGAGCTCGAGCTTGAACGTCTTGCCGCCGGGTGCCTTCCAGATCTTGCCGGCCTTGAAGCCGCTGTTGGCATAGATCACGGGTGCCCACCCGGCCCAGACATTGAGCGCCATCCGCACCGTGTTGTCGGCCATCGGCTCGTACGCCGACGTGCCCTTGACCTCCGGCAGCTTGGAGCTCGCGACGTAGCTGTACTCCTTGACTGTCGTTATGCTGCTCGCGTCCGGTGCCTCGGCCCCACCTTTCTGGTTCGCGAGATCCTGCGGGGTGATCGCGTCACCGCCGCCAGGTCCGGCCTTCGCGCCGCTGAAGCGCGAGACCCCGTAGTAGATCAGCCCCGCGACGACCAGGAACATCACGAGGAAGAACGCCGGTTTTGGACGACCGTTAGCCATGGCTGTGTAGTGGGGCTAGGGACTGTTCTGGGAACTGGGGACTAGGGACTGGGGACTCGTCCGAGAACCTTTCTTTTCGCGAGGAGGCCTCCGCGCCCGTACTAGCCTCCCGGCCGAGTCCCCAGTCCCCAGTCCCGATGTCCTACTTGTTCTCCACTGCGGGACCGAGACTCTTGGTCGTCTCCGCAAGCGGCGTCGTCTCGGGCGACTTGAGACCCAGCTGCACCTCGTACTTCGAGAGAAGATCCTCGGCCATCGCTTTCTCGGCCGCTTCCTCCGCCTTGATCTGCTCGATCCCCTTCGACGACATGTCAGCGGCGACCCGCGCGCGGCCGCGATTGTTGTCGATCTTCTGCTGAATTACGTGCTCGATCTCGCCGAAGTTTGTCGTCACGTTCATGTCGAACGACTCGGAGATCTGCGCGATCTCGGCCTCCGCGGCGCTCATCTTCAGCTCGGCGTTGTACTGCCGGATCTTGTCCTTCACCTTCACGATGTCTTTGTTGGCCTTCTGAATCTTGAGCAGGTTGTTCTGGTAGGCCTGCTCGTGCATCTGAACCTGCTGCTCGTTGTTGGCGAGCTCGGTCTGCGCTTTCTGCAGCTGGATCGCGAGCTGTCCGGCGACGTCGCGATTACCGGCCTTGAGATGCGCTTTGATCTGCGACTCGAGCTGTGAGATGTTCGATTTCCCAGCCGCTACCTGACGCGCCACCGTCTCGACCAGGCCGCGATACATCTCAAGCCCCTTTCGCCCTTCCTTGAGCCGCTCGGTCGCTTGGTCCACCTCGAGCTGCATCACCGCGATCGGGTCAGCCTCGAAGAAGATGTTGGCAATCTTGTTCAACTGTGCCCGGAGAGCTCTGAAGAGTTTTCCCATGATCACTGTCTCGAAGTCGTGGGAGACGGAGGTGTCTGGCGCGAGGCCGAGTCGGCTGCCGCTGAGTAGGGTCTCGCTGGCATCGAGCGCCTAGCAAAGGAGCTCTGGCGTGTGACACGGCGTGCGTGTTGTCGCCGCCGGTAACCACATGGATGTAGTTCCTGTGGAACCATCTCCGCCACCACCCTTGGCAGGATCCGATGGGCTTGCCGCGGCCGTCGCGGAGGAACGAACGGACGGAACTATAGAACGTACGGGCGATTGCTGCCACGTGATTTAACCCGCTCGGCGGCAGCCGCGGGGCGGCGCTGGAGCGCGGTGAAGGGGAAGCGGCACGCATGACAAGCCGATCAGAACGCCATCGAATTCCTGATGCGTGAGTGCAACGGTGGTGCTGCGGCATAGCTACAACTGGAACAGATCCCCGAGTTATGCCTCGAAAGCG
>JBKOYV010000197.1:0-4796 GCA_046725585.1 Gemmatimonadota bacterium | reverse complement strand
GTGTTGCGATACGCGATCAGTACGCCGATCCCCAGCGCGACGACCGGCCAACCGAGATAGAGCATTGCGCGGTTGACGACGTGACCCTTCGGCAGGAGCATGCTGGCGGTGCTTTGCGCCGCGATCAGCACGAGCGGGATGAGAATCGGCGCGAACGCCCAGAACGTCGTGGGCAGCTCGGCTTCGCGTCCGCGCTCGACGAACGACTGTCCCGTGAACTCGGCCGATGGCGGCGACTCGAGCCGCGGCCCCACGGCGAGCGCGTAGAGCCAGCCGAAGAAGCTCGCGATGAGCGACACGAAGCAGCCCCACAGAATCACGCGTCCCATGTCGGCTTTCAGGAGCGCAACGGCGGCGAGCGGCCCGGGCGTCGGCGGCACCATCGCGTGCGTCAGCTGCATCGCGCCGATGAGCCCCGTGCTCATCACGCCCATGTTGAGACCACTGCGAATCGCCGCCGAGTGCACGAGCGGGTTGAGAATGACGTAGCCGACGTCGGAGAAGATCGGAATGCCGATCACCCAGCCGCTCAACGTCAGCGCGAGCGACATGCGCTTCTCGCCGACCCACCGGATGAGCGCAATCGTTATGCGCTCGACCCCGCCCGTGTGCTTGAGCCCCTCCGCCAGAATGATTCCTACAACGATCACGACCGCGATACTCTGCACGGTCCGCCCGAACCCGGTCTCGAACGCGGCGATGAAGGCGGCGCGGTCGATGCCGGGCAGGAGTGCGAAGAGCAGGATGGGCACGAGCAGCGCGATGAACACGTGCCATCGGAACTTCGTGATCAGGAGAAACAGCAGGGCAACGACGGCGATGAGGCCGCCGAGTGCGATGAGCGTGCTGTCCGTGATCCTCGCGTCCATTCGATCACAAAAGGGTCAGAGTCGTGTCATCCCGAGCCGTCAGGCGGCGTTCTACGTCGCCGGGCAACATCCAGAACCGAGGGGTCGAACGCATGAGCGGCATGAGCAGCATACTGGGCATCCATCCACGCCACCCACGACTCCTCGCGCAACGAGCTGATTGAAAGGGGAACGGCTTTTCGGGACGGGAGCGTCCCGAGCGGCAGTCCCCCCTTTCATTTCGGCTCGTGGTGAGAGGGAGCGTCCGGGTAGAGCGCGATGTGAAGCATGCTGCTCATGCCGCTCATGCGTCTGACCCCTCCGTTCTGGATGCCAGAGGACGACCGCGTACGACAGAGTGAAGAAGCACTACCGGATGCACCGCACGTCGCGACGTGCCGTGCGCAATCTGCTGACGACACGAGACGCCGGTGGCCGCAACGATCGCGTCAGGCGCCGCGTTCACAGCCGGAAAGAGCCGCATGCCGCCGATCTGCATGGACAGGTCGTAATGCTCACGCTCGAAGCCGAACGAACCCGCCATGCCGCAACACCCAGCGTCCAACACATCCACGATCGCGCTGGGAATCCGCTGCAGCAGCCCAACACTCCCGGCGGTGGCGTTCGCCGCCTTCTGATGACAGTGGCCATGAAACAGGATGCGTCGTCCGACCGCGGCCGCGTTAGGGTCGAGAGGCAGACTGCCGTCGTCGATCGCCTTCACGAGGAGGTCGTCCACCATCCTGGCCTCGCGCCCGATCGCCGAGGCGCCCGAGTCTCCCACAGCGAGGTCCACCAGCTCGTGCTTGAGCGTGAACACACACGACGGCTCGCAACCGACTATCGGAACGCCCTGCAACGCGGCGGGTGCGAGCTTCGTAATCAGGTCGCGATGCCGCGAGCGCGCTTCATCGAGCAGCCCCTTCGAGATGAGTGAGCGGCCGCAGCACACGTCGCCCGCGAGCCGGACGTCCCAGCCCGCCATCTCGAGCAGCTCGATCGCCGCGCGGCCGATCTCGGGCTCCGTGTAGCTCGCGAAGGAGTCGGCCAGGAATACGACAGGTCCGCGCCGCACACCACCCGTGGACGCCAACGGTGTCCGCCGCGCGAACCACCGCTGCAAGGTCTGTCGCTCGAATTGCGGCAGCGCTCGACGGCGATCGATGCCGGTCAAACGCTCGACCAAGGCCCGCACCGGTCGGGATCCAGCGACCCGGTTGGACAGCGGCGCCATTGCAGCGCCGAGACGATTCATGGTCCGCACGTGCCCGAACACGAGCGCGCCAATCGGCACGCCGTGATGCTCGTGGTAGTGCGACAGGAACTCGGCCTTGAGCGCCGCCATGTCGACCGACAGGGGACACTCGGTCTTGCACGCCTTGCATTCGAGGCAGAGGTCGAGCACATCGTGCAGACCCTCGTCGCCTAACGCCAAATATGGATTCGGCGACGACAGCGCGTGAACGAGCGCGTTTGCCCTGCCGCGGGTCGAGTGCCGCTCGTCGCGCGTGGCCATGAACGACGGACACATGGTTCGACCGGCTTGCTCGGATTTCCGACACGCGCCGATTCGCGCGCAGCGGTTCGCGGCGGCGCGCATGCCGCCCACCGGATCGAACGGAAAGTGCGTCACGACGGGCAGCGCCTTCGGCAACGCCGGCTCGCGCAGATGCTCCGTCATGCGCGGAGCGTTCACGATCTTGCCCGGATTGAGCCGGTCGCGCGGGTCGAAGAGCTGCTTGAGCGAGCACATTGCCCCGTACAGCTCCTCGCCGAAGATCTGCCGGTTGAACTCACTGCGTACGAGACCATCGCCGTGCTCACTCGAGTTCATCCCGCCGAATGACGTCACGAGCGCGCACACCTCCTCGGCGACCGCCCGCAACGTGTCCACGGCGCCAGGCCTCGTTAGGTCCATGAACGGCCGGATGTGGAGACACCCGGCCGACGCATGTCCGTAGAAGCCCGCCCTGAGCGCATGCCGTGCCAGCAGCTCGGCCAGACGTCGCGTGTAGTCACCCAGTCGCACCGGATCGACGGCGGTGTCCTCGATGAACGCGACGGATCGCTCGCCCCCCTCACCCGCGGCACTCAGCAGCCCGAGCCCCGCCTTCCGCAGCTCTCGAAAGCGCGTGAGCTGATCGCCGGTTTGTGCCCGCAGCACTGCGTAGCCGTGGCGGTTCGCCTTCCATCGTGCCTCCAGTCGTTCCGCAGCCGCCAGCGCTTCCGCCGGCGTGTCGCCGTAGAACTCGAGCCAGAGCAGCGCGCCGGGGTCGCCCTCGAGGATCGACACGAGCTTCCCGTGCGCGAGCGACCGTCGAGCAAGGTCGAGGATGAACCGGTCCACCAGTTCGATGACTGCCGCGTCCAGGTTGCGCGCGTCATCGGTGGCGGCGATCGCCGCGGCGACGGTCTCGAAGTGTCCCGCGACGCCGACGACTGCCTTGGGCTGCGGGACGAGCCTGACGGCGGCTTCCACCACGACCGCGAGTGTCCCCTCCGATCCGACCACGAGGTTCGCGAGATTGAACGGCGCTCGGTCGGCCAGCATCCGTTCGAGACGATAGCCACCCGACTTTCGCCAGAACGGCGGAAAGTCGCGACGAATCGCGCCCTCGTGTCGAGCAACGAGCTGCGGGACTTCGCGATACAGCCGCGCCTCGAGCGAGCGGCTCTGAGCGCGCCACGCAACCTCCGACGCCGACGTCGGCCCCAACCGCGCCCGGCTTCCATCGGAGAGGACGACGTCGAGCCAATCGACGTGATCGATGGTCATGCCGTACCGGGCCGATCGCGCGCCGCACGAGTTGTTGCCGATCATGCCGCCGAGCGTGGCGCGGTTGGAAGTGGACGTATCCGGCGCGAACATGAGGCGATGCACGGCGGCCGCGGTGTTCAGGTCGTCCTGGATGAGCCCCGGCTGAACCCGCGCCACGGCAGCGTCGGCGTCGAGCTCGACGAGCCCGCGCATGTGCCGCGACAAGTCGAGTACGACCGCCCGCCCGACCGTCTGGCCCGCGAGACTCGTCCCCGCACCACGCGCAAGCACCGGAACGTCGAACCGTCGCGCAACCTCGATCGCGGCCACGACGTCATCCGCATCGCGCGGGTACGCGACGCCTAACGGCTCGATGGCGTACAGGCTCGCGTCGGTCGAGTAGATGTGACGCGTGTAGGTATCGAAGCGAACCTCGCCGCCGAGCGCGTCACGAAGCGCGCCCTCGAGATCGCGCGTCAACGACCTTCCCACCGCGGTTTGCGCTTCTCCACGAACGCCGCAACACCTTCGCGAAAGTCGCGGCTGCCGTACACGCGGCGCATGAGATCGTCGCCGTCGGTTGCCGCTCGACTCACGATCCGCCGCACGGCCTCCCTCGTGACTTGAAGCGTCAGGGGCGCGTGGCTCGCGACGCGGGCGCAGACCAGCTCGAGCTCGCGATCGAACGCATGGGGCTCGAGCAGCCGCACCACGAAGCCCATCGAACGTGCCTCGTCGGCCGACATGAACTCGGCCGTGAGGAGCATTGCCTTCGTGCGCGCAGCGCCAAGGGAGGCGACGAGCCGCGCGTAGTTGCCCATCGAGAGGCAGTTCCCGATGGTCCTGGCGATCGGCACGCCGAACTGCGCGTTAGGCGATGCGACGCGCAGGTCACATGCGGCGGCGAGGGCCAGTCCTCCGCCTGCGGCATAGCCTTCCACGGCTGCCACGGTCACCGCCGGCACCGACTCGAGCTTCGTCAGCACGCCCTCGAGCCGCCGCTCGTAGTCCACGCCATCGTCGCCCGACGTAAAGGCCGCGAACTGCGAGATGTCCGTCCCGGCGGCGAAGTTGCCACCGGCACCGCGAAGCACGACGACTCGTATCCCCGACTCGGACGTCACGCGGTCGAGCGCGGCACCAAGCTCCTCGTACATCGCCCAGGTGAGCGCGTTCCGCGCGCCCGGCCG
>JBKOYV010000289.1:0-27216 GCA_046725585.1 Gemmatimonadota bacterium | reverse complement strand
GCCGCGCTCGTCGCGCAACGACTATATGGTATCGACGCCGCCGCGGTCGCCCTGCCGAGCGAGCGCGACCAGAACTTTCTCCTGACCACTTCCGCCGGCGAGCGTCGCATCCTCAAGATCGCGAACGCGCTCGAGCGGCGGGAAATGCTCGAAGCCCAGCAGGCGGCCATGGCTCACGTGGCACCGCACCTCGCTGCGTGCCCTCGTCCCCTGCCGACCGTCAGCGGCGACCTCATCACGCAGATTCCCGGCGACGACGGGCGACCGCATCTAGTCTGGGCCATCACGCATCTGAGCGGCGCACCACTTGGCACGGTGCGGCATCGTTCCCGCGCACTGCTCGAGGACTTCGGCCGCACGGTCGCGGCGCTCGGATGCGCGCTCGCGGACTTCGATCATCCCGCCATTCATCGTGACTTCCACTGGGATCTCGCGAACGCGCGTCGAGTCGTCGACGAATACCGGCCGCTCGTGAGCGATCCGGAGCTTGGGCGCGCCATCGACACGATCGTGGAACGGTTCGACCGCCACGTTAGGCCGCTCCTGGCTGATTTGCCGAGGCGCGCCATACACAACGACCTCAACGACTACAACGTCCTCGTAACCGGCGGCGTCGCCAGCGACGACGGGGTGCGCGTCACCGGGATCGTTGACTTCGGGGACATGGTGCACAGCTTCGGCATCGCCGACCTCGCCGTCGCTGCCGCCTACATGGTGCTCGGCGCCGATGATCCGCTGGAAGCGATCGTCGAGATCACGCGAGGGTACGCGAGCGTCAGCGTTCCTCGGGACGACGAGCTGCAGGCGCTGTTCGGTCTCGCCGCGATGCGTCTCTGCGTGAGCGCGTGCATCGCGGCGCATCAGCGGCGGCTGCGACCGGACAACAGCTATCTCGACGTCAGTCAAGCCGCCATACGCAGGACGCTGCCGGTTGTCGCATCACTCCCGTTCGGGCTCGCGACCGCGGCGCTTCGCGACGGCGCCGGCCTCGAGCCTTCCCTCGCGGGCGACCGCGTCAGGGCCTCGCTGGCACGACATAAAGGCAGCTTCGCGCCCGTCATGCCGTTCGATCCGAGTGAGGATCCCGTCCTCGTGCTCGATCTGGGGGTGGGAAGCCCACTCGTCAGCGCTGACCCGCGAGAGAACTCGGAGCCGCTCATCACCGCGCGCATCGTCGCCGCCATGCGCGAAGCCGGTGTGCGCCTCGCGGTCGGACGGTACGATGAGCCTCGCCTGCTCTACAGCTCCCCGCTCTTCGCGGGCGCGGAGAGTCCACTCGACGAGCGCCGGACGATCCACCTCGGGCTCGACATCTTCTGCGACGCGGGAACTGCGGTCCACGCGCCGCTGCGGGGAACGGTCCACGCGTTCGCGTACAACCCGGCGTCGCTCGACTACGGTGGGGTCATCATCCTCCGGCATGCCACGGACGACGGAACGGAATTCTTCTCGCTATACGGTCATCTCAGCCGCGCATCGCTGCTGGAGATGGCGGTCGGCCGTGTCATCGAGCGCGGCGAGCCGTTCGCCGCGTTAGGCGCTCCGGATGAGAACGGCGGGTGGACGCCCCATCTCCATCTTCAGCTGTTCACGGACCTCCTCGGGCTCGGCACCGACGTCCCGGGCGTCGCGCGGGCGAGCCAACGCTCGGCCTGGCGAAGCATCTGCCCGGACCCCAACCTCGTGGTGGGCATCCCGGAAGAGCGGTTTCCGGCCGTGGCGCCGGACGCGTCCGAGACGCTCGCGAAGCGCCGCCGTCTCTTCGGACACAATCTCAGCATCGCCTACAGGGAGCCGCTCAAGATCGTCCGGGGGTGGCGCCAGTACCTGTTCGACGACGTCGGCCGGCGGTACATCGACGCGTACAACAATGTGCCGCACGTCGGCCACGCACACCCGCGCGTGGTTGCCGCCGGTCAGCGGCAGATGGCGCTGCTCAACACGAACACGCGCTACCTGAGCGACGTCGTCAACGAATACGCCGAGCGCCTGACGCAGACGTTCCCATCGCCGCTGTCGGTTTGCTTTCTCGTGAACTCCGCCAGCGAGGCCAATGAGTTGGCGCTCCGCCTCGCTCGATCGTACACGAGGCGACGCGACATGATCGTTCTGGAGGCGGCATATCACGGCAACACGACCGGCCTGATCGACCTGAGCCCCTACAAGCATGCCGGCCCGGGCGGCACCGGCGCACCCGATTGGGTTCACGCGGTCCCTCTCGCCGACGTGTATCGGGGCGCGTACAAGGCGAGCGATCCTAACGCGGGCGCCATGTACGCTCGCCATGTCGCCGACGGGATCGAACGCCTGCGTGAGAACAACCGAGGCCTCGCCGGCTTCATCGCCGAGACGTGTCCGAGTGTCGGCGGGCAGATCGTGTTTCCTCCGGGCTACCTGGCCGAGGTATACGGGCACGTGCGCGCAGCGGGTGGCGTTACCATCGCCGACGAAGTGCAGACCGGGCTCGGACGGATGGGCACGAGCTTCTGGGCGTTCGAGGACCAGGGCGTCGTGCCCGACATCGTCGTCATGGGCAAGCCACTCGGCAACGGTCATCCCATCGGCGCGGTGGTCACGACGAGCGAGATCGCCGCGTCGTTCGACAACGGCATGGAGTTCTTCAGCACGTTCGGCGGAAACACCGTGTCGTGTGCGATCGGGCTCGCGGTGCTGGACGTCCTCCACGACGAGCAGCTTCAGGCGCACTCGCTCCGGATCGGCCAACGGATGCTGGCGGGCCTTCGGCCGTTCGTGGACCGTCATCCCATCGTGGGCGACGTGCGCGGATCGGGCCTGTTCCTCGGCGTCGAGCTCGTGCGGGATCGCGCGACGCTCGAACCGGCGGGCGCGGAAGCATCGTACGTCGCGAACAGGCTCCGCCAGCTGGGCATCCTCCTCGGCACCGACGGGCCCTATCACAATGTCGTGAAGATCCGGCCGCCGATGCCGTTCAACGCCGAGGATGCGGATCTGCTGGTCGGTGCCCTCGATCGAGTGCTCGCCGAGCTGCCGAGTGATGCACGTCTGAGTTTGTGAGCGCCGCGTACAACTTTAGTGTCAGCAACATCTTTCAGGGAACAAACCATAACGCGGATTGTGCCGAAACGGCCGGATCCGACTTGGCATCCACCCTGGCTCGCCCGTTAGGCAGTATCCGGCCGTTTCCGCCACCTCCGCCTCATCGCTGTTCCCCGAAAAGGGTTGACGAACATCGAAGCCGGTCCGTGCGAGTCCTAACGACCAACTCAGTCATGCCGAAGCGCGATGATCGGAGGCACCGCGGCCGCCCGTCGCGCCGGGACGTAGCTCGCGGCAAGCGCCACCACCCCGAGCGCGACCGCCAGCAGCGCGTACGTCACCATGTCCGTCGCGCTCACGCCGAACAGCAGGCTTGCCATTACGCGTGTGAGGCCTAACGCCGCGATCAGGCCGACCACGATGCCGATCCCGACGAGCACCACGGCCTGCCGGATCACGAGGCGCATGATGTCGGACTCTCGTGCGCCCAGCGCCGCCCGGATCCCCAGCTCGTGCGTGCGCTGACTGACCCAGAAGCTGACCACCCCGTAAATGCCGATCGCCGCGATCAGCGAGGCGCACGCCGCGAAGACACCAAGCAGAAACATCGAGAAGCGTCGCCGCGCGAAGGAGTCGGCGAGGCGCTCCTCCATTGTCGCCACATCGTACACCGGCAAGTCGGCGTCGAGCGCGTGGACTTCCCGCGTCACGGCAGGCACGAGGCCTCGTGGGTCGGATCGAGTCTTGATGACGAGGTAGCGCGTCCCGACACCGAGCTGTCGATTCGGATAGAAGGCGGTGATCGGCGGCTCGCCGTCCACGGCGTACTGCTTGGTATCGCCGACGAGTCCGACCACCGTCCGCCACGGACCGGAGTCGCCGCGTCGCATCCGCTTTCCAATCGGGTCCTGACCCGGCCAGAATCGCTCGGCCAGCTTGTCATCCACGATCGCCGCGTCAGGCGCGTCCCGCACATCACGGTCGTCGAAGAAGCGGCCTTTGAGCAGGGGAATCCCCATCGCGCGGAAGTAGTCCGGGCTCACGTAACCGCTGCTCGCGATGATGAGGTCCTCCCCTGCCGCCTTGGGTACGTAGCCCTCGACGGAGATCGGCTCCCAGCCTAACGCCACGGAGCTCAGCGGCAGAAGGTAGTTCGACCCCACGTGCTGCACGCCGGGAAGCACCGCGAGGCGATCCTCGAGCTGCTTGTAGAACGCAATGACGGCCTCCGGCGTCTTGTACTTGAATCCCGGAAGCGACAGGCGGAGCGAGAGCACGTCCGTGGGATCGAACCCCGGATTCGCGCTCGTGATCCGCTGATAGCTGCGCACCAGCAGCCCTGCGCCGATGAGCAAGACCAGCGAGAGCGCGATCTCCCCTGCGATGAGGGTCTTTCGGAGCTGATGGTGCCCGAGGCCGAACGCGCTCGTTCCAACGCCACCTCGGCCGCCTTCACGCAGCACATCGTTCAGGTCGAGCCGCGAGGCGCGGAGCGCGGGCACCAGGCCGAATACGACGCCGGTAATGAGCGAGATGACGAACGTGAACGCCAGTACGCGGCCGTCGATGCCGATCTCGCCGAGTCGCGGGATGTTCGCCGGGCCGAACATGCTCAGTCCCCTCACGGCGGCGATCGCGAGGACCAGACCGAGCAGGCCACCTAACGCTGCCAGCAGGACGGCTTCCGTGAGCAGCTGGCGGACGAGTCGGTCCCGGCTCGCTCCCACGGCGGCACGGATTGCCATTTCCTTCTGTCTGATGGCGCCCCGAGAAAGCAACAGGTTCGCCACGTTGCCGCAGGCGATCAGCAGCACCAGCCCGACGGCGCCGAGCAGGACATAGAGTGCGAGTCGCACGTCGCCCACGACCTGGTTGATCAGCGGGACGACGCTGATCGTGAGCCCGCCGTTAGGTGGGTAGTTCTGGGGGTAGTCGCGCTTCATGCGCGCGGCCAGCACGTTCATGTCGGCCTGCGCTTTCTCGACCGACACTCCCGGCCTGAGCTTGGCGAAGACGTTGAAGTCTTCCCCACCGCGGTTCGTTCGT
Organism: Gemmatimonadota bacterium; assembly: GCA_046725585.1. Classification (GTDB taxonomy): domain Bacteria; phylum Gemmatimonadota; class Gemmatimonadetes; order Gemmatimonadales; family Gemmatimonadaceae; genus JAJKIV01. Next base: position 22,152 of record JBKOYV010000289.1, on the reverse strand, counting down.
GCCGTCTCGTTGAGCGGGAGCGGAAGGAGGAGATCGACGTTCTGAATACCGTTCACCGCTGGCATGATCTCCTTGTTGAACACGAAGTCGGCGGCCATGACGCCGACGATCGTGAACGTATTTCCGTTGAGCGTGAGACTCCTGCCCACGACCGACGGATCGGACCCGAAGCGCCGCTTCCAGAACCCGTTGCTGAGAATGACGACCGGTGGCTTGCCCGGCTTGTCCTCCTCGGCGCTGAAGACGCGGCCCGCTGCCGCCTTCTCGCCAAAGAGCGGGAAGAGCGATGACGAGACGCGCGCCCCATCGATGCGCTCGGGCGTGCCGCGCCCGGTGAGGTTGAAGCTGGCGCCGATCGTCGCGGCGACGTCGCTGAAGACCTGGTTGTCCGCCCGGATGTCGAGGTACTGGCCCGTGGAGAACCAGTCCTGCTGCACGCCGAGACCGGGTGAGCGCTGCCACAGGATCGCTATCCGGTCGGCGTCCTCGTAAGGCAACGGGCGCAGCAGGAGCGCGTTGGTGACGCTGAAGATCGCCGTGTTCGCACCGATCCCGAGCGCGAGCGAAGCGACCGCCACGGCGGTGAACGCCGGCTGCGAGGCGAGGACGCGAAGTCCGTGACGAAGGTCATGCCACCACGTTTCCACGATTCACCCGTTGCTCGAGTTTCTCTCCGGTGTTGCGAATGCGACCCTGAAGATGTGGGAACCGCTCGCTACTCGCTCCAATCCGGTTCGAGCCGGCGCTTCCAACCGGCTCGCGAGTCTCGACCAAGCCGAGACCCACAAAGAACTGGCAAGAAGGTTGCGGCCGCCAGCGGCATGATCCGGAAATTGCTCCTGACAACGGCAGTCGCGTTGCTCGCCACATCTGTGGTTCGCGGACAGCCCGCCGGCGCTCCGCCACCATTCGCAGCGCCCGGCCGGCTCGTGGACGTCGGTGGTTGGCGGCTGCACCTCAACTGCACGGGCGAGTCGACGCCACAGCAACCCACGGTGATTCTCGAGGCGGGAATCGGCGATTTCTCCGTGGAATGGAGCCTCGTCCAGCCGAGTGTTGCCAGGTTTGCCCGAGTGTGCTCGTACGATCGAGCCGACGACGGATGGAGCGATTACGGCCCGAGCCCGCGTACGATGCATCAGATCGTGTACGAGCTCCACACGCTGCTGACTAAAGGCGAGGTGCCACCGCCATATGTGCTGGTCGGCCATTCGTATGGCGGTTGGCTGGTCCGTCTGTACACGGCGACGTATCCCTCGGAGGTACGCGGCCTCGTTCTCGTGGAAGCCGGCGCAGACGATCCGTGGCGTATGCAAGGGAATGGAAAGCTCGTGCGCGCATCGGAGCTCGTTACCGGAAAGCCCATTCCTGCCGTCAAGACCGCCAATCCTGTCATCGAAGCCGAGATCCCGCCCAATGTCATGGCTCAGCTTCAGGACGCGGCGCGCCAGTACGGACCACGCGCGAATGAAGCGCCGCGCGACAAGCTACCGCCCGACGCGCAGCGCATGCGCACGTGGGCGTACTCGCAGCCGAAGCATTGGGCTCAGGGCTTCAACCCGTTCGAGCCGGACGAGCTCGCGGCCCTCCGGGCCGAGCGAGCCAAGACCCAATATCCTTACGGCGACATGCCGCTGGTCGTGTTGACGCGCGGCGTCTCAGACGAGCAGGGGCCGGACTCGAAGGTGTTCGAGAAGGAGCATCGACAGGACCATGCAGCGCTGGCGAAGCTCTCGCGAAACGGGAAACTGATCGTCGCCGAGCACAGTGGCCACCACGTGCAGATCGACGAGCCGGAGCTCGTGGTCGCCGCCATTCGCGACGTCGTCAACGCCGCCGCGCGGCGCTGAGTAACGGGTAGCTAGCCGGCGGGCGTCAGGTCATCGGCGATCAGCGCCCGCGCACTGGCAACGGACGATTGTCGCCGCCGGAGAGCCGATAGATACCCGACACGTTTATCCACCGGTCGGCAAACCGCTCGGAATAGCCGTCGCCTCTGCGAACAGGCGCCAGTGCCCACGTGTACTCACCGCCGATGAGGTTGGGCGCGTCGCGGGCTTCGGCGGCAATGTCCAGCTGCCAGCCTTGCGGCGACCGGTGAAACAGGTGCGGCGACGCGAGCGGGGTATCCGTGAACGTGAGGAGAGCCATGTCGTCGCGCTCGTCCACCGTGTACGCGTGACCGTACTCGCCCATGAGGATGTAGTCGTTGTACGCCTTCGTCATCGGCAAGGTTCGCAGGAACTCCTGAGACCTGTCTGTGAAGAGCGCAACGTCAATGCGGAACCCGCCGTCCCGGAGCCATTCCAGGTATCGGCGGAACGCTGCTTCCACCGTCGGCTGAGCGGCGAAGCGAGTGCGTTCGACTGCCGAGGCCTTCCCGCCGATGAACAGCGACGAGTCGCCGCCGAGCGTGACGCGCGCGGTCGCGCCGGCGCCGGCGGCGAGGCGGACGGAGTCCGTGATGAAGGACACGGCCGCCGGGTTGTAGGTCATGCCTAACGCCGCCTCATGAAGCCTGTTGAGAATCATGAACAACGTGAGACGCAACCCGAGCTCCGGGTTCCGGGCGGCGAAGAACGCGCGTGCATGGTCACGCATGAGGTATCCGACGAACGAGTCGGTGAACACACCCTCGAGCTGGGGTCCAACCTCTATGCGCAGGTGCTCTCCCTTCACGTCATACACGAAGAGCATGCCGTGCCGGTCCGACTCGCGGCCAATGCCGATCTCGCGCGCCCGAGAGAGGCTGAACGATTCGAGGTCACCGTTCGGCACATCCCGCACGAACACCATGTGAATGTCGGCGCCGTTTTCTGCGAAGACCCAGCTCAAGTACTGATCGAGGCGCTGCGCGTCGGCCGCAGTGAACAGGTGTGCGCTGTCGTGGAGCCGGCTCAGCGCGACGGGAGCGCTTGCCGACCCAGCACCCTGCACCGCCTTCGAACGGATCGGAGTACGCGACGAAGCCGAGCATACCGCGACCAGCGCAAGCAGCAGCGGCCGCGTGTGACGAGACGAAGGAGTGGCCACGGAGAGGGGCGTTTGGGGGTAGCCCGCTCGGACCTGTTGCCAGCGCGGAGCTCCGTGTCAGGACGATCGACGCCGCGGTCGGTATCGCTCGACTCCCGCCAGCATGCTTCGGTCATTCGATCCTTCTGACGCCTGGCGCCGTTCTTCCGTCGCTCGGGAACAGCTAGCGGTTCAGAAGCTCAGCAAGGCGGAACATTCCAAACTTGGCGGCGCGATTCGCGGCGCTCTCGCCGTCGTTGTTCCTGAGCGTGGGGTCGGCGCCGTGTTCGAGGAGCAACCTCGCGACCTCCATCGCTCGCGCCTCGTCGTCCGGCGGAAGCCACATGAGCGGCGTGTGTCCACCGCCAGTGATCATGGCCAGATTGGGCTCCTCGCGGAATAGCTCACGGAGCCGTTCGACGTTCCCCGTAGACACCAGCGCCCAGACGTCTCGGCTCACGCGTCCGAAGAGCTCCATCATACGCGGATGCTGGGCGTACGCTGCCGTACCGAGCGGCGTGTTGCCCCATTCCGTGTTCACGGGGTCGACGGCCGCGCCGCGGTCGAGGAGCAGCTTCGCCGTACCTAACGCGTTGGCGTACGCCGCGGCGTGAAGGCCGCGCTCGCCCGTGTCGGTCTCGACGTCAGGCGACACGCCCACGTCGAGTAAGAGCCGCACGACGTCAACGCGGTCCAGCCTTGCCGCAGTCAACATCGGCTCCGGCGCTTTCAGGTACTCTGGATGCTGTGCCGCCAGCTTGCGCACCTCCGCAGCGTCAAGTCGGAGCGCGGCCGCGGTGAACCCGTCGAGCCCATCCAGTGGCGTTGCACTCGGTATCGCGCCGTAGCGAAGCAACAGCGCCGCCATCTCGGTGTTCCCGCCGAGCAGCGCACCCTCGTGAAGCGGCCGCTGCAACATCAGGTTCGACCTCGGCGGGCCGGCGTTAGGGCTCGCGCCGTGCGCGAGCACCCAATCGGCGAGCTCCAGATTGTTGTCGCGTACGGCAATGTTGAGCATCCAGCGCGCCCCGGAGCCGTAGCCACCCATGCCGAGCATCATCCACTCCGGGTCCGCCCAGTCGGCGGCGCGGCCTTGCTTCACGGTGTGCTCGTAGATCATCTGGAGATACCAGAGCATCCGGCCGTGAAAACCGGTGTTGTAGATGACCTGGATGTCGTACGGGTTGGCGCCACGCTCGAGCAGCAGCCGCACGAGCTCATCCCGGCGTGGATGCGGCGGTCGATCCTCTTCCCCTTCGCCGACGGCGCCGACGAGCGGAGTGTATGCGCTTCCGCCGGCGGCGAAGTGCACGTTAGGGTCGGCGCCGTGGTCGAGTAACAAGCCTGCGATCGTCAACGCGTTGTCGTTTGCCGCAGGAAGCGAGAGACGTGTAAAGCACAGGTAGAGAATCGGCTCCCACCCTTTGGGCCCGCCTTTCTCGGACGCCTTCCCGGGTCGCTCGGCCAACTCTTCCTCGACGCGTTCGACGTCGCCACAGACGATCGCCGTGTAGAAGCTGTCGCTTGCGATGTCGGGCCAGCGCTCGAGGAGACGCTGCGCAGTATGAAGCGCTCTCACGTGCGCCGGTCGCCCGCGGACGTGGTGATCCGGGCAGGCGTTCTGGATGAACCAGGCGACGCGCTCGCCGTGCTCGACATCGGCGGGCGGAATGCCCGCGAGTTGGTTCTTGAGCGCTGCCCAGCCCGAGAACCCGTACTCGCGCGCCAGCGCGTGCTGCACGTGGCGCAGGCTCGGGTTTGCCGGGGCGTTAGGCACCCCGCGTTCGAGACGGGCGCGGGCCTCGCGATCGCCCTCGCGGAGGGCGCGCAGCCAGCGTTTCGCTTCCCTCTTGAGATTGTCGAGGGAGCTCTTGGGCGTGAGTTGCCTGGCCATGGACCTTCCTCCCGTAGCTGCCCGGCGTCCGCTGAGTGACGGGCTGGAAGAAGGTTCGACGGTGCTGCACCGAACCGAATGGGTAGGAGTAGTCTCCCTTGCCCGCGGACAGGAGGCGCCCCAGCGCGCGCTGACGCAACGCTGCGTCGGCGCCAGCCGCCTGTCAACGTCCAGCGAACTGCGACAACCGTGTGCTGTTCAGCTCCCCCGCACCGGCCCTGTTGTCGCCGCCGGAGATTCGCGTCAGGCCGGAGATCCGGACGTGGCGGTCGGCGAAGCGTTCCGCGTAGCCTGTACCCTTGTGCGTCATCCCCCACGTGAACGGCCCGCCCGCGTACTCGCGCGTGTTCTGCACCTCCGCGACCATGTCCATCTGCCAACCCTCGGCTGACCGCCGGAAAAAGTGCGGGCACACCAGGGGCGTGTCGGTGAAGATGAGAAGAGCCAGGTCGTCTCGTTCGTCGACCGTGTACTTGTGCCCGTATTCGGCGAACAGGATGTAGTCGTTGAACGCCGGCGTGATGGGCATCGCGCCGAGGACCGCCTGCGACGCTGGCGTGAACAGTGGGACGTTGCTGCGGAATCCGCCGCTGCGCATCCACTTGCGCCGAGGCTGATTGGTCGTCCGCGGCGAGCTCAGACGTTGAACTCCAGCCGTACCGTCACCGAGTCGCCGTCGCCCTTGTCTCCTCGGGCCGCCTTGGGAACCGGAAGCAGCGTGCGGCCTGATTTCTCCTTCCAGACACTGGTCTTCCACTCGTAGCCGTCGACCGTCGCAACGACGGTCGAACGTCCCCACCCGTGCATCACGGGCGGCGCATGGCGCGCGGGCACCGGCGCGAAGGTCCAGCCGCCTTTGCCTGGAATGCGAAAGAGCTTCGCTCGGAATCGGGTGGTGATGGATGGCATCGGAAATTGACCACGTCGTGATCGCGCACAACTATAATGAATGTCGGGATAACGACGGAGGCCGGAACATTCTGAGTGGAAACCGTTCGCGCACGTTGGTGCTGAGTCTGTGTCTCGTGGGCTCGTTGTCCGCAACCCACGAGCAGCGAGCAACGTTCTGCGACGGCCCCGAGTCGCCACTCTCGCCGAGCCGCGATCTCTACTGCATCGAGCTCGTTCGCGCCGTGGGCGTTCGATCCGGTGCCGGACGCGTCGAGCTCGGGCGTGCGCCCGGACCATTCACCGTCGACGTCGGCGCCGACGGCCATCTCCGCTACACGCTGGCAATCACCCTGAGCGAGCTCCCCCAACCGGCGACCCTTGGTCGTTATGCAGCGTACGTCGCGTGGGTCGCGTCTCCGACCATGGACGTCATCCACCGGCTCGGCACCGTGCGCAACGGACGCACGGTCCTCCCCGCGATCTCACTCGACAAGTTCATCGTCCTCATCACGGCGGAGCAGTCGGCGACCGCCACCGACATGGGCGGCCGACTCATGCTTCGAGGCATGTCCCCGAGCACGCGCTTGCAGCCGCCCGACTTCATGCAGTTCGTCCTGGGCGCCACGCGTGAGGATTCCGCAAGTCACGAGCATCACCAGCACGGTGGCGGGGATTCGCTTCGCTGGACCATGGTGCCGATGCCCGCGGGGATATCGATGCTTCCGGCCGAAATGAGGCTCACGCCTAACGCGGCACCATATCTCCCCCGGCCGGCGGGCGCAGACAGCCTTCCGGTCGCGCAACCGCGGAAGCTCGTACGTCTCGTGTCCGGCGACACGCTGCGGCTCACTGCCGGCATCGTCCGTCGTCCGTTCAAGGGACACACGCTCACGATGTTCGCGTTCAACGGCCAGTACCCGGGCCCGCTCCTCCAGGTCGCGCAGGGGGCGGAGATCACCGTCGAGCTCACGAATGCGCTCGATCAACCCACGACCGTCCACTGGCACGGCGTTCGCCTCGACAACGCGAACGATGGCGTGCCCGACATGACGCAGCGTGCCGTCGCGCCGGGAGAGCGCTTCACCTATTACCTCCGCTTCCCCGACGCCGGTATCTACTGGTACCACCCACACGTACGCGAGGACGTCCAGCAGGACCTCGGGCTGTACGGCAACATCATGGTCCGCTCGCCGCGGCCGGACTATTTCTCGCCCGCGAACCGGGAGGAGGTGCTCATGCTCGATGACCTTCTCCTGGGCGACGACGGCATGGTGCCCTTCGGCGCTTCGACGACAACGCACGCGCTCATGGGCCGATTCGGCAACGTGATGCTCGTGAATGGCGAGCCGCGTTATGCGTTATCAGTCGACCGCGGGGAGGTCGTACGGTTCTTCCTGACGAACGTCTCGAACACCCGCACCTTCAACGTCACGTTCCCGGGCGCGCGCATGAAGGTCGTGGCCGGCGACGTCGGGAACTACGAACGAGAGCAGTGGGTCGAGAGCGTCGTCATCGCGCCTGCCGAGCGGTACGTCGTTCACGTTCGGTTCGACCGGCCCGGGGACGTGGCCCTCGTGAATCGGGTCCGCGGGCTCGATCACCTGTATGGCCGATTCTTCGCGGAGGAGGATACGTTAGGCGTCGTGAGGGTTGGCAGTGAAGCCCCAAGCCGCAACCTCTCGGGTACGTTCGCGACGTTGCGTCCGGACGCGGCCGTCAGCGCAGATATTGCGCGCTTCCGCAGGTATTTCGAGCGGCCGGCCGACAAGGCGCTCGTGCTCACGATGGAAGCGCAGGGACTTCCATTCTTCACGCGCCAGATCATGCAGCTCGACTCGATCTTCTTCACGCCGGTCGAGTGGAGCGGCACCATGCCGGGAATGAACTGGGCCGCCACGGGGGATCAGGTACGCTGGATCCTTCGCGACCCGGCGACGTCCAAGGAGAACATGGACATCGACTGGAGCTTCCGACGCGGCGACGTCGTCAAGATCCGTCTCGTGAACGAGCGCCGGTCGTTCCACGGCATGCAACACCCCATCCACATCCACGGCCAGCGCTTTCTCGTGCTGGCGGTCAACGATGTGCCGAACACGAATCTCGTGTGGAAGGACACCGTGTTGCTGCCCGCTGGCGCCACGGCTGAGATCTTGCTCGATCTATCGAACCCCGGACGCTGGGTGCTACACTGTCACATCGCGGAGCACCTGTCCGCACACATGATGATGGCGTTCACTGTGCAATGAATTTTGTCATCCCGAGCCTGGTTGTCATCCTGAGGCGTCAGCCGAAGGATCTTCATCGTCCCGGTAGAGGGCCCTCGCTCGGGACTATGAAGATCCCTCATCTGCCCGCTCCGCGGGCACCCGCGGCTCGGGATGACCAAGGCCTGACGGCTCGGGATGACAAGGCCCTAGGAGGAGCAATGCGCGCAATTACGTCATTCACTCTGCTCGTCCAACTTACGCTCCCCGTAGTGGCACTGTCCGCCCAGGCGGCAACCAAGCTTTCGCAGCAGGTGCGAAACCAATACGTCAGCGTGAGCGAGCCCGTCGTGGCGCTCACCAACGTGACCGTCATCGACGGCACCGGCGCGCCGCCCAAGCCTAACCAGAGCATCATCATCCAGAACGGCAGGATCACCGACATAGGTCCGGCGGCGAGCGTGAAGGCGCCCGCTGGCGCGCGGACCATGGACCTCCCGGGCAGCACGGTGATCCCGGGCATCGTCGGGATGCACGACCATCTGTTCTACACCGCCGCCGGCGGCCGCGCGGCACAGATGTCGTTCACCGGCCCCCGCCTCTATCTGGGCAGCGGCGTCACCACCATCCGCACCACCGGTGGGCGGGCGCCATACGCGGAGATCAACACGAAGGAGGCGATCGACTCGGGGCGCATCCCAGGCCCGCGCGTGCACCTCACCGCCCCGTACATCACGGGCGGCGCAGGCGGCTCGGCCGGAAGCATGGCCGAGATCACGTCGCCCGAGGCGGCTCGCCGCTTCGTCGCCTACTGGTCGCAGGAGGGCGTGGAGTGGATCAAGGCCTACACCGACATCCGCCGCGCGGAACTCAAGGCCGCAATCGACGAAGCGCACAAGCGCGGCATGAGGGTCACGGGGCACCTGTGCTCCGTGAGCTTCCGTGAGGCTGTCGCGTTAGGCATCGACAACCTCGAGCACGGACTGCTGACCGCAACCGACTTCGACCCCGAGAAGCAGCCGGACGCGTGTCCGTCCAACAGCGTCGCGCGCGTGGGTGTCGCGAGCATGACGAGCGACACCGCGAAGTCCGCGATCGCCGCGATGGTCTCGAAGAACGTCGGAATGACCTCGACGCTCGCCGTCTACGAGCCGTTCTTCCCCAATCGCCCCACCAAGGATGAGCGTACGCTCGAGGCGATGAGCCCGGAGGTGCGCGACGCCTATCTCAAGATGCGCGCGCAGATCGATACGGCGAAGAACTGGGCCATGAAGCCGGAGATGTTCAAGAACGCGATGGAGTTCGAGAGCCAGTTCGTGAAGGCCGGCGGCCGCCTCGCGGCGGGCGTGGACCCGACGGGCTTCGGCGGCGCGCTGCCGGGCTTCGGCGACCAGCGGAACTACGAGCTGTTGATCGAGGCGGGCTTCACGCCGCCACAAGTCGTGCAGATCATGAGCGCGAACGGCGCGAAGATCCTCGGTGTCTACGACAAGGTCGGTTCGCTCGAGAAGGGCAAGCTCGCCGATCTGGTCGTGCTGCAGGGCGACCTAACGAGCGACCCGAGCGTGATCCGGAAGGTCACCACCGTGTTCAAGGATGGCGTCGGGTACGACTCGGCCAAGCTCATCGCGGCGGTGAAAGGGAGAGTGGGCATCGACTGAAGTTTGGCGGGATATGATGGCCGAGGGGTAACCGGTTCGACGGGGGACGTGCGTGCGCCGCGCACCGCCGACGCACTCGAGGCGGCCGGCGTCTTCCTGCTCATCCTCATCCACGTCTGGTTCGTGTCGCGCCACATTCGACTGGCGTGGCTCGTCATCCTCGTGCCGGTCATCTACTCGCACTGGCGTCACGGGGAATCGCTTCGTTGGCTCGGATTCCGGCGCGAGAACTTCGTGCGCTGTGTACGCGATTTCGCCTCACTCATTCTCGGACTCGCCGGCATCCCGCTCGTTCTCGGCGCCGTGTTCGGGACGCTGCACATGTCGTCGTCGATGGCGCCACTCGCGTTCGTGGCCTACTACTGCGTGTGGGGCACTTTCCAGCAGTATGCGCTCAACGGCTACTTCGTGAATCGACTGAGCGGCGCGGCTGCTCCGGACGAGCAGCGGTGGGTACCGCTGCTCGCGGCCACGCTCTTCGCCGCGGTGCACGTGCCCAACTGGTTCCTGGTCGCGGTCACGTTCACGCTCGGTCTGCTGTGCGCACGCATATACCTCACGTATCGCAATCTGTATTTTCTGGGCATCGCGCACGGCCTCATCGGTTCGGCGCTCTACATTACCGTGCCTGACTGGATGAGCCTGCACTTCTACATTGGACCGCGCGCGATGCGCTACATGGCCCTCGCGCCCTGGGCGCGGACATGACGGCCGGCTCCGCTGAATTTCACGACACGGGCGGGCGCTGGAGCGCCGCCGAACTGGCGGCTGCGACGGTGGCGTTCGGCCTCGCCGTTGCGGCCATTGCGTCCCGAACTGGTCGACCTCCGACCACGCTGGCGCTCGTGGCCGCGGCCGCGTTTTTCGTGCTCGTTCCGGGCGGCTACATCGCGCTGTCGGTCGAGGGCGTTAGGCAGTCGCTGTGGTCGATGGCGTCAGGGCTGCGGCCAACCGTACGTCTCGTCGCTGGTCCCCTGGTGCTGTACGTCGTCACTGCGGGTTATGCCTTGGCGTCCGGCCTGCCGGTCGGCCCGCGGCTCACGGCGTATGCGATCTACTTGATCGTGCCACCGCTGTTCTTCGCTGCCCCCGAAACAGGTCTGGGGCGACGCGTACCGGTGCGCGAGCTGGCCGTTGTGCTCGCCCTCTGGCTGCCGATCGAGTTTCGCATCCTCCCGTCACTCCCACTGCCTGCGCCTAACGGCGTCGACATGCGGAAGCTCGTCGGCCTCGTGGAAGCCATGTACCTGTTCCTCGTCGCGAGGCCCCTTCCAGGCATCGGCTACACGTACCGTCTGACCCTGCGTGACGCCGCCGTCGCCGTGGTGGTGTTTCTCGTCTACGCCGTGGTTGCGCTGCCTATCGGCTTCGCGACCGGCTTCATCGCCTGGCGCCCGCACCTGGACGCGACGCACCTACTCGGCGCTCCGCTCATCATTTATCTCGTGACGGGCGTGCCCGAGGAGTTCCTCTTCCGCGGGCTGCTGCAGAACGTCCTCACTGGTTGGCTCGGCGCGCGGGCTGCGTTGGTGATCACGTCGATCATCTTTGGCCTCGCCCACCTTCCCGACTTCAGGTACGTGCTGCTCGCGGCGATCGCGGGAGTCGCATACGGCTACGTCTATCGGCGGACGCAGCGGATCACCGCCTCGGCCATCACCCACGCGCTCGTCGATGGGACCTGGGGTGCCTTGTTAGGCGGATGACCTGCCGAATCCACCAACACGCGCGGTTCCCGTGTGGCCTATCTTCGCGGGATCGGCGACGCGTTGGCGATCATGCGGGCGAGACCGTTCGCTGAGATCGATTCCCACTGCCAGCCGACGGACAGGCGTACCGGGTCGCTGACCGAAGGCGTGGTGCACGTGAGCACCACATCCTTCCCCATCGGTTCCTCGCTGCCGGCCGCGGCCGTTAGCGCTGGCACGCACGTCCACTCCCGCCCACCCACGTCCGTCACGGTGCGATTGGCCATCATTGCCTCCATTGGTAGTGCATGGACGAGCGCAGAAGCGCGATACCTATTCGGCAGGCGGCGTCTGGTCGGGCGAGTGGGGCGACGGCTGCGAGTCCGCGGGCTCGGTAGCGCCTGATTGTCCGCGTTGGTTCGCAGACTTCTCGCGCTTTCGACGGAGCTTCTCCGCTTTCTCCGCCTTGCGGTCGCGCTCCTTGCGGTGCTTCTCGAAATCGTAGTTGGGCTTTCGGGCCAAGGGGCTCCGGCGCAAGCGCTTGGTGAGAGGTGAGCGGAAAGGCGGGCGTCTTGAAAAGCCCGTGGCGGCAGCCAGCAAACTGTAAGATAGCTGCCGGCGACGTCGAGCGGAGCCTGGTATGCCGAAGCCTTACAAGCCCAACCATCATTGTCCCGACGTTCGCCGCGACTGTTCGCGCGCCTTCCTGATCTCCGTGATTCCAAGGTTGAGCCGCCGCCTGAGCAGCGTTCGCAGCGTCGTGCCGTCGGCATAGCCCACCCGCGCGGCTATCTCGTCGACGCTCGCGTTCCCGGTCTTCAGCAAATGCACCGCGCGCTCGACACGCAGCGTCTGGAAGTACGCGAGCGGCGACTTGCCGAGCACGTTCTGCATGTGTCGGGCGAGCGTGCGCTTGCTCGCGCCCGTGGCCCTCGCCGCGTCGTCCAGCGAGAATCCTCGCGTTAGGCGCGCGCGAGCCCACTGCTCGAACCGCTGGACGATGGGATCCTCGTGCACGAGGTGATCGGCCAGTGCATACGCGGACTGCGACGGCCGCGAATCGACAATGAGGTATTTCGCGGTGAGCGCGGCGAGCTCGGGGCTCGCGCCGCGCACGAGCCAGAGCGCGAGATCGATGTGACTGAGCGCCGCCCCGGCGGTCACGAATCGGCCCGACTTCAGGATCATGTTCGATTCGTCGAGCGACACGTTAGGGTAGCGCTTCCGGAAGAGTGGGGCGAGCCACCAGGTCGTCGTCGCGCGCTGGCCGTCGAGCAGCCCCGATTCCGCGAGCACGAAGGTTCCGATGCAGGCCGCCGTCACCATCGCGTTGCGATCAGCCCATCGCCGGAGTAGCCCCGCGGCGTCCGCGATGTCGGGCCTGGCGAGAGCCGCCTCGAGCGGCCCGGGCATCTTGAACCCGATGGCGGGAACGACGACGCAGTCGGGCACTCTCGTCCCGGCTGTCTGAACGGGCACCGCGAGTCCCTGCGATGTCGTGACCTTCTTCCGGACGCCAACGATTCGCACCTCGAATCGCGGAACGGCCATGTCCGACATCTCGATGAGCTCGTTCGCGGTCTGGAATGCGTCGAGGACGGCGGACAGCCCGAGGTCGAATACGCCGTCGAGGGTGAGGACATGAATGCGCATGGCAAGTATGATACTAAGAATGGCGTTCTTGCCAATAGCTCCAATGGCGCTCGCAGCCTAGCCTTCGCATGCACCACCGAAACCCAAGGAGAATCAACTATGCTCAAGCACAGCCTCTTCGTCCGACTCGAGGCGAAACCCGGCAAGGAGGATGAGGTCGCCGCCTTCCTCCAACAGGGCCTCCAGCTCGCGAACCAGGAGAGCACGACGCCACTCTGGTTCGCGCTGCGGTTTGGGCCGACCACGTTCGCGATCTTCGACGCGTTCGAGAACGAAGCCGGACGTCAGACGCATCTGAGCGGGCCGATCGCCAAGGCGCTGATGGACAACGCGCCGCGCCTGCTTGCCACAGCACCCGCCATCGAGCGGGCCGACGTACTGGGCGCCAAGGTTCCTGGCTGAGTGGGCGCCAAACAACGAGGGTGGGGATTGACTCCCCACCCTCGCGCCTAACTACTGGGCTAGTGGATCGCGTCGGAGGGACGCACACCACTAGACGTTGGCCAGCTCGCCGTCGTACGCTCGCTTGAGCTCCGCGATGTCGAGCTTCTTCATCTTGAGCATCGCTTCCATGGTGCGCTGCGCGCCCGGCGAGCTCTCGTCCTTGTAGAACTCCTCCATCCCCTTCGGCGCGATCTGCCACGATACGCCATAGCGGTCCTTCAGCCAGCCACACTGCTGCGCGTTAGGATCGCCGCCGTCACCGAGCTTCGACCAGTAGTAGTCGATCTCCTCCTGCGAATCGCAGTACACCTGGAGGGAGATGGCCTCGTTGAACGTGAACGCCGGACCGCCGTTGAGGGCCGTGAACCGCTGTCCATCGAGCTCGAACTCGACGGTCATCACCGACCCGGCCGGCCGGTGATGCGTCTCGAATCCCGCCGTACCATAACGCGTGATCGTCAGGATCTTCGCCTTCCGGAAGATCCCGGTATAGAATCGCGCCGCTTCCTCGGCCTGATCGTCGAACCACAGGCATGGGGCAATCTTCGGGGATTTGGCCATTGCATGCGCCTCGCGGTAAGGGTGAAAAGGACCGCGATATTTCCGCAAGGACCCGGCCGCCCGTGCCGGTAGAGCACGGTCGAGCGTGACGGGAAACTGGCAGGCTCAGCGTGTGCGGCTGGCCGTTCTACGCGGAAGGCGCTGCAGGCCGAGCTTGGCGGCCTGCACGGCAACACCGAGCGGATCGCGCAGCCCCGCGGCGCCGGCTGGCACTCCGACGGCCAATCGTTGCACGAGCGCGTTCACGCGCGACTGGGCATCAGCGGGCAATGGCTTCGTTCCCGGGATCTGCGACGCGTGGCTCTCGCGCGCGAGCTGCGCCCGCCACACCTCGTTGCGAGACGCCGGAGCCACCGTAACGGTGGCGGAGGAGTCGAGCTGCGCGACAAGGATGAGCAGCGCGGCACCACGCTCCCGTGCGCGACGCCTGGAATCGGCGGCGGCCGCGTGAGCAGCGTCGAAGATGCGCCTGTCCCGGATGTTGGAGCTCGCGAAGAAGAACATCCGCAGGCGAACCGTATCCGCGGGCAGCCCGCGCCAGACTTCAGCGAGCGCCGCGGGGCCGGTTTGGTCGCACCAGGCGAGCGTCTTGAACGTCTCGGCAGTCGCGGCGTGGTTCGCGAGCCTGGCCGCGGCCGCCTGACAATCCTGGCGTTCCCCGGGAATCCGCCCTTCGCGCGTACCACTGTTCGCGGCGCAGCCGATGCTCACCGTGAGGAGACACGCGCCGGCGATTGTTGTGATCAGTCGTATCATGAACGAGAAGACTCCGTGGCGGAGAACCCGTCCGGCAGCGCGAACATCGGTCGCCACCCGCGACGGATGACCCACTCGACGAACAAGGCGTTAGGCACCCAGCAGAGCCACGCGGCCCATCGATACGCGGGGACGAACTGCCCCTCGTACACCAGGACGATCAGCGCCGGCTGCCAGATCCGGAGCGTCACGGCCGCGAAGACGAGCGCGTAGCTCCTGAGCATCCACTCGCGATGCTGCCTAACGTTGCGAGCGCGGATGTGCCGGTAGCCCTGGAGGGATGTGGCCAGCGTCGCGATCGCGAGCAGCGCGAAGGCGACTCGTGGTCCGACGCCACCCGCCGCGTGAACCGCCATCGACAGTCCCGCGACGCTGAGCAAGACGGCCGACGCGACGTACACGCGCCCAACCCAACGGTGCGCAGGCCACCTCCGGCCGTGCCGCATGGCGGGAAGCAGATTGACGAGACCGAGCACGAGTGCAGCGGGGCCGAACAGTGTGTGGATCGTCACTGTCAGCGGACGCTCGCGTAACGACGGGGCGAGCTCCGGCACGTACGCGGGCTCCCCAATGAACGCGTAGCGGAGCGAGTAGGCGGCGATGCCCAGCGCGAGCACCGCCGCGAACCACCACCAGGTGGGAACTCGGCGTCCGGTCGGCGCGAGCATGGGTCTTTCGAGCGCGGTTTGCATGGACTCGACCTTCCTGTGAATGTCCCACGCGTGCCAGGCGCCATCCACGTTGCGGCTCGTCGCCTCGTGCCGCAACAAATGGTTGACTCGCCTGGTCACGTCGCGGTAACCGACTGCCGCGCCGAGTTGGTGACTCGATTCACACCCGCGCACCACCGTTGGGCCCACAGCGGTAGCCTCGAGTAGCCCCGGCGCCGATCAAGGGGTCAGACCCCTTGAACACCCGATCGATGCGCCACGCTTTCATTGCGGTTCTCGCTGTGAGCTTCACGCCGTCGGCCCGTGGACAGACACCCACGGGCGAACGAGCGAGCTTCGTCACCGTGCTCGGACGCGACACGGTGGTGATCGAGAGCTTCGCGCGTACCGCGAGTCGCGTGGAAGGCGACATCGTGATTCGTGTGCCGGCCACGGTTCGCCAGCACTACGCGGTCGATCGGACGACCGACGGGCGTTTCGCAAAGTCCGTGATGGAGACGATTCCGCTCGGAACAGCCGACATCCCCGCCCGCAAGGTGTCGCTCGTCGTTGAGAGCGACTCGTTGCGCATCACGGTCGATTCCGGCGGGCAGCAGCGGAAAGAGACACGCGCGATCGTACCAAACGCTGTTCCGCTCTTCGTCACCGGCTTCAACGAGTCATTCGGATTGTACGGGGCGCTCGGCCTGTACGAATTCTTCCTTGCACAG
Source organism: Gemmatimonadota bacterium (assembly GCA_046725585.1). Taxonomy (GTDB): domain Bacteria; phylum Gemmatimonadota; class Gemmatimonadetes; order Gemmatimonadales; family Gemmatimonadaceae; genus JAJKIV01. The sequence continues at coordinate 6,007 of JBKOYV010000289.1, read as the reverse complement.
CCACGCGCAGCGAACGACTGGCCACGCGACACCCTCGATGTCCAGGCAGTCGCGGTCGCAACCGGGAGATCGGGCATGCGTCGTTTCGTTCGCCGCTCACCTCGCGCGGTGGACATCGATTTCTTCAGGATCGCGTGGACCCACCTCACGCTCGACGACAGCGCGCGGATGCAGTCGGCGGACGCGCGAGAGACTACCGAGAAGACCGAGAGCCGGCGCACGGAGTACATCGACGTCGCTCGGGCGGCGAAGTCGTTCGCGTCGCGCGACCGCTCCGGGGGCGGCATTGGCTCAGCCTCTCCCGATCAGGTCGTCACTGCATCGTTAGGCTCAGCGCGCGTGCGCATCGCCTACGGAAGCCCGCGGCGGCGTGGGCGTGACGTGCTCGGTAAGGTCGTGCCCTACGGCCAGATCTGGCGGACCGGCGCAAACTCGGCCACGGAGATCGCCGTCGACCACGACGTGACGATCGGCGGCGCGAACGTGCCTGCCGGCGTGTACAGTCTCTGGACGATTCCACGCCCCGACAGCGTGACGCTCGTGATCAATCGCCAGGCGGGCCAGTGGGGCACCGAGTACCACCCCGAGCAGGACCTGACTCGCGTTCCAATGCGCACTGCGACCGCACCGACACGCCAGGAGAATTTCGCGATCAGCATCGAGGGCCCCGAACGCACGCGAGAGCTCAGGATCGCGTGGGATACGTTCGTGTGGAGCGTCCCGATCGCCGTGAAGTAGAAGGGGAAGTCGCGACCATCTCCGATGGATCAGCGGCTCGCTGTGTCGCCGAGAGTTCACCGCTGGTGCGGTAGGTTAGCAGTGCGACCTAGCCTCGCTGCGGCTCGTCACCGCGAGCGACAACTACGCGCGCCCAGATCTCGTCCGGCATTTCGCCCTTCCACACGTGACTCAAGCAGAACCGGAACCTCCGATTCGCCCCCGCCTGCGTCTCGACTCGCCCGACCAGCTCGGCACCACGCCGTCGCAGAAGGTCCTCCAAAGCACCAGCGCCGAGTGACGGCATCGCATCGTCGTCCGCTTGCTCTGCCAGCGCCACCACGATCGGCCACGCTGCCTCCGGCCCTTCCTGCTCCAGAATTCGGTTGAGCTCTACCCACGCCCAGAAGGTGTCATGGAACTCTACCCATCCCAGTGCTTGCGCACGGAGATCATCGGGTCCGAGCTCCGGCGCATCTCTCGGATCGAGCGGCTCGAGGTCCAGCGCAAGCGTTTCAGCCAGGTCCGGAAACTCGGTGTGAAGCGCGGCCATTCGAGGCGACATTGGCCCGATCGACTTGCCCGCTGCGTGCGTAAGGCGCTCCCAGAGAGGTTCCGGGATCCGGAAGACGGGATCCGGGTGAACGTGGCGGAGACACTCGCGAAACACCGGGCTTCTTGCCGCTTCCGCCTCGATGCGATCGATGAACGCCTCTCCGTATTGGGAGATGAGCATGCAAAGTGGCCGCTCGAGGAGCCACAAGAATGGCCGTGCGCCGGTCAGGTCGAGCACCGCCAGGATCGACGCCCACCCGAGCTCCGGCGCGCCAACGACAAGCAGCGCACAAGCCAGGTCATCTGGAAGACGCCTCACAGCCTTCGCGGCAAGTCGGCTGTGAATGATGCCCTGCCCGACAGAGAAGACGATCAGTGTGTAACAGCCGTTCTCCGGCGGAGTTGGTGGAAGGCGGTTGTGCAACATCCTCGGGATGTGGTCCCGCAACGCAGCGTGAGGGACCCGCTTCTGAATCGTGAACTTCAACCGTCAACGCCGCGATCTAACGACAAGCGAACCGTGTCCTACGCCGAACGTGCCTCCTCCACGACCGAACTCGCTGCTTGCTGCTGAACAAGCGCTCCACGCGCTTCGGTCGACTCACTGCCCGGAACTCCGACGCCAGCACCCGACACCACACGTGCCGAACCGCCGGCTGCTTCGCGATCGCCGCAGCCAATGCATCACGCTCGATGCGCGAACGACCAGCCTCGTAGAGGTCGAGCGCGAGCCGAAGCGCCTCGGCGTGTCTGGGGCCTCGCGGCGGGCGAGCCATCTCGGGATCACCCCAGACCCGGGGTGGATTCGGCCGAGTGACCTTCGCGTCGGAATCACCGAGGTACGACCAGAACCACTGGGGTACCGGCACGCCTTTCACTGCACCCGGACGAAAGGCCAGCGCCCAGTCGAGCCGCTTCCACCGTTGGGTTGTGTATCCGTCCTCGCCGCGAGTCACTATAGCCACGATGCGCATACGGCGCCGCACTGCGCGATCATCGATCCGCTCGTCCGCTGCCCAACCAGCCAACAGGCCCACGAGCTTGCCGAACGTTTCTCCTTCGTAGATGACGTCGATGAGCGCGACCGGGCGCGGAGTCGTCGCGATGCGCATCGGGTCGAGCCCTAACGCGGCGAACTGCTCGCGCATCGCGCATCGCGTCTGCTCACTCATCTCGGCCCACGTCTCGTAATGGTTCTTGAGTGAGAGATGGAGAATCGCCAGCCGATCGGACCACGACGTTCCGGCGAGAGCACCGGTGAGGTAATCGAAGAGATTCTCGGGCGATCGGCCGACGAACACGAGACGAGCGTCGCCTGCCGCCGCGATCACGCGCGCCGAGCAGCGAGGGACCTCGTCGAGCACTGCCGGAAAGCAATCGGCAGGCTTGTCACCAGCGACGAGCCTGCCGAGCTGCTCCCGGCGCGCGATGTTCCACCGGAATACGTTTGGCATCTCAGTCGTCCTCGTCCCACGGACGGCTGTCCGCGGTTTCCTCCCGGCGGCGATCGCGCTCGAACGCGCGCCGCACCGCGCGCTGACGCGCGGTGCACTCGTAGACGCACTCGACGACGTCGGTCCTGAGACGTCGCCTTCCACCGGTCAGGTCACGAAAGACGAGCCGTCGCGGACGCCAGAGGCGTGCGAGCGAACGTTCGATCGCACGCGCCGTGTCGGCCGAGACGATCAGGAAGGACGATTCCGTCTCGACGACCCAGTAGTCTCCCTCCGGCATCCGCGGCTCCTCAGCTTCGAGGTACAGCTTCAGCCTGTTCATTTCGTTAGGTATGGTTCAATGTCAGCGGCACGCGAGGTGCGGGGCGGCCGCACCTGACGGCACGACCGCCCCGCGTTCACCTCCGCGATGAAAGTCCTGCGTGGCGCGAAATGCCTCGCCACGCATCGTGTCCACGTACTGCTGGAGCTTCTGGAGCTCGCCTGGCGTGCGAGCCACTTCGGGCGCGGCCTCGTGCGCCATCACGCGAGTGGCCTTGTTGCCGAATGCAAGGCTCATCGCCAGCGCCCTGAGGCAGGGCTTGTTGCTGACGACGCGCCCCATCGCACTCAGCTCGACGACGCGCCTGACGACGCGAGGGCCGTCGGCCTCGATTCTGCCGCGCATGACGTGCATATCGCGCTCGCTGCCGAAGATGAGATAGCGGTCCAGCCGCTCCCACTCATCCACGGGCCACTTCGGGGCGTCGGCGGAACGCGTGAGCAGCCACGTTCCCCGATGTCGCTCGACCTGCGGCGTCGCGAGACGCGTCAGGCGAGCACGATTGTCCATTTTGTACTGCATCATGTTCGCCTCCATTGGTTGATTGTCATCCTGAGCGAAGCGAAGGATCCTCATCGTCCCGGGAGAGTGAATTGTCATTCCGAGCGCAGCGCCTGCCCTGAGGAGCGCCAGCGACGAAGGGAGGAATCCTCAGGCTCCCGACTGAGGCTCTCTGTCGGGACGATGAAGATCCCTCGCCTGTCGGCTCGGGATGACAACTAGGCTCGGGATGACCGTTAAGTGATGAAATCCGCCAACACCGTAGGCGTCGCCGTATCGAACCCGACGACGTCCAACATCCCCGCATCGTCCGGGTCCGCGATGCTGAACCCGTTCGACGCCATCGCGACCACTACCAGCTTGGCCGCGATCCCCATGCGCTCGCGGTACTCGCGGAGCGCCTGCGCCGGGTGGATGTTGCCGGCCCACGTCTCGTTGTCCGTGAAGACGACAAACGCGTCGACCGCCCAGCGGTGCTTCAACGCCTCGACCATCGGCAGCGCACAGTCGGTTCCCCCGAACGGCAGGCTCCCGATCCGGCGCACCACGTCATCGAGACGCTGACGCGGCGAAATCGTCAGGGGCGTGAGCCCCGTGTTGTATTCCGATCCGTGCGTCGGCGTCCACTGTGATGGATAGTCACCGTTCGTGAACGCGACGAACCGATGATCCGGCTCCGTCGCGGCCGTCACGAGCGCCATCGCCGCCGAGGCGTCGCGGCAGGTCAGGCAGTCCATCCCGAACACCGGCGCTCCCATCGATCCGGAGACGTCCAGCGCGAGCATGACGCGCTTACCGGTCGTCGGCGCATTGTCGAACGCGAGGTAGAACGCCTTGTCGAGCGCGTCGACCACCCGCGTCACCGGCGTCCACTTCCCGCTCCCCTTCATTCCGCGCCCCTGCGCGTAGGTCTTCATCGCGACGAGCACCGCAACCGGGTGCACGCGCGCCGTGCGCAGGACCTGACGGTCAGCCAGTCGGTCCACGACCGTGCGAGCCGCGTCGCTCCCAGGCGCGATCAGTCCAACCTTCGTCATCACGCCGAGGTTTCGGATCATCGCCGTGAGCGGCATGCGCTCGAGCAGCGCCTCCCACACCACGGCGTGGGTGAGCAGCTCGGTCGGTACCATCTCACGGGTGAGCTGCATGCCGGCGATGACCTTCGCCGCTTCGTTAGGCGCGATGTGCGCGAGCGACTTGATCGCCTCGATGAGCGCGACCACGTTTACGTCGTTCACCCCATTCAGCTCCAGGACGCCGTCCCATCCCTTCGTCGCATAACGAAACAGCACGTCGTGCGCGACGGTGGGCGCCTTCGGGTGGGCGAGACGCAAAGCGTCGCGGTGCGCCCACCCGTCCCGCGCCTGGTACTTGAGCATCTGGTACGCGATGGCTGGCGCCGGCTTGGCCGTGTACCACCGCCCGACTGCACGCCGCACTCCACGTCCCCATCCGCGGAACGCGCGGACGTACTGGAGGAAGTGGAAGAGGTGCGTCCCCGTACGGGCCACCTCGGGCAGCGCTTCGAGAGCCATCGCGCGGGTCGCGTCGTTTCCGAGCCCGGCGCACATCGCCAAGGCGAACAGCGCCGGGTCGTTGCTCGGGGCACGGCCCGCGGCGCTCACCTCGACGATGCGACGGACCGTGCGCGGTCCGTCCTCGGTGATGCATTCACGCGCGTTCGTTGCGTTCTCGATCGTGAGCGTGCGCTCGCGGATGTAATACGTTCCGCGCTCGCTCCCGAAGATCAGGAACCGGTCGAAGCGCGTCCACTTGTCGACCGGCCAGGCGAACCCGCCCGCCGAGTTGGGGACCTGGTTGGTCCCGGGGATGCGCTCGGCCTGCGGCGTCGCGAGACGCGCGAGGCGAGTCGCAAAGTGTTTCGTGAAATCCAGCATCTCGCCCTCCTGTGCGGCGGGGTCGGAGTCGTTGAATTCGGGATCTCTGAGATGCCGAGATGCTGACATTCAACGACTCTGATCCCTTGGCGCCGAGTGATTGGTGAAAGCCTCCGGATGAAGTGATGAGCTGGGTATGCCGTGTGGAGCTGTATGGGTCCGGCTCCGCGCACGGTCCCGATAACCCACGCTGCGTCGACCCGAAGGCGAGGAATGTCGAGCGGATGAGGAGTTGAGCTCGAGCGCCCGGTGATTAGGTCGGGCGATCGTTGGAATCGATAATCGAGCTCGGTCGACCCACTCGACGAGAAATACCCGCAGTTGCGGGGAATACCACCGGCGATCGGCGGGAGTCGAACCCGCATCTCGTCACCGTACGTCCCGCAGTCGTCGGCCCTCGTCAGGCAAAGGACTCGTGCGGCGATGACGCGTTCTCACGTTGAACTACAACCCCCGGACGCCGCGCGGCATATGCCCATACGCGGCGGAATGATTCGGTTGGGGTCAGACTCCGTTCGCACCGTTCCATTGCATGGCAATGGAACGGTGCGAACGGAGTC
>JBKOYV010000060.1:0-13452 GCA_046725585.1 Gemmatimonadota bacterium | reverse complement strand
GACTTCGACGGACGGGTCACGGTGTCTCGGAACGGCGCCGTGAGCTCGCCGGGGGACTGACGGACTGGGGACTTATGGGGACTGGGGACATCGGGACTGGCGACTGGGGACTAGGGACTGGGGACTCGGCCGGGTGGCTATTACTGCAGAGGAAGTCTCCGCGGCGCTATTAGCATCCCGGCCGAGTCCCCAGTCCCGATGTCCCCAGTCCCGATGTCCCCAGTCCCCAGTAGTCCCCAGTCCGTCAGTCCCCCGGCGAGCTCACGGCGCCGTTCCGAGACACCGTGACCCGTCCGTCGAAGTCGTGGTCGGCGGGTCGTCCTGGTTCCGCCTCGGCTGCTGCGACGGCGATGGGATGTTCGGGTTCGCGCGCCGTTCATCGGTCCCGTACACGAGACGCGCCGGAACGAAGCTTCCGGAGGCCGGCGTCAGGTTCGGGTAACAGGTGCGTCGATAGTCGTTCCACACCTCGGTGTTCTGAAACAGCGCGACGTACTTCTCCTCCATGATCGCGGTGAGCAACGGCGCGCCAGCAAGCCCGCTTTTTTCCGGAAGACCGACGCTCGCACGATAGGCATTCAGCGTGGCAAGCGCCGCCGGTTGCGCGCCCGTTCGATATTGCGCCTCGGCGCGGATGAGCTGGTTCTCGGCGAACGTGAGTACGGGCTGCCGGAACTCCGGCGCCCCGCGCGTAGCCGACAGCCACGCCTGGGACCCATCGAATTCCTGACCAGGTCTGGCACCGATGATCTGTCCACCCGCACTGGCCCCGGGCGCGAAATACGCCGCGAGCCGCGGGTCGCTCCGCTGCTTCATCAGGTCGACGAGGAACTTTCCGGCGCTGATGTCCGTGCCGCGCTGGATGCGGAATTGGTACCAGTGGTTTGCCTCACCCGTGGTACTGCTGTGGTACGTCGTGAAATCGTTGGCGGCGGATGAGATCCCGGCGTTCGTCTCGGTGAGCGCCTTGGCGTAGCTGGTCGCGTCGGTCTCCCCGAGGTGCATGTACATGCGCGCCTTGAGCGTGTGCGCCGCCTGGGTCCACTTCGTCTTGTCTCCTCCGTAGACGAGGTCTGCGGCGTTAGGGCCGGTGCCCCCGCCGCTCAAGTTCGTGATCCCCTGATCGACGAGTGCAAGCAGCGCGTTATGCACCTCCACCTGCTTGTCGAGCTGGGGGTGCAGCGAATCGCCGACAGCCTGCGAGTACGGAATGTCACCCCACACGTCGGACGTCATGTCCATCAGCAACGCTTCCCACGTCTGGGCGATCCCGAGATAGAGCTTGTCCTCCTGCACCTTGGACTGCACGCCGCGAATGTCGACGAGACCGCCCTGGGCGTAGAAGTCGTCCATCGTGAAGTCGTTTTCGGTGACCACGTACTGATCGTACCCTGCCCACTGCCGGCCCGTCCCCGCCATCTGTTGCATCCACAGACTGATGAGACGGTTCACGTCACCGGTCAGCGCAGAGAACGTGAATGCCTGGAAGCCGACGAACTGCTGCTCGGCACCTGCCGTCGACGGCTTGTTGGGGTTCTCGTTGAGCCGAGGCCCTTCGAAGTAGCCGTCGGAACAACTGCCGGCGACGAAGCCGGCAACGGTGATCGCGGCGAGCGCGACGGGATTTCGCAAACGCATAACGAGTCCTCCGGCGCGCTAGTGGGAAAGATTGATGGAGAAGATCAGCGAGCGGGTCTGCGGATTGTTGAAATAATCCTGGCCCCGCCCGATGCCGTACGAACCTTCGAGGTTCGTCTCGGGATCCACGCCGGTGTAGTCCGTCCACGTCTTCAGGTTGCGCGCGGCGAGCCGGAACTCGATCGCCGTGAAGCCGGTGAGGTCCCGCACTCGCGCGTTCTCCCACGTGTACGTGGCGGAGATCTCACGGAGCTTCACGTAGCCGGCGTCCTCGACGCCCTGCCCGGTGGGACCGTTGAAGTTGTTCCCGAGCCCGGCACGGTACCAATTCTCGCCGATCGGCACCGACTTGTTCGCCCCGGGGCCAACCACGCCCGGGCTCTTCTCGATCGTCTTGCCGAATGTCTTCTCGTTCCCGACGCACTGGTCGATCCCGGCGCTGCAGTCGGCACGGACCGCCGTGTTGCCGATGGTGCCGAAGCGCTGCAGCGCGAGGCGCGTCCCGTTCCAGTTCACGCCGCCCTTCTTGACGTCGATGAGCGTCGAGATCTGGAACTTCTTGAAGAGCGTGAACGCGTTCCGAATGCCCGAGATCCAGTCCGGATTCGGATTGCCGACCACGCGATTGGCCGGGTCCTGGATCGGGAAACCATCCTCGTCGACGAAGAGCGCACCGTTAGGCGCATTGGCCGCACGGCACAGCGCGTTGATGTCGGTGCTTTCGCCGAGGCTCGTCGTCTGGACATTGTCGGCGTCGGCCAGCCCATACCGGCAGCGCACCCAGTCGGTGCCGTAGAACGTGCCTAACGGCTCGCCGCGCACGGCGACGCTGTTCCCGAAGCCACCGGTGAGTCCGACGTAATCGGCCCCGGTGAGCTCCGTGAGCTTGTTCTTGTTCTTCGCCCAGTTGACGCCGATTTCCCACCGGAACCTGTCGTACTCGAGTGCGCGGGCGTTGAGCGACACCTCGATCCCCTTGTTCGTGATCTCGCCGCCGTTGCTCGTCACGTTCTTGTAGCCGGAGGACACCGGGACGGGCAGGAAGAAGATCACGTCCGTGGTCTTGGCATCGTAGAGCGTAATGCCTCCGTCGATGCGCTGGTTGAACAGCCCGAAGTCGAACCCGCCCTCGAACTCGCTGGTGCGCTCCGGCTTGAGTGAGGGTGCGCCCTTCACGGTGTCGCTGACGAGTCCACCGATGCCGTTCTGCGTCGGGCTCGTCGTGCCGCCGCCGAAGTCGAGCCCCTGGGCGCCGCCATTGAAGGCGTCGAGGATCTGGTAGGCGATCGGCTCGCGCCCCACGGCGCCGTAGGCCGCCCGCAGCTTCAGATAGCTGAGCGGGCCAATCGCTCCGCGGGAGCCCGTACCGAACGCGTTCCAGGCGACGCTCGCCTTGGGGTACCAGTTCGTCCGGTCGGCCTTCGGGAACGTCGAAGACTGGTCGGCGCGAACGGCGGCCGTGAGGTAGAGCTGGTCCCAGAGGTCGACGCCGGCCTGCGCGAAATAGCCCGCCACGCGCACGAGGGAAGTGTAGTTCTGCGACTGCAGGTTCGAGTTGACCGTATTGTTCAGCGTGAAGAGGTTGGGATCGAGATAGGTCGTCCCCTTGGCCTGGACCTGGCGCAGGTCACGACTGTTCAGGTTCTGGCCTAACGTGAGTGTCGTGTTGAGCGCGGTGCTCCACCGCTTTTCCGCTCTTGCCACGAAGTTGCCGTCGAGCTGCAGATTGGTGTAGGTGCCCTGCCAGAGCTGGCCCGTGAGGGCATCGCCGGAGCTCTGAGGCGGAAGCCCTTCGATGCGGTTATCGGCCGAATAGTCAGCGCCGAACGTGTACTTGAGATTGAGCCAGGGCAGCGCGTCCCAGCTGACGTCGAAGTTGCCGATCGCACGATTCACGTCCGACGTGTTCTCGTCCCGGTTGATGACCCAGAACGGATTGTCATAGACGCGATCATCCGTCGTGTTCGCGGGGTTCGGGTACCGGTACGATCGGTGGAGCCCGTCGACGACGTACGGAAAGTTGTCGAAGTCGGGTGGCGTGCGCGCGAGCCCGAGCAGGATGCCGTTGAGATTGTTTCCCTTCTGGACATAGCGCGCCCGGACATCCATGTACGAGATGTTGCCGCCGACGCGCAGCTTGCTGCCGAAGAACTGCGTCGCCTTGAGGCGCGCGGAGGTGCGGTTGTACTTGTCGTGGTCGCCGACGATCGTGCCGTTCTGGTAGGTGTTGCCGACGGATGCGAAGAAGGTCCGGCGATCGTCCCCACCGGAGATAGAGAGCACGTTGTCGAAGGTGTGCCCCGTCGAGAACGCCTCGTTCCAGTGGTCGAACGTCTTGGTGCCGCCGTCGAGCTTCGGACCCCAGCTGGATGCGGTCGGATAGCATCCCGCTTCTTCGCATGCCGCCAACTCGGCGCTGCCTTCCTGCCCGCGACCGTAGATCCGCTGCAGCGGAATCGCCCTGTTGACGTCGTCCCACGTGGAGGATGAGCGGAACGAGTAGCGCGTCTGCCCTGCTCTGCCACTCTTTGTCGTTATGAGCACGACGCCCTGAGCGGCGCGCGCACCATAGATCGCCGAAGCGGCCGCGCCCTTCAGGATCTCGATCGACTCGATGTCGTTCGGGTTGATGTCCGCGGCGCGGTTGGTGTACGCGGTCCCCGCATCCGAGAAGTCACCGGTCTTGAGCGTCGAGTTGTCGATCGGCTGGCCGTCGATGACGAACAGCGGCTGGCCGTCACCCTGAATGGTCTTGAGCCCGCGGATGATGATCGACGAGCCTGCTCCTGGGTCGCCCGCCTGCGACGTGACCTCGACACCGGGCGCCTTCGCGGCGAGCGCGTTCACGATGTTCGGCTCGTTGGACTTCTGCACCTCGTCGGCCTTCACCGAGTTGATGGTGTTCCCGAGCTTCTCGACCGTGGTGGACGTGCCGGAGCCGGTGACGACGACTTCGCCGAGTCGGAGCGGGTTGGCGGTGAGCGTGAAATCCTTCGAGAGCGAACCGCCCGTCAGCGTGATCAGCGAGGAGGTATTGCGAAAGCCGATCGCGCGAACACCGAGGCTGACCTGTTGACCGCGTACTCGTCCGGCCGGGACGGTGAGCTGGTATCGTCCGTCCTCAGCGGTCTGCGTGCCGAGGCCGAGCGCTTCGATGTAGACCGACGCCAGCGTGAGTGGAGCGCCTGCATCATTCGTGACGCGTCCAGTTATCGTGACTGCCTGTTGGGCTTCCAGTAGGGTTGGTCGGACCGTGCCGGTGATGAGGACTCCGGCGAGAAGACCGAGCGAACGCCAGGACAAATGCATCCTGCCTCCTTGGTCGTCCATCGACCGTCTGGTACATGAGACTTGGAACTCGACGAGAGGGCGGCGCTGCGAGGTGGGTTGGGTCCCTCCGTGTGAATGGGGTCAATTGGATGGCCGAGCGGCCTTGCGGGCTGATCGTCATACCTTCTCCACGCGTTAGGCGTTGGGGTGACTTCGTCGAGCAACACACGCTGAGCGTGCTTGGGCTTCTCGAATTCGACGATATGGCCGGGCGATGGACGTTGTCAACGATTCGTCAGGAGCGTCCGAGCGTCATTCGTCCCTAACGCGGATGGCGAAAGGCGAACTGTGCTCGGCTTGTGCTCTGCGTCGCGCTTCCCGCGGCAGTCTTGCTCGCTTCGTCCCCGGCACCCACACGACGAACCTTCGCTCGGCAGGGCCGGTCTTGTGTCGGATCTTGTCGGGCGGCCGGTCATTCCCGGCCGGAGGGTGTCACTCTTCCCTTCACGACGTGCTCGAGCTCACGGGACAGCGCGTAGAACATCTCGAATCGCTCCATGCATGTGGTCGCCGGAGTCGGCGTTTGGTGGGGAACGCCTGCCACGTTAGGCGACGGCATCGTGGCGGTCGCCCGCAAGCCCCTGATCGCGCTCTGGCGCTACCTCGAGACGGGCGTGCTGCCGGAGGGCGCGGTGCGCAAAGTCTAACGCCACCTCCGGCTCGCCCGCGTGCTGGTGCGTCGTGGCCGCCGTCGGAGCGGGTCTCCGCCGGAGCGACGTCCGGCGGGAACCGTTCAGTCAGATGGGGCCGCGCGCCGAAGGGCTGCGCTCGCACGTATCGTGTCTCTGGTGTCTGGTGCGGCGCGTCTTCGGGACGCGTCACCGCCCGCACGGATAGAAGTCGACCCGCGAGTCATCGGGCTCGCGTGGTCTCGAGCACCGCCAGCGTCTGGAGCAACGGATTGTGCGCTGACGTGTATGCCTCACGAGATGGTGCTCAATCGCATCCGCCGATTCGCGTTTCCTCCGCACGGGTCCGCGCGCTTCAATCCACCACGATTCGATCTCGTGGCATTCCACCCATTTGCCGGTGTCGAGGTCGCGCGAGGCGACAACAACAACATCACCACCTTCGGGTCGGCTGGCGGCCGAGCTGCGTGGAGCGACGTTCTAGATCAACGACTGGAAGCAGCACACTTGCGCGTCGTGGGTCCTGGCCTATGACGACGACGGCCGCATCAGCCGCGGCCCGTTCGTCAGGCTCGGCGGGTATATCACCGCGGGCGTCCTGAGCCGCAAGGACGCCGCCGGAAAGAGCCACAACTCGTTGCTCATCAACGTCGACGCCTTACGAGTGCTCAAGCCGGACGCCGTCCCCCAAGCAGTCCGGCAGGCTCAGAGCATCGCCGGCGAAGTGTTGAACGTCCTGCCGCAGCGCTAGCGATGCGACATTTTCATGATTGAGAGCACGCTCCTCACTGCTGTCATGGGTGTGTCGAGTACGCGTGGACAGCAAGGAGCAGCCCTCATGAAGCAGACGACCGGCCCGCGTTGGATGTCGGTGCTTTATCGAAGGTATCGGTACAATCCGACGAGGCCGATCACTCCTCCAGTAAGGGCGACAATCGTCCCGCCCTCGCCGCCAATGATCAGGCCGAGCCCGACCGCGGCCGCGCCAACGCCCATCATTGCGACGTTTCTATTATTGCCGCTGCTGGAGTCTTCAATCGGCCGCGCGGGACCCGCCAAACTTGCGGCCACGTGCCTGGTGAAGCCGGCCGGAGCGATGCGAGGACCGGCCGCGGACGCTGCGTGGCCGGTGCCGACCGGAGCAGACGTCGGGTAGAGCGACATCTGAACCGCGAGACTGTCGCGATCACCCGTCGCGGCCTGTTGAGCTGAAAGCGACGACGGAAACGTGGCCGCGCCGATGAACAGCGCAGCGAGAAGTGAAGCGGAGCGGAACGATTGCACGGACATGATATGTGCCTTCCGGGGTTCGACTGACGACCACCGGTCAGAGTGACGGCGCAGAGACCTTCGAGCACGCCGGATGCGCCTAACGACGCATGGATCGAGCGACTTCGGCTTATCGTGCTGCGGTGCGGATTTTCTCGCCGGCGAAGATCGCCACTTCGATCCTCCGGTTGAGCTGTCGCCCTGCTTCGGTCCCGTTCACGGCCAGAGGCTCCAACTCGCCCTTGCCAGAGGTCTGCATCCGGCTGGAGCTGAGGCCCTGCACCGTGAGATATCGGGATGCGGAGCTCGCGCGTCGCGCTGACAGGTCCTGATTGTACGCCGTGCTGCCGAGTGCGTCCGTATGGCCGACGATGAGCAGTTGCGTGTTCGGGTACTTCTTCAGGCTACTCGCAAGAGTCTGCAGATTCAGTCCCGCCTCGGAACGAATGACATCCGAATCGAAGTCGTAGAGAAGGCCTGAGGCAAACGTGACTTGAATCCCTTCACCCACACGCTCCACGATTGCGCCCGGGATCTCGAGCTTCAGTTCCTTCGCCTGTTGATCCATCTGATGCCCGATGACGGCGCCGGCAGTTCCGCCGACCACCGCGCCAATGATGGCACCACGCGCGGTGGACCCGGTGTTGTTGCCGATGATGCCCCCGACGGTCGCCCCAGCCACTGTGCCGATGACCGCCCCCTTCTCTTTGCGACTGGCCGAAGCACACGCCGCGGATACGAGCAGGGCGGCGACCAGCACAGTGCTTCCGGACACGTGAGCGGCCGCGCGGGACGAATTCGTGATACTCATTTGATGCCTTGTGAAAAGGGAGAGTAAACCGTTAGGCGAACATCAGGTCGAAGCGGATAGGCGCACCAGGGACGCCGCTCACGGCCGGCTGCTGATACGTGCCAACGACGCGCCGATCACGCGCTTGATCGACTGCCCGGAGCGCAGTTGCGCGTTCTCATCCGCCAGACCGTTGATCAGGGCCAGCTCCGCAAGCGAGATCGTTGACGGCAGCTGCGCGTTGAATTGTTGGAGCGACATCGCGCGAGGTGCCTTGTCGATGCGGACATGCAGCGGCTGTACGGCGAGTGCTGACGGATCAGTGAGGCGGTCGAAGCTATCGATCGAGCGCGCGAAAATGGCGCTGTAGGACGCAAACCGGGTCGCCTCGGTATACGCGGTGATCTGCCAGGTGCCGCGACCGTATTCGATGAAGGTCGCGATCCCATGCAGGGATTTGCCCTGGTCGGTCTGCGTGGTGAATTCGCCGCTGACCGATCGGTTTCCGTGGATGGCGCCCTGCGACAGGTTGCCGGCCTGCAGCGTCGCTTGTCCGAAGAAATTCTTCGACGCGTCGGCGGCGCTTCCCTTGGCCGCGCGCAGGTCGATCACTGCGTCCTGCGCGGGACTCACACCGGACACCGCGTTGCTCGCGTTTTGCGTCTTCCATCCGTCAGGAAACTGGAAGAGGAACTCGAAGTCCGGGTGGATGAACACGGTTCCGCGGAAGTAGCCCGCCCTGGGATTCTCGCCGTACACCATGCCATCGATACGCGTTAGGAACTGGTCCGCGCCGATCGTTTTGGAGCTGAAGTTTTCCTTCGAGGCGGCAATGAGATTCTGTACGTTTCTGATGCGATTGCCCGGGTCAGGATGCGTGGCCTGCCACTCGGGGAGTCGACCTGCGCCGCTCAGCTGCTCATCGCGCTGCAGCATTGTGAACAGGTTGATCATCTGGCGCGCGTCCTGGCCGTCGGCGAGCGCATAGCGAAATCCGAGTTGATCGGCCTGCGTTTCGTCGTCGCGACTGTACTTGAGAAAGAGAAGACCCAAACCGGCACTCGCCGCCTGTCCAACTTTCGCAATGGTGGGCGACAGCACCGATCCGAGTCCGAGGCCGAGCGATGCGACCTGCTCGCGACTCATCTGCTCTACACTGTGGCGAGCGGCGACGTGACCACTCTCGTGCCCGAGGACTGAAGCGAGTTCGGCCTCGTTCGTCATGTGCGACAACAGGCCGCGCGTTATGAAGACGAATCCGCCCGGAAGCGCGAACGCATTCACCGAGGCGTCATCGACGATGTGGAAATCCCACGGAAGCGTGGGGCGCTCGGTCTTCGAGGCTACCCCCTGACCGATGCGCCACACGTATGCCTGCAGGCCGACATCGGGATAGAGGCCGATGGTCGCCGTCACTTCCGCGGCGCCCTGACGGCCCATCTCGATCTCCGACGATTCCGACACCAGTGCCAGTTCTTTCTTGCCGCTCACCGGATTCGTGGCGCAGCTCACTGCGAACACGAGTCCAATGAACGTCATGGTGACGGTGAGGCCCTTTCGTTTCGTCCTTATCATGCGTGCTCCTCGATTCCAGATGGCTGTTCGTTAGGCGCGCTGCGCTCGTTGTTGGCGCATTCCGACGACGATCACCGCGACACCGGCAATGACGGCAACGCCGGCGATCCACGGACGGATAGGGCGCTGTTCCTCCGCGGCGACCGTCAGACCGCCGACGCTCACAACGTCACGATGAGACGTGAAGCTTCCTCCACGAACGAAGACGAACGCGCCAGCGATGATCAGCAGAGCACCGGCAATCGTGGATAGGCGCATGGTAGTTTCCCGGGAAGACTGGAATGAAGCGGCGTGATTCCTCACCGGTAACGTTAGGTGTGGTGCGGTGCGTCCACCATCGCTCCTTGGGACGGAAGATGGCCTAGCTCGGAGGACGGAGTTGCAGGGCGCCGCACCGGGAACCGACGGTGCCAGGCATCATCCCATCGATCGATGGTCGCGCGTCGCCGAGCCGGCTAGCTTGCAATCCGAGCGAGCCCGCTGCCTGGTCTGCCTGAGGATGCACCGCGACGTTCCGGGCATTCTGACCGCTGCGGCCGAGATCCTACGCCGCCTCGTAGTCGCTCGTCGCACCGCGTCGAATACGACACGCGTGGCACCCCCTTCTAGGAGCCTTCCTTTATGAATGGATCGTTTCCCACGCTTCTCGCCTCTGCGACGGTCCTGCTTTCGGTTGCGTGTAGGAAAGACGACATGCCGGTGAGGACCACCAGCAGCGGTGAAGCGAATACTTCACCGTCGGCTGATTCCGCGGATGCGCCCGGCCATTCTCTGCGTTCGCGTCGTCAATGCCGTCAACGACGGGACGAACGTCGCGGTGCAGCTGGGTGAGGAGACGCTCTTCCGCGACGTGAAGCCCGGGGCAGTCACCGACTATCGCGAGATCTCGAGCACCCTGGCCAATTTCTCCGTGCGTCCGGCCGGAGCCAGCAATGGGACCATGCTCGCGCACAACGATCAGTTCCTGGTGACCGGAATCGCTACACCGTCTTTCTCTGAAGGAAGACCTGTCGACCAACCCGCTCCGCATCGTGAAGACGAAGGGATCCCGGATAGTGGCAAGGCTCGTATCGGCGCTTCATGCCGCATCCGGTGCGCCCGAGCTGGATGTCAGCATCGTTGGCACGAAGCAGAAGCTCTTCTCCGCCGTCACGTTCAAGAGCCAAGCCGACCTGAAGGCAGGCGCGCTCGTGCCGTCCGATACGGACGGCATTGGCGCCAGTGCGTTTGCCGGTGGCGGGGAGAAGCTACGGCTCGAAGGCCGTGACGCCGCCTAGCGAATGGCTGAACGCCGCCACTTCCAGCCGGCTGCGAAGGGCCAGCTTCTCCAGGACGTTGTGCACGTGGCTCTTGACCGTGTGAATCGCGATGCCCATCCGATTCCCGATCTCCTTGTTGCTCAGCCCCTCGGCGAGCAGCCCAACGACTTCACGCTCCCGGTTGGTCAGGCGCACCGTCTCCAGAACCTGCGCGCGCGGTACCCGGGCCGCATTGCGGGCGATCTGGGCGAAGAGTGAATTGGTCAGCGCCTGTGGAAGAACCTCGGCACCAGCGGCCACGGCGCGGATGGTCGCGAAGAAATCCTCGAACGAAGCATCCTTCATCACGAAGCCGGACGCCCCTGCCTTCACGTAGTCGGCGACATCGTCTTGCAGCGCCAGGAGACCCATCACGATCACCCTGGCTTCCGGAACCTCCGCGTGGACGGTCGCGGTCAGACTCAGGCTGTCATGGTCTTCCAGCCCGAAGTCCAGAAGAACCACGTCCGGCTTGGCGTCCCGTACCTTCTGAAGCGCCTCATCGACATCCGCGGACGCAGCCAGCACCCTGAATCCCGGCTGCGTGTGGATCATTGCCGCGATCCCCTCGCGCAGTAACCGGTTATCGTCGATGAGCACCAGCGAGATGGGAGCCGGCACCACGTTGGTCCCGAGCTCCTGGACATCCCCCTCGTCGAACCGCGCGCGCGCGGCGGCGTCGCTTGGAGACATGCATGCCTCGCTGGCAGGTACCGTCCAGTGGCCAGTGGGTCGTTCACTCGAGACGAAGGCTCCCCCTGGGACCGATTGTGCTGATGGTACGATATGAACATACGCGGGAGGGATGACCATTCGTTAGGAGGGTGGTCTCGCTCGATGGATGGAGATCGCCGCTACAGCCCCCGGCAGCGTGCCCGCGCCTAGCCCGATGCCGACCGCATCGCCTCGCCCTGTCATCCAGGTCTGCTGGCTTCGAGCTGAGTACGACGACGGGTTTCGTACCAATGACCCGTCCGGCCGCGCGATGAAGCCGTCGAGGCTCGTGGCGATGAATACCGATGCTTGGGTATGTAGCGCCCCTGTCAGTGATGGCGTACGTTAGGCGTCAGGGTCGACACCATTCCTTCCGTAGAAAACATCGCGTCCCATCCGTGCCCACCATGAGACCGGCCGCGGCCTTGTTCGCGACTCTCGCGAGTCTCGCCCCACTGGGCGCCCGCGGTCAAACGAATACAGACGCTGGGCGGCGCCTCCTCGGGGCCCGCGTGGACACGCTGATGGGAAAGCACACGGCAGCGTCGACGCCGGGAGCAGGTGTGCTCGTCGTCCAGGACGGACATGTCGTGCTCGAGAAGGGCTACGGGCTCGCCGTCGCCGAGCGACGAACGCCGATTCGAGCGGATACGCGATTCCTGCTCGCCTCGGTCTCCAAGCAGTTCACCGCGATGGGCATCATGATCCTGGAGCACCTTCGGGTCATCGCTCCTCACCAGCTCGCGAAGCGCGGCGGTGGTGGTGGAACACTGAACACGACCGGGCTCATTCACGAGGCCTACCTCAAGTTGGTGGATCAATCGCGCGTCGCTTGGAGCGATCGCGCACATTTTTCGCGCCGGCGTCCGTCGCGATGCGACACATCCTCGTCGATCGCGCCAAGGCTAGATATTTGCCGGCGGATGACCGGTCGGCTGCCAGTCGACCACGGCGTGCTTGAACGGCGTCGCTGAGGCCTGCGACGGGAGCTCGAGCACGAACTCGGTCGACGCGCTCGGCAAACCCACGAGCGTCGCTTCACTGAGGCCACACCGAGATCCGTTGGCGCCCCGCGGCGGTCGAGTGTGATGTACGATCGAGCCGTACCGCCGGCCGTCGCGGTGGCCGGTCCAAAAGAAGGTCCCACTCTTGTCGGGCGACGTGGAGTCGGAGCAACCAACGAGCACTGCGACGACGGTGGTCACGGCCAGACCGGTTCTGAGGCAACGCTGCGATCGCCTAGTGTTGGTGCGAGTCATGGAACGTCTCCGTGTCAGGTAGCGCCGACGGCGTCGGCGCCGACCGAGCCGGCGTCCGTGAGGAGACAAACGACGAAAGGCCGCCGACGACATCGGCGGCCTTGCTCGACGATCCGCGTTAAGTGCGACTCGTCAGGTTGACGATGATCGCCTAACGCCATTCGCCTAACGGCGTCGAGCCATGCGCCGGTCGTGGTGGCTTCGTGCGCTCGATCGGCGCGAACTTGGGTTCCGATGCGAGCGCGACAGGTAACTGACGTGGCCAGCGCGTCTTAAGTTAAATTATTGAAAATTCTACATTTAGATCGCTGGATGTGCTATATTACTTGAACAATAGGAAATGACTCAGGCGCCAGGGTTGATCCTCTCGGCGTTGGGGACCTGCGGAAGATCCTCGCACGCAGGGCTCCGGAAAAACACCGACGAGGTGTCTGGAGAGATTCTCAAATGCAAGACATCAACAAACAGGTCGCGCGCAGCGTTCGCTTCGACATCGCGAAGGACAGGAACGAAGAGTTCCACAAGCTCTTCAAGACCGAAGTGCTTCCAGTCCTGAAGAAACAGGACGGTTTCAAGGACGAGCTGCTGCTGGTGCACGATCAGCATGTGCTCGCCATCAGCGTCTGGAACAATGCGGATGCAGCGCGGAAGTACGAGACCGCGACGTACCCGCAGGTCGACAAGGTGCTTCGCCCGGTGATGACCGGGAAGCCGACGATCGAGACATTCGACTACGCCTCGCTGTCGACGATCGCCTGACGATCGCTGTTGGGAAATGAGCACAGGAGGGGCCCACCGGCCTCTCCTGTTTTTTGGTTCTTCGGGAAACCCCGGGTAAGCCCAACCTCGAGCAGTGCACTGGGCTTGGTCGGCAGGCGACGGCTGGCCCGTCGTGGCCGCGATTGCACCCTCTGCCTCAGGGTTGAATCGTGCAGCGCGCAGTTCACGGA
>JBKOYV010000443.1:0-8062 GCA_046725585.1 Gemmatimonadota bacterium | reverse complement strand
TCGGAGCGGGCGCGGTCCGCCAGAAATCCGGATCGGCCACGACCCACTCCGGTGCCGGCATGCTCCAATTCGGGCGCACAGCGAAGACGCGCGCGTCGCCCTGCCGCGCGAGTGCCTCCGCCTCGCGGCGAGTTCGGGCGGGCCTCAGGACGTACAGGCTGGAGTCCGCCATCGCCCACGCCGGTCCATTGGTTGGCCGGTGATCGCGGGTGATGGTCACCACCATGAACCGCGCGCCCACCACCGACCACGCCGCACCGCGGCTCAGGTCGGGCTGATAGACGGCATATCCCTGCACGGGTGCGCCGATCAGCGGGGCCTTGCGTCTGGCTATCACATCGAGGGCGTCCGCGAGCGGCCGATTGGTGGCGTAGGCGTCGACGACCCGGGCAGTATCCGCCTCGGTGGCGAACGCGTTGAGCCACCAGGCTTCGTGCGGCCCGCTCAGCGTCTCGAGCGCGAGGTAGGGATTGGGGCACCGGAGATCGGCGCAGATCCGGGCGGCGTCGTTTTCGATAGCACGGTAGGCGGAATCAACGCCGCGCTTGAGCGAGTCCCGGTAGATGTACAGGAAGCGCGGCGCTGCCTGTTGTGGGAGCGGGGGTGGAAGCAGCGCCAGCAGCACAATAATCGCGCGCATGGTGATCTCGTGGCGAGAGTCGTCGGCTGCCTAACGAGTAAGTTCACTTGCAAGCGAGTCCACTCGCAGCGGCGGGGTAGTCGCCGCAATCACTGATCGTTTGGCAAGTCCAGCGCCACGTTAGGTAGCGGGTTACCGAGACGGAATTGGGCCGAGCCACCCCTTCACGCCGACAACTGAGTCGATATAGGTCCCGAGCCGGTCAATTCGCTCCGGAGCGTATGGGCACCCACCATAACTGTAGAGCGTGTCTCGACGGGAACCTCGCTCCCGCACAATAACTAGCGTGGGACTGTCCGTAACTGCACCGGGGCACGTAAATCGCCCGGGTCGGTACTGGTTCGGCCACCACCTGGACCAGGCTCGATCGAATGCCGCCATCAGCCGCACGACGTCTCCTGACGCCAAGCGGGTGCTATCGCGTCGGACGGCTGGCGGTTGAGAGGCAGGCTCCACCGTGTTGAGGTATCCCACGCCCTCATACTCCACCCTTCCGTCCGCCCGAATTGCCAGGCGGTAGGACGGACAAGTACCAAGGCACGGGTGACGCTCGAGGACGAGCCGCGACGATTCTGGGGCGTCGCGGGCACAAGCGGAAAGGAAGATCAGCGCGATCAGGCGAACGTTGCTCTTCATGCGGCTACGATACCATCGGCACATTAGCGCCGCGTGATCCGTAAACTACAGCCCATAATGGCGCTCTGGTGCTTGTCGCTGCCTAACGTCCAAGTTCTGATGCGAGCGAAGTATCACCGTTGCGGCGTAGCCGCAACCGCCGATCGTTCGTCAGCAGCAACGATACGTTAGGCCACCGGCGCGGCATGCCCGCATGACGTCAGTGCGGCGTGACTACCCGGCCCGGCTCGGGCGGCCGGGCGCCGGGGTGGGAGGACTTGGGGCAAGCGCTCCTCCAGTAGCCGCGTCGTGTAGCGCTGCCCTCCGCCAGCCTCTCCAGCTCCAGCGTCAGTACGTCCAGCCCTGCCTCCAAGCGCTCGAGACGCGCCACGGCGGCGGCCGGCAGGCTGGTTGCCGGCGGTGGCGGGGCGTCGTAGCGATGGGCGAGCCACCTCGCCCACGCGAAGGCGGCCGCCCAAGCGAGCGAGGCGGCCGCGCCGAAGAATGCGACAGCCATGGCCGCGTCGGAGTTGATCATCATGAGGCACGCTCCGGTTCGGGTACCCAGCACGTACGGGCGTCGGGGCGTCGGCGGTTCAAGAGACCGAGCCAGCAGCACCACAGGATTCTATGCCGGCCTAACGTCTATTGGCCTGTTCTGTCATAACCAGACCTCCACGAGCGGTATGCCTCCTCCGTCCGCGGATTCAGATGACGCGCGCGGGCGACCGCGTGCACGCGATCGAGCAGCCGTTCGGCATCGGCACCCATGCTCGCAAGGTCGGTCGAATCCCGGGCGAGAGCACCATCCGACCAACGCGGGCCGGATCGAATCAGAGCGCGCCCCGCCCCTTGATCTCGAGATACTTGTTCACGACCGCAGCGGTCATGGCCTGGGGCGACACGTCGAGCACGTTGACTCCCGCGCGGCGCATTCGCTCCAGCACCGCCTGACGCCCCGCCACCAGCTCCTCCGCCGCCGCGCTCGTGTACAGCGCAAGATCGCGCTCGCCGCGCGGGATCGCCGCCTCGAACACCGCGTCGTTCCGCAACGCGACCACGACCACCAGATGCCGAGCGGCACTCCGCGTCACGTGCGCTACGAGGGCACGCGAGGCGCGCTCGTCGATCACATCCGTGAAGAACACGATCAGCGCGCGCCGGCGCTGCCGTGTGGCCAGGTAGCGGAACGCGCCGGCGTAGTCGGGCTCCGCCATCGTCGCCGTCACCGGAATCAGCGCGTTCCTCACCAGCCGCAGCGCCGCCTCGCCCCGACTCGGCGGCACGAAGGCGCGCACGTCCTGATCGAACACCATTGTGCCCACGCGATCGCCCGACGTCGCCGCCACATCGGTGAGCACCAGAGCCGCCGATAGCGCGTGCTCCAGCCGCGAAAACTCGCCGGCGAGCTGCGTCATCGCTCTCCCCGACTCGACGATCGTGAACACCGTCTGCGACTGCTCGATCGTGAACTCGCGCACCATGGGCTTTCGGCGGCGCGCCGTGGCCTTCCAGTCGATGTGCCGAGGATCGTCGCCCAGGGCGTATTCCCGGAGCCCGGCGAACGCACGACTGTCGCCACGTTGCCTCAGCACCCGCACGCCCGCCGTGTGCAGCCGATGCTGCACGGCGAGGAGTCGGAAGCGCCTGACGTTGGAGACGGACGGCGTGACGAGGATCGTATCGGGTGGCGCGAACGTCGCCCGCGACGCCAGAAGACCCAGTCGCGTGCTCGCCTGGGCACCCACCCGGCCTAACGCGGCGAGCCCACGCACCATGCCCGAGACCTCGAACGGGAGCGTTGCCCTGCCGCGTCCCGGGAGCTCGACGTCTACCGCTCGGACTCCACCGCGCACGGCCGATGGCAGCTCGTCCTCGACGCGAACGCGGAGCGCTCGGGGCCAGGCGGATCGCAGGGTGTACGAGCCCTCGACCTTGTCTCCGATGCCGACGGATCCGGCCACGTCCCGCTCGATCAGCACGCCGCGTCGTCCGGGAAGCAGCGCCCAATCCGCCAGCACGAGGATGAGGAGCCCCGCGAGTCCAGCGATCCCCGCGTATACGCCGAGTCGTCCCGGCAGGAGCCAGAGCACGCCGGCCCCCCCGATCACCCACGCCAACCGACGCGTGGGGATCACGCGGAGCCAAAGACGTTCGGGTCTGGGGGGCTGGGTCAAGGGGAAGCGGGACTGGGGACTGGGGACTGGGGACTCGGCACTGAAAACCGCCGACTCACGACTGGCCATCCCCGTCGGGCTCGTTACGGTAATAGCAGCAGCTCGAAGCAAGCGGCAGTAGCCCGCAGCCGTCGGCTACCAGCCAGCAGCTGCCCGCAGCCCGCAGCCCGCAGCCAGCAGCCCTATTCGGGTACTCTGACTCTAGACACCACCATGTCGACTACTTCGTCGACCGTGCGGCCCTCTACCTCGAGCTCGGGCGCAAGCGTTATGCGATGCCGGAGCACGGCGCGCACCCGCCCTTTCACGTCGTCCGGTACCACGTAGTCCCGCCCCTCGAGCACCGCGCCGGCGCGCGCGGCGCGCATGAGCGCGACCGTTGCCCGCGGTGAGGCGCCTAACGAGATCGACGGCTCGCCACGCGTGCCCCGCGTGATTCGCGCAATGTAGTCCTGGATCTCCGGCGCCACGCGCACCCGATCCACCAACCCTCGCATCGCCCGCACCTCGGTCTCACCGACCACCGGCGCGACGAGCGCGGTGACCTGTTCCGGATCGAACCCGCCTTCGTGCGACGCCAGCATCGCCAGCTCGGCCTCGTGCGTTGGATATCCCATCACCGCCTTGAGCAGGAATCGATCGAGCTGCGCCTCGGGCAGTGGGTATGTGCCCTCGTGCTCCACCGGGTTCTGAGTCGCGAACACCGTGAACGGCGCATCGAGCGGATGCGTCACGCCATCCACGGTCACCTGTCGCTCCGCCATCGCCTCGAGCAGCGCCGCCTGCGTCTTCGCCGGCGCGCGGTTGATCTCGTCCGCGAGCAGAATGTCGGTGAAGACCGGGCCCGGCCGGAACTCGAACCCGACCGCCGGGTCGCGCAGCATGCTCACACCCGTCACGTCCGACGGCATGAGGTCCGGTGTGAACTGGATGCGGGAGAACTTCACGCCTAACGCGCCGGCCAACGCGCGGACGAGGAGCGTCTTCGCCGTTCCCGGCACCCCTTCGATGAGGAGGTGCCCACGTGCCAGAAACGTTACCAGCGCGTCCTCGATCACGGCGTCCTGCCCGACGACGCGCTGCGCAACCGCCGCCTGAATGCGCCGAGCGAGCTCGGCACCCTGCTCGAGTGGAAGGGGGATTGCCGTCGAAGGGTCGGTCGCGGTCACGTGGATCGGGGAAACGAGGTGAGTGAGGTCTCGAGCCGGCGCAGTGCCTGGCCGACGACCTCCAGCTGGCGGCGCGGGACCGGCTGTTCGAGCGCCTGGCGAACGATATCGATGTCGCCCGACCGGGCCGGGACGCGCTCGCGCGCCCACGCGAGAAAGGCGTCATCCGTCGCCGACGCCCCCTGCATGCCTAACGAATGCTCCACCCGCCGCCTGACGCCGTGGACGAGGCGCATCGTAGCCGTTCGCGTCGCGCCCACGGCGCGGTACGCACGGGCGAGCGCGTCCACGTGCTCGAGCGGCGAGCGCCGCTCTATCCGCTCCGCGGCCCGGGGCGGCAGGAGCCGCGGGCCGACGGCGAACAGCAACAGCAGGCCCGCGCCCGCCAGCTGCAGGACGAGGTGTCCCGACGCGGTCCTCCCGAGGAACGTGAGAATGCCCCGCATGGTGCCGGGTTGATCGCCGTAGCCCTGGTGATACTCGTCGAAGACGAGCCGCTGCCGTCGACCGCCGCCAGGAGCATCCTCGCTCGCGTACTCCAGCATTCGCACCGCGGCGGCGTCCGCGCCCCAACGGCACACGCGCAGCACGTCGTTCCGCAGAAGATCCGGGTCGGCCGCAACGACCACTCGGCCGCGTCCTAATGGGAAACCGATCACCGCTGGCAATTCGTTGCCCGCGATGCCACTGACGGTGCGGACCGTGGCGAGCGTCCGCGATCCGGCCGGCTGCGGTCCCTTCCACCGAAGAGCGAGAATGTGTGTCTGTCGATCCGGCCAGAACGGCAACCCCACGCTCAACCAGCCCTCATCGCGGTCGCCGCACGACCCGGTGTCGTCCGCGACGAGATTGCCAGAGCTCCCGACGAGAATCTGCGCCGCGCCGATCACCGTCCCGGCCTGCGGCACTCGGCTGCCTAACCCGAGCGAATCCGCGAGCGGTCCGCTGCCGAGCACGAAGACGAGCCCCGCCCCGCGCCGGACGCGGTCGAGAATCTGATGCGTCTCGATCGCGCTCGGAGCAATCGGCGGATCGAGCACGAGATGGACCGACGCCGTGTCGCCTAACGGGATCGAGTCGGCCACCCGCTGCGTGGGTCGCCAGCCGAGTCGCTCCGACAGCTCGTACAGGAGCGACGCGCCCTGCGGCTCGGTCGATCGCGACGTGAGCCGCGGGTCGCCGGTGCGGCCCCCGGTGTCTTCGGGTGTCAGCAGCGCGACGAGGACGATCGCCGTCGCCAGCACCGCGAGCGCGATGCGACGCCGAAAGTGCCTCGGTCGAGGCTCGGCCGCCGCGGGTTCGGTCACGCGGCGCGCGCCTCAGGGCGAATCACGCGGCTCGCGTGCTCGCGAAGCGCCGCGTACGTCTCGGCGTCGCACGTACCCGTCCCGAACAGCACGTGATCGTACCGCCGGCCGAACTGCCGAAACTCAGTGTGAACTGGCGAACCGCGCATGCGCAGCTCGCGCGCGTAATCGCCGCTCGTCTTCGACGGGTGCAACCGGATCTGGTCGTTCGCCGCGAGCCGTGCGGTCACGCCGCGATAGAGCAGATGGGCCGCCGCGGTATAGTCGCCGGACGCCGCCACGCGTTCGGCTTCCGCCCACGGATCGCCGCTGCCCTCCACTGCGCCCGGCCGCACGCGCCGGCGGCGCTCCCCGGCCTCGGTGCCTAACCAGAGACGCGCACCGATCGCCAGGACCACCAGGATGGCGACGCCGAGGACGATCCACCTCATGTTCGGGATCTCGGAGAGGCCGGAGAAGAACCGCCGGATGAGTGCAGCCAGCCAGTCGAGGATTCGGTCGAGCAGCGTCGCGCGCACCGATCGCTGATACGCGCGCTCCCTGACGATCGCCGCAACCGAATCCTGAATCGCCTGAGCGGGCCAGGCCTGCCCCTGCAGCCAACCGGCCAATCCCGTCAAATGGCCTCCGCCATCATCTCGATGTCGTATCCCTCGTTGCGGACGCGCGCGTCATAGTACAGCAGCATCTCGGTGATGGCGAACATCGGATAGGCGACGATCGACGCCATCACGGTGAGGATCGTCGAGATCACCACGCTGCCGGTCAGCGCGGCCACGATGCCGACGGCGAAATAGATGACGAAGAAGATGAGAAAGGCGAGTAACGATGTCCCAAGGATGTGCAGCTTGCGCCCGCGCGAGAGCGCGCTCGACCGACTGAACGCGCCAACAACGCCTCGCCCTTCGATGACGATGCCCGCGGTCACGGCAAAGTAGCGGGCCATGACGTAGAGCGCCCCGATGAAGAAGAGGACGAACCCGATGCCCATCAGGATGTACTTGAAGAGGAGCGCGAACATCACCGAGGGCAACCGGACGAGCGCGTCACGCACGGCCACTGCCGGCTCGATGCGGCGGCCGAGGTAGTCTTCCGACGACAGGCGGACGATGACCGCGCTCATGAGCGACAGGCTGATCCAGTACCCGAACATCATGACGATGCTGAACCCGGCCGTCAGGCGGGCGAGCTGTTCTTCAATGCGGGTCGCGGGTCCGATGATCGCCAGCTGCAGGACGAGAATCGGTGCGTAGCAAAGGGCCGCGATGAGGAGGTAGGTGAGCGGGTCGCGGCGGTAGAGCTGAAACGCGGCGTCGACGATCTCGCTGGCGGATCGTGGGCGGAGCGGGAGGGGGGCTGAGGAGTCTGGCACTCGGGAGGCGGAGGTCGGGAACGGGGAACGGGGACAGCGGTTTCGGTGTGGCAAGATGCCCCATATCGCCCGGTGCTACCAGCCGTGCCGGCCTCGGAAGTAACGGTTCCCGGTTCCCTGTTCCCTTCACCCCGCGCCACGACGCCCTGGCCCGACCCTCTACCGCGTTTCCCGCTCTCGTCTGTATCGTACGACAAGCCGACACCCCTACCCGAGGGCGCACACCCATATGGAAGCTGCCATCCTTGCATGGCTGCAGAATCTCGCGATTCGCGCGTTCGGCATCTCCCTGTTCCTGCTGCTCGCGATCGACGCCGCGTTCGCGCTGGTGCTGTTCGCGACGCGCGATCGCGGGATCGTGAACCGATGGACGTCGAGGGTCCTCGCGGCGAATCTGATGCTGGCCGGGACGGGGGTGGGGGTGCCGGTGCTCGCGCTCGGGTCACGCCTCGCGGTTCGCATAGTGGCGCCGATGATCCCGAGCCTGCCGATGGTCTACATCAACGCGGAGAAGGAGGACGACGCTCCGCCGGTGCAGGCACGAGCGATCAAATAGGGACAGGGGACTGGGGACTCGGCCGGGAGGCTTCTACGGGTGCGGACGCCTCCTCGCGAATAGAAGGGTCCCGGCCGAGTCCCCAGTCCCCTGTCCCCTGTCCCCAGTCGCCAGTCCCCAGTCCCCGCAGGTCAGGTGGCGAAACAGTAGAAGAGCCCCGCTCCGCCGGTCGCCACGAGGTCGGATTGGCTGCAGCTCCGGCTCATGTGCGCCGCGTTCCACGACG
>JBKOYV010000062.1:0-28469 GCA_046725585.1 Gemmatimonadota bacterium | reverse complement strand
GTGCCGAAGGACGACATTGCTGGCTCCGGTAGAGTCCACCCTTATGCATGAGCAAGCGGCGTACCCTGCATCGGGAATCGGGAATCGGGAATCGGGAATCGGGAATCGGGAATCGGGAATCGGGAATCGGGAATCGGGAATCGGGAATCGAACGGCGGCGGGCGGGGTCAGCACAAAGTGCGAAGCACCTCCAGCGCCGCGGAGTCCTCGACCGCGATCCCCCACCCGGAAGACTCGCCAGCCATCTCGCCGACGCGCCTGGGGAGGGAATACTCGAGCGCACCGCGCCGCTGTTTCTTGTCCGAGCGCATGAGGGTCAGCACACGATCCGGCTCAATGCCGCTCGGCGCGCGACACGGCAGGCCGGCACGGTTCACGGCGCCCTCGATGGCGGATGCCGTGCCCACGCTTGCGACCCCAACTTCCTCCGCCAACCTGCTCTCGGCTACCATCCCGATTGCGATGGCCTCGCCATGCAGCAGCGAGTATCGGCTCGCCGCTTCAATGCCGTGGCCGATCGTATGGCCAAAATTCAGAACCTTGCGAAGTCCCAGCTCGCGCTCGTCCGCGGCGACGACGTTCGCCTTGATTCGTACGCTGCGCTCGATCATAGCCTCCAGCGCATCGCGAGACGCGCTGCCGGAGAACAACGCCGGCGCGATCGCGTCGACTTCATCGATCACCGAGCTGTCCGCGATCACGCCGTGCTTGATCACCTCGGCGAGACCGGAGCGAAGCTCGCGCGATGGAAGCGACGCGAGCGTCGTCGGGTCGATGACGACGCCCGCCGGCGGATGGAAGGCGCCAACCGTGTTCTTGCCTGCCGGCGTGTCGACCGCGGTCTTTCCGCCGACTGACGCGTCGACCATCGCGAGCAGCGTCGTCGGGATCTGTATTACCGGGATGCCGCGCATGTAGGTCGCGGCCACGAACCCCGCGAGGTCACCAATGACGCCGCCGCCGAGCGCGATGATCGCCGTGTCGCGACCGCAGCCGTGCGCGAGCAGCGTGTCGGTGATCGCGGACCAGCGCTCACGCGTCTTGTGTTCCTCACCCGGCGGGATGACCACAGTGTGCACGCGATCCGGCGTGACGCCGCGGCGCGATCCTGCGAGGAACGACTCACGAACGTGGTCGAGGTAGTGTCGCGCGACGTTGTCGTCAGTGACGATCGCGTACCGGTGCGACGGCGCCCGCTCCTCGACCAGCCACGCGACCTGTTCGAGCGCGCCCGACGCGACGACGATCGGGTAGCCGAGCGTGTCGATGGTTCCCACGGGTTTACCAGGTGACTTCGCCGGCGCCCGCGCGACGATTGGCCACGCGAGCGAGAACGAACAGCAGATCCGAGAGCCGGTTCAGGTAGATCACGACCAGCTGCGGAATGTCGGTGTCTCGTCGCAGATGGACGACGCGTCGCTCCGCCCTGCGGCAGACGGTGCGTGCGACGTGCAGGGCGGCTGCCTTCGGTGTGCCTCCCGGTATGATGAACGCCTTGAGTGGCTCGAGCTCGTGCTCGCCGTCGTCGATCGCGCGCTCGAGTTGCGCGATTCGGTCGTCGTCGACCCGCGCTTTCGCCAGCTGCTCCCGCATCTTCTCGGGGTTGGGGGTCGCGAGCAGTGCGCCGATCGCGAACAGGTCGCGCTGGATCGGTACGAGCACTTCATCGATGCGCGGCATCATCTCGACGGAACGCGCCATCCCGAGCACGGCGTTGAGCTCATCGATGTCGCCGTAGGCTTCGACGCGTGGATGATCCTTGCCGACACGTCCGCCGCCGAAGAGCCCCGTGTCCCCGGTGTCGCCGGTTTTCGTGTAGATCTTGGTGGTCATGCGAATAAGCTAGCGTGAATCGATCCAGGCGGCGTGTCGAGCGCGGTCGCGCGATGCGCCGCCACTCCGACCGCTTTATTCTTCGACCGCATGACGACGCACGAGCCCACCGACATCACGATCATCGGCGGCGGACCTACGGGTCTGTTCGCGCAGTTCTACGCGGGGATGCGAAAGGTCACGTCGCGCATCGTGGACGCGTTGCCGGACCTCGGCGGACAACTTACGGCGCTGTATCCAGAGAAATGGATCTTCGACGTCGCGGGTTTTTCCAAGGTGTTGGCGAAGGACCTGGTGAAGCAGTTGGCGGCGCAGGCGGGCCAGTTCGGCGCGAAGGCGTATCTCGGCGAGCGCGTCGTCGGGTTGACGCAGGAGGACGGCCATTTCGTGCTCACGACCGAGCGGCAGCGATTTCCGTCGCGGGCGGTCGTGATCGCGGGAGGCATTGGGGCCTTCTCGCCGCGTCGGTTGCCGCAGGCCTGCGCGGCGCCGTGGTATGGGCGCGGTGTGCACGAGATCGTGACGGACCCCGATGAGTTTCGCGGTCGACGGATCGTGATCATCGGTGGCGGCGACTCGGCGTTCGATTGGGCGCACCAGCTGCTCGACCGCGCTGCCTCGGTGACGCTCGTCCATCGCAGCGACCGGTTTCGCGCGCACGCGGCCACGGTGAGCGAGGTGCAGGCGGCCGCCGCAACCGGGCGCGCGCAGCTCCTGACGTTCCACGAGCTCGCGGACATCACGGCAACGGACGATCGCCTGAGCGGCGTCGTGCTCAAGGACATCAAAGGGAAGACGACCCGTGCGATCGATGCCGACGCGATTCTGCCGATGCTGGGCTTCGTGAGCGATCTCGGCGCGATCTCGGAGTGGGGTCTCTCCATTGTGAACGACGAGATCACCGTGACGAGCACGATGGAGACGGGACGAGCTGGTATCTACGCGGCGGGTGACATCACGACGTATCCCGGAAAGCTCAAGCTGATCGCGACCGGATTTGGCGAAGCGGCCATCGCGGTGAACCAGGCGGTCCACTGGATCTACCCGGACAAGAAGGTGAACCCGGGGCACAGCTCGAACATGGAGATTTTCGGCCAGAAGGACGACTAACATTCCTCGCACGGTTCTCGCAAAACGAGATCCTTCCACGCCCGCGACTCGGCGGGCAGAGCCGTAACGGAGGGTTCATCACATGCAACTCGTCAGGCGTATTTCCACGCTTGCCGTCACGGGTGCGCTGCTGTTGGGCGCGGCGTGCTCCGACGACGATGATAATCCGACGGGGCCGACCACGGCGCAGATCGTGGGTAACTACCGAGCAACCCGGTTCACGGCGACGAGCGCGTTAGGGTCGGAAGACATCCTGCAAAACGGCGGGTCAGTCAGGGCGACGTTCTCCACGAACGGGACGGTCACCGGCCATGTGACGGTCCCGAGCGCATCGGTCGATGAGGATTTCGCCGGCAAGTGGAAGCTCGAAAATGGGGAGGTGGAGATCGAGGAGGTCCCGACCGACATCTTCGTCGAGGACATCTCGTTCAAGGTGGTGGGCAATACGCTCGTTGGGGACGAGACGTTCAGCGGCGTGCGGGTGGAGCTGACGCTGACGAAACAGTAGCGGTTGTGTCATCCCTCGCTTCGCTCGGGATGACGACTACGCGTCCCTCTCTACACTCTTCGCGTCCGAATACCCGTCGGGGTAGCGCTTCCGGAGCTTCGCAATATTCGCCGCCGCCACGCCCTCGAGCGACGTTCCGAGCGCGCCGGCGACGGTCGTTAGGCACCAGAGCGCGTCCCCCAGCTCGGTCGTCACGCGCGCGACGTCGATCGGGTGACCCATGAACAGGTGCTTTCGGACGAGCCCGAGCACCTCGCCGGCTTCTTCCGCCAGACCGGCAGCCGCATCGAGCAAGCGCTGGTCGGGCGTCAACGACGGGTTCAGGGTGCGCGCGGCGAGCTGCTCGTACTCCTCCATCGTCATCGGCAGTGCCGGTCCGGCCATCGGGTCGACGTCACTCATACGCTACCCGTGGATCCGCCTTCGCGTAGGCGAGGTCCGTGAGGAGGTTGACAACGACGAACACCACGCTCAGAAACAACACCGCGCCCTGAATCGCGGGAAGGTCGCGACGGGAGATGGCGTTCACGACGTAGCGCCCGAGCCCCGGCCAGCTGAAGATCGTTTCCGTGAGGATGCTGCCGGTCAGGTAGTAGCCGAAGTCGAGTCCGAGCACGGTGATCACCGGGATCAGCGCATTGCGCAGCGCGTGTCGGACGACCACGGTGCGCTCGATGAGCCCTTTGGCCCTCGCGGTGCGAACGAAGTCGCTGCCGAGCACTTCGAGCATCGACGAGCGGGTGACGCGCGCGAGAAAGGCGATCGACCTCGAGCCCAGTGCGAGCGCGGGCAGAACGAGGTACTCCGCGCGACCATAGCCGGACGGCGGGAGCCATCGCAACGTGACCGCGAACAACAGGATGAGCAGGAGGCCTACCCAGTACACCGGAAACGAGATGCCGAGGTAGGCAGCGCCTAACGAGAAACGGTCGAGCGCCCCGCCGGGCCAGCGAGCGGTGACGACGCCGATGGAGATGCCAACGAACGCCGCCAGCACCATGGCGGTGGCCGCGAGGAGCAGCGTCTTCGGAAACCGCTCGGCGATGTCCCGCAGAATCGGGCGGCCGGTGATGTACGAGGTTCCGAGATCCCCGCGGAGCACCCCGCCCGCATAGTGCGCGAACTGCACGGGCACCGGGTCATCGAGGCGAAGCTCGCGTCGCAGGCGCGCGATTGTTTCGGCGTCGGCACGTTCACCGACCATCTCCTGCACCGGGTCGCCCGGCGCGACGTACAGGAGCAGGAACACGACCACGAGCACGCCAGCCAGCGTCGGGATAGCGAGCAGCAGGCGGCGAAGGAGAAAGCTGGACAAGAAGGTGTGAGGCGCGGTGCTACGGGCGTTTTTCCGGGCCGGCGATCTTCACGTTCGTCCAGCGCTGACCGTTGAAGATGGTCGGAACCTTGAAGTCGCGGATCCACGGCTGCACGGCGTACAAGTCGTTATAGAAGAACAGCGGAACCATCGGCGCGTCCGCGTAGGCGAGCGAGTCCGCGGAGCGGTAGAGGGCGGCGCGCCTGCCGTCGTCCTGCTCGCGCCGAGCGGCCAATACGAGCTTGTCGAACGCGGGGCTGGCGTAGAACGAGACGTTGCCGCCCGGACCTTTGCTGCCGGAGTACAGCAGGGGATAGAGAAAGCTGTCCGCGTCAGGATAATCCGCGTACCAGGTCTTGATCGTCATGTCGGTCTCGCCTTTGCGCGCGGCCTCGCGCGCGGACGACGCGTCGCGCTGCACGAGCTTCGTGCGGATGCCCGCCGCGTTCAGGTATGACTGAACGGTCTGCGACAGCCTCGCGATCACCGCGTCCTGCGAGTGCCAGAGCTCCACATCGATTCCGTTCGGGTGGCCGGCAGCGGCGAGCAGCTCCTTGGCCTTGGCAACGTCGTATGCATAACGAGTGCGCGCCGTGTCTGCCCCGTCGAGGATCGGTGACACGACACCTGGCGCGAGATAGCCGCGCCCGCCCATCAGCTCCTTGAGAATCGTCCGCGTGTCGACGGCGTGGTTGATCGCCTGGCGAACGCGCACGTCGGTCAGCGGGCCGCGCGTCGTGTTGATCGCGAGGTAATAGAGAATGAGCGCCGGCGCGCTCTGCAGCATTGCCTGCTTCTCGTCGGTCTGCTCCCATGCCGCGGTCTCGCCCTGCGGGATGACGAGGATATCAACGTTGCCGCTCTCGAACTCGGCGACGGCGGTGCTCGGTTCCGGGATGATGCGCGCGGTGAGCGTGTCGGTCGCGGGCGCACCGCCCCAGTATTTGTCGTTCCGTGCGAACTTCAGGTAGTCGTCGTGTTTCCACTCCACGAACTTCCACGGCCCGGTGCCAACCGGATGCTGGCCGAAATCCGCCGGGGTCGTATCGGGAACGATCGACGCGACCGGCATCGCGAGGAGCTTCGGGAACGCGGCGAGGGGCTCGGACAGCGTGATCACGACGGTCGTGTCGTTCGGCGCGGCGAGCCCGGAGACGGACCTGGCCTTTCCGGCCGCGAACTCGGCCGCGCCCCTGATCGGCGCGAGCGGTTCCGCGCGGCCGCCTTTCGTGGCGGGGTTGAGCGCGCGCTCGAAGGCGCGAACGACGTGCCGGGAGGTGAACGCCGTTCCGTCGTGGAACGTGACGCCACGTCGCAGGTGAAACGTGTACGTGAGCCCGTCGGGCGAGACGTTCCAGCGCTCCGCGAGCGCCGGTTCCACGCGGGCATCCGGGGTGAACCGTGTGAGCCCGTCGAACACGTATGAGACCGCGCGCCCGGTTGGGACGTCTGTCGAGAGCGCGGGGTCGAGCGAGCGCGGGTCATAGGTGTCGCGCGAATCGACCAGCGAGCTTCGCTGTGGGGCCGATTCGCCACCGCGACACGCGACGAGGGCGTAACTCGCGACAGCCAACAACAGTACACGAAGGCGCATTGACAATGGCGGGTGAAACACGAGAACTTACCGGACCCCGGTTCCTTCCGTCAATCCACGCTAGGCTGCTGTGAGATCGTGAGTTACCTGTTGTTCGCCGATGACAACGAGGACATGCGGCTGATGTTGCGTGACCTCTTTCGGTCGTCGGGTCACGAGGTGTGCCTGGCTGAAGATGGGCTCGCCGCGCTCGCGTCCATTCGAGAACGCGAGCCGGACCTCGTCATCCTCGACCACAGCATGCCTGGCATGTCGGGGTTCGAGGTGTGTCGCAACGTGAAGCGGAACCCGTTCACGGCGCGAATCCCGGTGCTCATGCTCACGGCGCAGTCCGAGGTCGAGAGCAAGATCGAAGGCTTCGCGGCGGGCGCCGACGACTACCTCGCGAAGCCGTTCGATCCGCGGGAGCTTCGGGCGCGCGTGTCGGCGCTCCTTCGGCTCGTCGAACGCGAAGGCGATCGCAATCCCACGAGCGGACTGCCCGGTGGCCACGCGATCGAGAAGGAGATTGCGCAGCGCGTGGCGAAGGGCGACCCGTTCGCGGTCTGCTATCTGGACCTCGATAACTTCAAGGCGTTCGCCGACACGTTCGGGTTCGCGACCGCCGACATCGTCATTCGCGGTCTCGGGGCGGCGATTCGCGACTCTGCGTACGCCGTGGTGGGCGAAGGCCGCGGGGATTTCGTGGGCCACATCGGTGGTGACGACTTCATCGTCGTCACCATGCAGCCGCACGCGGAGGCCGTGGTTCACGAGTGCGCGCGACGGTTTCGCGACGTCATCGCCAGAGCCGTAGGTGATGAGGCGGCGGAGAGCGGATACTTCACGGGCGTCGATCGCGATGGTCACATCAAGCGCTTCCCGCTCGCGCGGGTGTCGGCTGCCGTGATGCTCGTGTGCCCGAAGAACTGGGTCAGTCTGGCGCACTTCGGAATGATGGCCGCCGACACCAAGCGTCGCGCCAAACAGCAAGGTGCGGGGAGCATCCTGCTCGAGTCGGTGTAAGCCGGGGGACTGGGACGAGGGAACGGGGACTCGGCTGTTCGGCGCTCTTGTGGCGTGTGTCGTGTCACCCGTGCTGGCTGGCTCACTGAAACGTCAACGCGGCAATGCTCAAACGCGAAGCGCCACGCATCAGAACCGAGTACGTCTATCGTCGCGCGCTCGACGCGCGGGAGCTGCTGCCAGCGTTAGGGGTCGGCGTGGGCGTTGGCGCGATCGCGTTCTACGTCGCGTATCTGTTGCTCCAACGGACGCCACTCGACCCCGGCACCCTCCCGGCCGCGGCGCCCGCGAAGCGCCTGACGAGCGGGGCATCCGACTGATGGGTCAGCGCCGAGCGCTGCTCGCACTCGGCTTCGTCGTCGCTGCTCTGTCTCTGGCCGCTCCGACCGCCGTGTCGGCGCAGGACATCGCCTGCGACCGAGGCGATCTCGAGGTCGTGGGCGTGGACTTCGTCGGGAACCACGCGTTCACCGACGCCATGCTCGCGATCGGGCTCGTCACCACGCCGTCGTCGTGGGCGCGACGCGTGATCCGGATCGGAACCCGACGATGCCTCGACACGCTCGAGGTCAAGCGAGACCCGATCCGACTGCTGTATCTCTACAACCAGCGCGGATTCATCGGGACGAAGGTTGCCGCGCGCATCGACACCGTGCGAAAGCGTGCCGTGCGAGTCGTCTTCGGCATCCAGGAGGGCGACCCCATCATCGTCCGGGAGCTCACGATCACGGGGCTCGACTCCGTGCCTCGGAGTGATCGAATCGTGACCGGACTTCCGATCAAGGTCGGCGAGCGGTTCGACAAGATCGAGTTGGAGGTGGCGCGAGACACGATTCTGCGGCGTCTCAGGAACAACGGATATCCCGCGTCGGACCTCTTTCGCAGCTACGAGTCCGATTCCGCGAAGCGTGTCGCCTCGGTGAAGTTCGACGTGGCAACGGGCCCGCGAGCGCGAATAGGCGCCGTGAACATTACCGTGACTCCGCGTGAAGGCGCGCGCGAGCAGATCTCGAAGTCGCAGGTCCGGAGCACGCTCGGGTTCGAGCCCGGCGATCTGTATCGCGAGCGCGAGCTCGAAGACGCAAAGCGGGCGCTGTACGTCTCCGACGCCTATCGGCACGTGGAAGTGAGCCCCGACACCGCGAGCCTCGCACCCTCCGGCGACTCTACGATCGACGTGAACGTCTCTCTCGCGGAGAGCTACATGCGATCGTTGCGTCCATCGGCCGGCTGGGCGACGCTCGACTGCTTCCGCACACAGGTCGATTACTCCGACGCCGGATTTCTCGGCGGACTTCGGCGGCTGGATGTCAGTGCGCGGGCGTCGAAGATCGGTGTGGGATATCCGACGGAAGCCACCGGCGTCGTGAGTGATCTGTGCAAGAGAGCACGGGAGGACATCTACAGCGACACGCTCAACTACTACCTCGGCGCAACGCTACACCAGTCGTCGCTGTTCGGTGTGCGTCTGCTCCCGAGCCTCACCCTCTATAGCGAGCTACGATCCGAGTACAAGGTGTACCAGCGGTACACACCGATCGGTACGGTCCTGTCGCTCAATCAGCAACTGCCTCGCCGGATCGGCGCGACGTACGCGTACCAGCTGGAGTACGGCCGCACGAACGCCGAGCCGGCGATCTTCTGCGGCGTCATCGGCATCTGCGATGTGAACGAGCAGAACTTCCTGAAGCGCGCGCAGCGGCTTGCGACGGTAAGTGTCACACTCGCGCGGGACAGGCGAAACGATCCGTTCTACCCGAGGGGCGGCTCGACGATGACCCTCGAGCTGAGGAATGCGAGTCAGCTCATTGGGTCCGATCCCGATCTGCAGTTCAACAAGGTCGTGGCGGACGCGAGCTGGTACTGGGCGTTACCGAAGAATTCTGTGCTCGTGGCGCGTTTGCGCGGCGGCCTGGTGTTCGGGCGAGAGGTCGTGCTGGGCACCGACACGACGACGTTCATTCCACAGCAGGAGCGGCTGTATGCCGGGGGCGCGAACACCGTGCGGGGCTACAAGCAGAACGAGCTGGGGCCGGTGGTGTATCTACCAGACACGCTGAAGGTGTGTACCGCGCCGGCAGGAACGTGTGTCAAACCGGAAACTGCGCTCGACACGGTGTACTTCTCGTCGGATTCCGCGTTCTCACCGCGGACGCTGCCGGTCGGCGGGAATAGTGTGTTGGTGGCGAACATCGAGCTGCGCATGCCCAGTCCCTACATCTCCGACCGACTACAGTTCGCGTTCTTCGCGGACGCGGGTCAGGTGTGGACTCGCGGTGGAAGCGGCGTGGAGCAGTCCTTCAGCAGCTTGCGCATCACGCCGGGCATCGGTGTGCGCCTGGCGTCGCCCGTGGGCCCGATCCGCCTCGATGTGGGGTTCAATCCATATCAGCGTCAGGCGGGTGCCGCGTATTTCGACTCCCCTGAGCAAGCGGGCGAGGCGCCGCTCTATTGCATCAGTCCGGATAACGGCCTGCCCGTGACCGGGTGGCATCCGGGCAGGTACGAACCTAACGAGAAGCCGCCGCAGCAGGCGAACCCATCGAAGGGGTGCCCGGCCTCGTACAATCCCAAGAAGCGCTCGAGCTTTCTGCACCGACTGAGCTTCCAGGCTTCGATCGGGCAGGCGTTCTGAGGGCGCACCGCGCGTGACTCGCCGTCGACTCGTCGTCCTCTCCAGCGCAATGACGCTGCTCAGCCTCGGGCTGCTGGCGGCGCTCGTCGTGGCCGGCGTCCTGAAGACGCAGTTCGGGCGGGACTTCGCGCGCAACTACGTCGAGGGGCTCGTCGCGCCGAAAGTGAAGGGGAAGCTCTACATCGGACGGATCACCGGACTCTCATTCGGCGGTGCGACGATCGACTCGGCGGAGATCCGCGGACCGGACGACTCGTTGTTCGTGGCGCTCCGCCGGCTCACGGTACGCTGGGACCCTCGCGATCTGGTCGACAAAAGAACGCTGCTCAGCCTTCTCGAGATCGACCGGCTCGTCGTTCATCTCCGGAAGGACTCCGCGGGGAAGTGGAACTACAAGCAGGTCTTCCCGCCCGGTCCCAACAAGAAGCGCGTGGCGGGTGCGGAGCGTGGTTGGGGCGACTATGTGGTGGCGGACTCGCTGCTCCTTCACGGCGCGACGCTCATCCTGTCCATGCCGTGGCACCCCGACGACTCGCTCCACGGCGCCAGACGCGACAGCGCGATCGCCCGGAACCTAACGCGAACCGACAAGGAGGTCCGGCGCGCCGGCAGCGGCTTCGAGCGCACGTGGCGCTGGAACAACATCGAGCTCGTGTCAGGCTACACGCGACTCGCCGACCCGGACAGCGTTGGCCGACTCTTCCAGATCGCGAAGGTCGACGTGGACGAGGTAGACCCGCCATTCAAGTTCCGCAACGTGCGTGGGGGTGTTCGGCAGACAGCCGACTCGTTATGGGCGGACGTGTCGCACTTCGATCTACCGAGGTCGACCGGCAAGGGTGCCGGGAAAATCTGGTGGGGGAGTGACCTGCCGACGCGCTACGACCTTCGCATCGTCGGAGACTCGGTGTCGCTCTCGGACGTCGGCTGGGTCTATCCAACGCTGCCGTCGACGGGCGGCGGCTCGATGGTGCTCAACATCCGGAACGAGAAGAATCTCTCGATCATGGACTACGCACTGTCGGACATGGACGTGCGGACGACGCGGTCTCGCCTAAAGGGGAACATGACGTTCGGCGTCGGCGGTCCCGTCCTCATCGTGAAGGACCTCGCGATGGAGGCGGCGCCGATGAACTTCGATCTCATTCGCACGCTCAACGGCAAGCCATTTCCGTACGACTGGCAAGGAGATCTGATTGGAACGGTCCGGGCGCGTGGCGGGCCCGTGAACCGGTTCCACGTCGACGACGCGCGCGTCACCTTCGAGGACGCGAACGTCCCAGGTGCCGTGACGCGCGGGGCCGCGCACGGCGATCTCGACATTCTGTTTCCCGCGTTCACGACGTTTCGCGGGTTCGATGTGAGCGTCGACCAGCTCGACCTGCGGACGCTCGTGTACCTCAATCCGAACTTTCCGCGTGTCACCGGGATCGTCTCCGGCACCGCGACGCTCGACTCGTTGTGGCTCGACGTGCGGTTCCGGGATGCCGACCTCACACATCGCGATGGTCCTGGCGAGCCGACGCGCGCGACCGGAAGTGGCCGAGTCACGCTAGGCGAGAAGTTCACGAGCTACGATCTCGCGCTGAACACCCAGCCGCTCTCCTTCACGACGCTCGCGCGATCGTACCCGTCGCTCCCACTGCGCGGATCCTACCAGGGCCCGCTGCGAGTTCAGGGGACCGTAGACGATCTCGAGGTCACCACTGAGCTCACCGGGCCTGCGGGAACACTCAGCTACGACGGACGAGTGGACGCTTTCCCGAAGACGTACGCGGCGCACGGAACGCTGACCTTCTCGAACCTCGACGCACGAACCCTCCTCGCGAATGACACCATCCCGACCACGTCGCTCAACGGTCGCGTGGAGCTCGACGTGTCGGCCGACTCGTCGTCTCGCGATTCCACCCTAACGAGCCTTGCCGGAGCCATCTCGGCGACGCTCGACCGGTCGCTGGTGGACAGCATGCGCGTGTATCAGGCGACCGCCCGGCTCGGTTTCAACAACGGGCGTCTGCGCATCGACACGGTACACGCCGAGACCGTGGCCGGGACTGTCATCGCTCACGGTGCGTTCGGCCTGACGAGCGCGGTGACGGACTCGCTCAGATACAGGGTCAAGATCGATTCCCTGGGCGGGCTTCGTCGGTACCTCGGCACTGCCGTGGAGCCGATCGGGGATGGCGACGCCGCGCCAAGTGATTCGATCGATGGGACCGTGACCATCGGCGGTTCGGTGCACGGAAACCTCGACTCGCTGGTCGTGCTCGGCGACAGCCTGTCCGCACACGACATCTGGATGCGCGGTGACCAGGTGAAGGTCGTCGCCGGTGGGTTCCAATACAACAACGTCAGAGGCGCGATCAGCGGAGGGCTCAGCATTCGCATCGATAGCGCCGTGATTGCGAACGTAGGCATCTCGACCGGCACACTGGCATTTCGTGCGAGCGACATCCACAACGGGCAGTTCAGGGTCGAGGCAGCGAGCACCAATGGACCATCGCTACTCGTGCACGGGGCCGGGTCGATGTTCGGCGACACAACCACGGTTCGCCTCGATACCGTCGTGCTCTCCGTCCGCGAGCATCGCCTCGCGCTCGAGCGACCGACCACGATCGTCGCCCGCCCCGATGGATTGGTGCTCGATACACTTCGCGTCAGGGACCTCCGCTCCGGATTGCTGACGGTCGCCGGCTCGGTTCCCGTCACGGAGCCTGTGTCGCTCTCGATCCGCGCGGACAGCGTGGAGCTCGGAGATATCGGAGAGCTCATTCAGGCCAACGTGCCGTTTGGCGGGCTCGCGACCGTGTCCATCGACGTGAGCGGCGTGCGCCGCGATCCGCGCATGACGATCGACGGACAGCTCGACCAGCCGCGCTTCGGTGACGTTCATCTGGATCGCGCCACATTCGGCGGGACGTACGAAACGAAGCGGATGGAGTCGCGAGCGGAGCTGTTCCGCGGCGGGAAGTCCGTCATGTCGTTGAATGCATCCATTCCCGTCGATCTGCAGCTGGCGTCGGTACCGACGCGGATGCTGCGGGATTCGCTGCACGGCAAGATCCGCTCGGACAGCGTGGAGCTGGCGATTCTCGAGACCGTATCGCCGGTGGTCGTGAAGGCCTCCGGCGCGCTCGCGGCGAACCTGGACATCGGCGGTGTGTGGCCGCGGCCACAGCTCACGGGCAACCTGACGATTTCCAATGGCGCGCTCGGCCTGGCTCCTCTTGGGGGCGTGCGTCTAACGGACCTCAACGCGAACCTCGAGTTTCTCGGCGACAGTCTCCAGATCGAACGATTCACCGTGGTGACCCGCGAAGAGCGGGTTGGAAACCTGTCGCTCAGCGGGTTCGCGAGCCTCGCGGACCGCGACAACCCGAGGTTCGATCTGACGGTGAACGCGCACGACTTTCACATCATCGAGAAGCCGCGCATCGCACATCTGGACGTCTCCGCGTCGAATCTCCGGCTGGCCGGCTCCTACGAGCGGTCCACGCTCACCGGGCTCGTGGTGGTCGACCGCGGGACGATCTTCATTCCCGACCTCATCGACAAGCAGGTCATCAGTCTCGATAGCCCGGACCTCTACAACATCATCGACACCACGCTCACCGCGAACCGCACGCTGCTGCCGAAGGCGCCTCCGGCGCTCGTGCGAAACCTCTCGGTGGAGGACGTGCAGATTCAGATGGGCAACGACGTCTGGCTGCGATCGGCCGAAGCGAACATCAACCTGGGCGGATCGGTCGCCGTGCGTAACCCGCAGAGCACGTCGGGGGAGCGGGTGTTCGACCAGCTCGCAGTCGAAGGCACGCTGACGACCAACAGAGGCACCTATCGCCTCAACCTCGGCATCGTTCAACCAAAGTTCGTCGTCGAGACGGGAACCGTGCAGTTTCTCGGCGATCCGGATTTCAACGCGATCCTGAACATCAACGCGACGAACACCGTGCACCGGATGTCGAGCACGAACGCGTCACAGCAGGACATTCGCATCCGGGTCCATATCGGCGGCACGCTTGTGCGACCGCAGCTCTCGCTTTCGAGTGCGGACAGTCTGCTCAACATCTCGCAGACGGACCTGATCTCCTATCTCCTCACCGGTGCGCCGAGCTTCAGCGTCACGAGCCAGACGGCGGCCGCCAGCCTGCTGCGCGGTTTCGGCAGCTACCTTGGCGACCAACTTCGCGGCTTTGGGTTGTTCGACGTCGTGGACATCGAGCTCGGTCGTCAGGGCTACTCGCAGGGTCAGACATTCACCGGCGGGATATTCAACGGCGCGCGGCTCGGCGTCGGACGCCAGCTGGGAGATCGCACGTTCGTGAGCGCAAACGCGGGGCTCTGCCAGTTCGGATCGCTGCTCGGCGGCAGTGGCACGAGCACTTCGGGCAACCTCGCCCAGTCCATCGGTGTGAAGCTCGACTACCGATTGAACGAGAACGTCGGTGTGTCGGCTGGCTACGAGCCACCCACCAGTGCGCTCCTATGTACGAGCGGGTTGGGCCCGACACGCGGGTTCGCGCCGACGCCACCCCAATGGGGGTTCGATATCTTCCGGACGATACGGTTCTGAGGCAGCGCGTCCTTCTCATCGTCAATCCCGGGTCGCGACGAGGCATGCGTCGCCAGGCGCAGGCGCTGTCTGCGTTTGCCCATCGAGGAGTGGAGTGCGACGTCGTACTCACCGAGCGACCGGGTCACGCGGCGGAGGTAGCGGACCAGCGCGGGCGCGCCTACGACGCCGTCTTCACGCTGGGCGGCGACGGAACTGTGATGGAGGTCATAGGGACGCTCGCCCATAGTGACGTACCAATCGGCGTGCTTCCGGGCGGAACGGGCAACCTCATCGCACGCGTCCTCGGGATTCCTCTCCGCGTCAGCAAGGCGGTAGGTGTGCTTCTCGAGGGTGACGAGGCGCGGATCGATCTCGGATCGATCGGCGGGCATCGGTTCGCGTTCGCCGCGGGTGTGGGAGTAGACGCGACGATGGTGGAGACGACCACGCCAATCCTGAAGGGCCGATTGGGCGTGCTCGCCTATTTCTGGACCGGCGCGAGGGCAGCTCTGAAACAGGAGCGATTCACCGTCACGGCCACTGTGGACGGCACCCGGCACGAGCGGGTCGCGACCATGGTGATGGTCGCCAATTTCGGTGCCGTGTTCCGCGACCTGATCACCCTGGGCCCGGGCATTCGACAAGATGACGGATTGCTGGACTTGTGCGTCTTCTCTCCGAAGGGCTTCAGGGATTCGCTGCGCGTGACCTGGCGTTTGTTGCGAAAGGACTTCCGCACCGATCCCTGTATGCTGTACACAGCCGGCCGGAGCCTCCGAATCGAGACGGATCCGCCGAGGCCGGTGCAGGCAGATGGAGATCTCGTGGGAATGACGCCATTCGACGTCGTCGTGGAGCCGCTGGCCGCGCACGTCCTCGTGCCGCGCCAGCGGTGATGCTCGCGGCGCAGCGCGCACACCGCGCCACCGGACACTAGGCCGCGTGTCCATCGAATCCGCACCGATCACCGCCGACGAGCGGTGGTCGCCCGACGAGCTTGCGCTGCTCGAAGCCTTGCCGCCTTCGCTTGGCAGCAGGATTCGCACGCTGCTTCGTGACCGGGATCACTATCTTGCGCTCCACGCCGCGCTGATCGATGTCGAACGCGCGACGTCGCTCGACGAGCGGCTTCGCATCTTCGTGCACGCTATCCACTCGATCGGCTACGGCCGCGTGGGGATTGCGATTCGCGAAGGCGACCACGAAGGTCCGCGATGCATCACCGTGGGCATGGAGCCGCACGAGGTGCTCGCCCTGAGCGACCTTCGCCACGGCGGGGCCGAGTGGGGAGCGGGCGGGACGCACGTGCTGCCACTCACCACACCCGCCGGCCATCTCGTGGCCACGCTGGTGCTCGGCGACCCGGGCGATGAGGGACCGGCCGCGCTATCGCGATTGCGCACGATCGAGCTGTTCGCGCAGCAGGTCGTGCACCACGTCGAGCAGGTTCGCCTCGCGGAGCTCACCGCTCGCCAGGCGGCCCGGCTGCAGCGGCTCCAGGTCGTGGGCAACGCCATGGCCCGCTCGCTCGACGAGCGAGAGATCTCGCTCGAGGTCGCGCGGGGCGTGTCACAGCTCATCGTCTGTGACAGCGTCGTCGTCGTGCATCCCGATCTCGAGCGAGCGATTGTCACGCCGCTCGTGAGGCTGACCGGCGGGGTCGAGCTGCCACTGCCCGAGGCTCCCCTTGGCGATGGCGTCATCGCACGCGTCGCTCGCACGGGCCAGCCGGTGCTGGTCGCGGAGCCGCATCCGGCGGCGTCTGAGCTGATAGGGGCCGATGCGCTCGTCGTGGCGGCCGGCACGCCGGTT
The DNA here is from genome assembly GCA_046725585.1 of Gemmatimonadota bacterium. Classification (GTDB taxonomy): domain Bacteria; phylum Gemmatimonadota; class Gemmatimonadetes; order Gemmatimonadales; family Gemmatimonadaceae; genus JAJKIV01. The sequence continues at coordinate 12,102 of JBKOYV010000062.1, read as the reverse complement.
GGCTCTTTGCTCGCGGTTCCGTTGCGGGTAGGGCGGCATCTCGTGGCGGTCCTCGCGGTGGCGAGCGTTCGCCGCGATGCGTTCGGGGACGAAGACGCCGATCTCCTGCTCACGATGGGTGCGCAAGCGGCGAGCGCGCTGAGCAACGCACGCCTATACGCGGAGAGCCAGCGCGAGCGACGTCAGACGGAAGCACTGGCGGACGTGGCGAGGGCTGTGAGCGAGTCGCTGCGCATGGGCGAGGTGCTGCGCCTCATCATGCGCCACGCGATGTCGCTGCTCGGGGCCGAAGGCGCGTGCGTCGCGCTTCGTCGCGATGACTATCTGCACGTGGTGGCGGCCGGCGGCAGCGGCGATCTTCTCTCGGGCCTCATGCTCCCGGTCCGGTCGAGCATCAGCGGGCGTGCGGTGCTCACCCATTCGCCGGTGATCACGAACGACGCGCCTAACGATCCGGACGTGAGTCGTCAGGCCCAGCGGCTGGTGCGCATCCGCAAGACAGTCGTCGTGCCGCTGTCGACGGCGCGCGGCGTGATCGGCACGTTGTGCGTCTTCAACCGGACGGCGGATTTCGAGCAGGACGACGCCAAGGTCCTCCAGCGTCTCGCGGACCACGTGGCGGTGGCGATCGTGAACGCGCGCCTCTACGAGGAGCTGGCTGAATCGAGCCGCGAGTGGACGGTCGCGTTCAACGCGATTCCCATCGGCATGGCCGTGATCGACGACGATGGTCGCATCGTTCGCTACAACGCGCGCGCGCTGCAGCTCGGTCACTTCGAGACGCATCGCGAGCTCGTGGGGCGCCAGTTCTACGAGGCGGTGCTGGGCGACGCTCGCGCCATCGGCGATGAGTGTCCGGTGTCCAAGGCACTGCACGACTGCGTGCTCGGGCGTGCCACGATGCGGTCGGAGACGCGCGGATTGCTCTTCGACGTCCTGGCGTCCCCGCATCCCAACGGCGGCGCGGTGGTCACGTTCGATGACGTGACGGCGCTCCGCGCGCAGGCCGAAGAGGACCGCGTGCGCGAGGCGGCGCTCGCGCAATCGGAGGCGCGATATGCGGACCTCGTGGAGTCGGCATCGGACGCGATCTTCACCGTCGACGGCGAGGGCCGCTTCACGTCCGTGAACCGCGCGCTGGAGACCGCGACCGGCCGTACACGGGAACGACTGCTTGGCGAGCATTTCTCGTCGGTGATCGACCCGCGCGACCGCGAGGCGATGCAGCGCGTGCTCGGTGAGACACTCCGCGGACGCCGCCAGCGTCACGAGCTCCGCTATCTCGACGGCAACGGCGTCGCCCGGCCCGGCGCGATGCTGACGTCGCCGGTGCTCGAGGGCGCGGAGGTGGTCGGGCTACTCGGGATCGTTCGCGATGTGAGCGAGGAAAAGCTCCTCGTCGAGCAGCTCGTGCAGCAGGAGAAGCTCGCGGCGATCGGCCAGCTCGTGAGTGGCGTCGCCCACGAGCTCAACAACCCGCTCGCGAGCGTGATGGCATTCTCGCAGCTCGTGCTCGCGAGCCCGGCCGACGATGCGTCGAGAGACGAATCGCTCCGCACCATCCACTCCGAGGCCAAGCGCGCCGCGAAGATTGTCTCCAACCTGCTGACCTTCGCGCGCCAGCACCCGCCGCAGCGGACGACGACGCTCGTGAACGAGGTGATCGCGAGCGTGCTCGAGATGCGCCGCTATGCGCTCGCCGTTCACGGGGTGGAGCTGGAGGTGCGTCTCGACACGTCGCTGCCCGCGATCTGGGCGGACCCGTTCCAGCTCCAACAGGTCATGCTCAACCTCGTCGGGAACGCGGAACAGGCGCTGTCGGCGTGGCACGGCGCAAAGCGAATCGTGGTGACGAGCGAGACCCGCGGCGGCCGGATCGTCGTGACGGTCAGCGATTCGGGTCCGGGCATTCCCGCCGGAGAGATCGATCGGGTGTTCAACCCGTTCTATACGACGAAGAGCATCGGCAAGGGAACGGGGCTCGGCCTTTCCGTTTCCGATGGCATCGTCCGTGAGCACGGCGGATCCATTCGCGTGGAGTCGGCGGGCTGCGGCGCATCGTTCATCGTCGAGCTGCCAATGACCCTGCCTCCTGGCGCCGAGCCGACGACCGCCATCGCCGAACCCGACGTGACGCCGTCGGGCGATCGCTCACTCAACGTCCTCGTCGTCGACGACGAGCCGGCGATTCGCTCCGCAATCGTTAGGTATTTCGCCGGCCTTGGGCACACGGTCGACGCGGCCGCCACCGGCGCCGAGGCATACGCGCTGCTCGAGAGTCGCCGGTACGACACGCTCCTGCTCGATCTCCGCATGCCGGATACGAGCGGCGATGCGATCTACCGCGAGCTCGTTGAGCGCGACCCGTCTCATGCCGCGCGCGTCATCTTCCTCACCGGTGACGTGCAGAGTGACTCCAGCCAGCAGTTCATCGAGGCGACCGGCCGCCCGCGCGTGACGAAGCCGTTTACGTTCGACGAGCTCACACGTGCCGTGCTCGCCCAAGGGGCGCGCTGATGGCGTCGGTGCTTGTCGTCGACGACGAGCGGCCGGTGACGGACTCCTTCGCCGCCTTTTTCGAGCGGCACGGCAATCATACCGTGACGCGCGCGTACACGGGTCAGGACGCGATCGCTGCGTTCGACGCGTCGCGTCCGGATCTCGTGCTGCTCGATCTGCGGCTGCCCGACATGACCGGGTTCGACGTGTATGCGCGAATCCGCGAGCACTCGCCCATGGTGATCATGCTCAGCGCTCAGGGCGACATTCCGCTCGCCGTGCAGGCGCTGGAGAGCGGGGCCGAGAACTTTCTGACGAAGCCCGTCGAGCTCGCGCACCTCGCGGTGGCGGCCGAGCGCGCGATCGAGAAGGTTCGGCTTCGCCAGCTCAATCAGTACCTCAGCGAGCGCCAAAGCGGCGTGACGGCTGCGATCACGCTCGGCCGCTCGACAGTGATGCGCGATGTCGCAGCCCAGGTGGATGTGCTCGCGGCGGGTGACCGGACGGTGCTCCTTCTTGGCGAGACCGGCGCGGCGAAGGGGCGGGTCGCGAAGTTGATCCACGCGCACAGTCCGCGGAAGGCCAAACCGTTCGTCGAGGCGAACTGCGCGGCCATGACGGGTGACGCACTGGAGGCCGCGCTGTTCGGTCAGGACGCCCGCGCGAGCGGGGACGGCGCTGATCCGCGTGCTGGACTGTTCGAGGTCGCGGAGGGTGGAACGCTGTTCCTCGATGAGATCGGCGAGCTCGGCGCGCATCTGCAGGCGCGGTTGCTGCGCGTGTTCGAGGATCGCACGTTTCGGCGCTTGGGGGGCACCCGCGACATCATAGCGAACGTGCGCATCGTCGCCGCGACGAATCGCGACCTCGTGACCGAGGTGAATGAAGGGCGGTTCCGTGAGGACCTGTACTACCGCCTGAGCGTCATGCCCCTGTACCTTCCTCCGCTCCGTGCGAGGTCGCGTGAGGATCTCGTAGAGCTCATGGAGCGCATCGTGGACGAGCTGCGTCCGCACCTCCCCGCAGCGCCGCATTCGATCAGCGAAGGGGCGCGCGACCGCCTGTTGCGCCACGCCTGGCCCGGGAACATTCGCGAGATGCGGAACGTGCTCGAGCGCGCGATGATCGTGGGTCGCGGCGCGGACCGGATCGAGGTGCGACACCTTCCTCCCGACGTGGGAGACTCATCGCTGCCTAACACGGAGCATCACGTTCCGATGAGGTTGGAGGAAGTCGAGCGGGCGCACATCGCGCGGTCGCTCGCGGCGCACAACGGAAACCGGACACATGCCGCGCGCGAGCTGGGCATCTCGCGCGCGACGCTGATCAAGAAGATCAAGGAATACGGGCTCAACCCGCGCGCACGCTGAGGCGGGCGCCGAGCCGAGAAAACCCCGGGAGAACGATATGGGCGAGCTGCGCGAACGAGATGCGATGACCTGCCGCGCCTGCGGCAAAGAAGAGCGGGCGTCAGAGGGATACCCGTGTGGCGACTGCGGTCGCTTCGTGTGCAACATGTGTAACATGCGGGGCGTCGTTCTGTGTGCCGAATGCGCGCGCCGCGCAGGGAGGACCCCGGCGGGGACGCAAGCACCCGGCGTGTGAGCGTCGATCTTTCGGCGCTCGGGCTCGTCGTCGGTCACGCGACCGACCCCGCGGGCGCGACCGGCCTAACGATCGTGCGTGGCGCAGACCGCGCGTTCCGATGCTCGGCCGCGACGATTGGCCGCGCGACCGGCACGCGGGAGCTGCATGCGGCGTCGCCGTTCCATCTCGTGGATCGAGCTGACGCCGTGCTGCTGACTGGCGGGTCTGCCTACGGCCTCGACGCCGCGGCCGGGGCGATGCGGTGGATGGAGGAGCGCGGGCGCGGCCACCCGGTGAACGGCGGCGTCGTGCCCATCATTCCCGCCGCGGTGATCTTCGATCTCGTGCCGTTAGGCAGCTTCACCGCGAGGCCGACGCCTGCCATGGCCTACGAAGCGTGCGACACGGCCGCGTCGACCGGGATCGCAGAGGGCAGCGTCGGTGCCGGGACGGGCGCGACGGTCGGGAAGGCCGGCGGGCTCTCCGGCGCGATGAAGGGCGGCGTCGGCGTCGCCGTCGCGCAAGCGGGCGACGTGACCGCCGGCGCAGTGGCCGTCGTGAACGCGCTCGGCGATGTGCGGGATGAACGCGGCAGGATCATCGCCGGCGCCCGCGGGCCCGATGGGCAGTTCCTCGACGGAGCCAGCCTGATCGCGCAGGGTGCGGTACGGCGCAAGTTCAGCGAGACGGCACTACAGAACACGACGATCGCCGTGGTCGCGACGAGCACGTGCCTTACGCGGATCGAGCTGGCTCAGCTCGCGCAGGCCAGCTCGGCGGCCCTCTTCCGCCGCATAACGCCGACCGGAACGAGCTTCGACGGCGACGTGATCTTCGCCGTGTGTCCTCTCGATGGACCGTCGGCGCCTCCACCGCAGGTGGAGGGACTCGCGGTGATGGCTCTCGAAAACGCCGTCGAGCGCGCAGTGCGGCTCGCGATCGGTCGTGACGGGATTCCGGGGCTGGCCGGGGAAGCTGCCTCGCAATGACCGCGAGGGTCGTGGTGCGCGCGTCGATCGCACCCATGCACGCCGAGTCGCGTGTGTCGAGCCCGCAGGTCTCGCAGCGACTCGCAGGGCACGCGCTGGAGGTGCTCGAGATCGCCGGCGATTGGCTCCGCGTGTGTGGTGACGATCGCTACGAAGGGTGGATGCACCGCGGGTACGTCGCGGATAGTGGTGACGAGGCGTCTCGGGAGCCCCAACCGCAACGGCTGTCGTTAGGCTGCGTGGTGCGCGACGCAGTCACCGGAGCGTCGCGTGGGCTTCCACTCGGGGCGTGGCTCGCGCCCGCCGAGGCCGTCGTCGTGGGGAGCGCAATCGATGGTCAGGATCGTGCCGCTGCGTTTCCTCGGAGCGCAGCCGCCATCGCCGCCACGGCCGTCGAACGGTTCGCGGGAACCCCTTACCAATGGGGTGGCGTGTCTCCCTGGGGTGCTGACTGCTCCGGCCTGACGCAGACTACGTTCTGGCTGCATGGGGTATCCCTCCCGCGCGACGCGTGGCAGCAGGCCGAGATCGGAGACGACGCCGGAACCGCTCCGGCGAGCTGGGCGCCCGCCGACCTCCTGTTCTTCAGCGACCGCGCCGACAGGCGCATAACGCACGTGGGCATCGCGCTAGGCAAGTCACGCATGGTGCACCTCGCGCTCGGACGGGGTGGCTACGCCGTGGAGCGACTCGACGCGACGGACGACCCGTATGTCGTCGCGCTGATGACGCGATTCGTCGCGGCGCGGCGAGTGAGTCTGTAAACGACTCAGCTCACCATCCCGCTCACGGGCATGACAGGCGCGCCCATGCGGACCTGCAGCTTCACGCTCGCGTGGACCTGGTCGTCGAGCGCGATCTGCATCGTATAGCCGCCGACCTCGTCGAGTGGCAGGTCAATCGCCGCGATCAGTGGAAGATCCATCTCGGTCGGCATCTGTTGCGGTGGCGCCGCGGCGCCGACGTCGAGCTCCCCGAGCGATGACCAGAGCTCAGTGCCGGTGGGGTTGAGCCAGCGCAGCGAGACGGTATGGCGGCCGATATCCGACCCTGATCCCTTGAGCCGCAGCACCAACGTGGCCCGGGGATGCACGGTGGGCATGCTGGCGACCTGCACGGCGTCGAAGACGCCAAGGATGTTCAACTTGCCTTCCTGCGACAGGTTTGCCGCGTCGGCGAAGAGCGCGAAGGAGACGTGCATGGCGGGAAACTAGTCGGGAAGCGGAAAGCGGGAAGCGGGAGACGCGCTTAGCTTACGCGCCATGCCGGCGACCGCCAACCGAGTTGCGACGCCCGGACGCAGTTCGACGCGTCCGGGCGATTTTGTAACCGAAGCACTGCTCGTGCTCATGGCCGTCATCTGGGCAGTGAACTACACTGTCGCCAAGTTCGGCACGCGCACGGTCCCGCCGCTCGCGTACAACGCCGTGCGAATCGTCATGGCCGTCGTGGCGCTCCTCGTCATCGCATGGCTCGGATCGCACGAGCGACCGACGCGACAGGACTTCGGCGCGCTGCTCTCGATCGGCGTGCTCGGGCACGGCCTGTATCAGGTGTGCTTCATCGAGGGCCTCGCGCGGAGCCGGGCGGGCACGGTGGCGCTCATGTTGGCTGCGTCGCCGGCGTTCATCGCGATCGTCGGCCGAATCTTTCGCATCGAGCGCGTCGGCCCCCGCGGATGGACCGGAATCGCGCTCCAGCTCATCGGGATATCCCTCGTGGTGTTCGGCTCCGTCGCACACTCGACCAGCGGCGACTCGCTGCTCGGCAGCTCGCTCCTCCTCGCCGGGTCGCTCTGCTGGGCGTTGTTTGCGACGCTGATCAAGCGCTACACCGAACGCCTGTCCGGGATCAACGTCGGCGCGTACAGCCAGGCCGGCGGTGCATTATTCGTGACCGCGGTGGGCATCCCGAGCATCGTGGCGACGAACTGGACCGCCGTGTCCGCGCCGGTGTGGGCCGCAATCGTGTACAGCGGGATCGGCGCGCTCGTGGTCGGGAATCTGATCTGGTATTACGGAGTCTCCAGGTTGGGACCAACGCGAGTCTCGATGTTCAGCAACCTTCAACCGCTCGTCGCCCTCGCGGTCGCCTGGATAGTGCTCGGCGAATTGCCCACCATTTGGCAAGGGCTCGGAGCGGCCAGCATCATGACCGGGCTTTTCGTGACGCGAACCTGACCCACTCCCGTTTCATAACATCCACTCGTGAAGCTCGTTCTCTTCGACATCGACGGAACCATTCTCTGGAGCGACGGCGCCGGTCGCCGTGCCATGCAGCGCGCGCTCACCAACGCGTTCGGTACATCGGGCAACGCCGAATACCGCTACGACGGAAAGACCGACATGCAGATCGTGCGCGACCTGATGCGCATGGAAGGCATCACCGACGCGCTGATCGACGCGCGCATGAACGCACTGCTCGACGAATACGTGGGGGCACTGCACGAGGAGCTTCGGTCGCGGGAGACGCGCGTCGAGCGCTTCAACGGGGTGGTCGAGCTCATCGAGGCGCTCGAAGCCAGACCCGATCGCCGGGTTGGGCTCCTCACCGGAAACATCGAGGTCGGCGCCGGCGCAAAGCTCCGCGCTGTCGGGCTCGATCCTGGGCGATTCACCGTCAACGCATTCGGGTCGGACCACGAGGTGCGAGGAGAGCTGCCGGCGATCGCTCAGCGTCGCGCGCGGGAGGAGCTCGGCTTGCACGTGGAAGGCGACGCGATCGTCATCATCGGCGACACCCCGGCGGACATCGAATGCGGGAAAGCGATCGGTGCGAGGGCGATCGCCGTGGCTACCGGCAGGTACTCCGTAGAAGACCTCGCGGAGCACAACCCATTTGCCGTATTCCCCGACCTCGCCGATACCGACGCGGTCATGCGGGCGATCGATGCCGCGTGAGGTCGAGCTCAAGAGCGTCGTCCATGACGAGGAGGGGTGTCGGCGCCGCGTCGAGGACGCCGGCGGGCGCGTCGTTTTCGAGGGCCGACTCGAGGATCGGCGATACGACACGAAGGACCGCCGTCTCACCACCTCCGACGAGCTGCTTCGCCTGCGGACCTACTCTGGCGACGCCTACACGGGCGCGACGCTCGAGTGGAAGGGACCAACTCGCGTCGAAGACGGGTACAAGGTCCGTGAAGAGATCGTCGCGAACACGACCGACCCCTCGGCGCTCGCCGGGATCCTCGAGCGTCTCGGGTATTCGGTGATCGGCGAGATCGACCGGGAGGTGGTGCAGTACGCGTTCGACCGCGCCACGGTCCGCTTCGAGCGGTACCCGCGCATGGATGCGCTCGTGGAGGTCGAAGGGCTGCCCGACGACATCGAGCGCGCGATCGGCGCGTTAGGCATGCCGCGCGAAGGGTTCAGCGCGGAACGCCTTCCCGTCTTCGTCGCCAGATTCGAGGCACGCACCGGCGAGCGCGCTGCGCTCAACCGGCGTCAGATGGGTAGAAGCTCCGAAGGTGAGACCATCGATGGCTGACACGTACCGAATCCCCGCTCGCGTTCACGGCATGGTTCGCGGCGGCGTGATCGATGCCGAGGGTGCCGTTCGACTCGTGGATGGCGTCGTGTCCATTCTGCTCGAAGACCGCGAGCATGCGATCCGGCTGGACCGCCTGGATGGCGTCGTCTGGGAGTCTCCGACGTTGAGGCTTCACGTCGGACGGGACGTCGTCGAGCTGACGGGTCATCCGGGGCTGCAGCCGCTCGGCACACAGATCGTCACCGCCGCGCTCGCGCTGCCTGAGTTCACCCGGACGATGCGCAGCCTCGGCTCTCGACGTGGCGACATTGGGGTGGAACACGATCGGTTTTTCGCCGGACTGCTCGCCGCGCGACGCGCCGCCGAGGGGTTCGTGGAGCCGGAGTCGCGGCTCGCGGCGTTCGAGCCGCGCCGCCTCTCGCAGGCGCTGACGACGCTCCTCGGCGAGCTGGCAGCCGAGCGCTATCCGGAGAGTGCGCCCGATCGGCGAGCGCTGGAGGCAGAGCTGCTCGAGCACGCCGAACGGATGTACGCGGCACTCGACGCGTTAGGCGAGGCGGCCGATGGGGTGCGCTCGAGCGCAGCCGCGTCCCGCCTGGCCCACTGGAGGAACTGGACGTGCGCGGCGCAACGGCTGTTCGAGGAGGCCGATCGCTGCTGGCTCGCGGTGCTGCCGGCGCTCGCGGAGGCCCCGGTCCCCGTGCCGCGACGACGCTTCTGGCGACGCGCGACCGGCATTGCGGTTTTGATTCCGGCGGCGGCGGAAGCAGCGGCGACGGCATTGCGAGCGGCAGCGCGCTCGTGATCGTCGGCGTGGGTATCGACCTCGTAGACATCGCCAGGGTCCAGCGGCTCATCGACGCCAAGGGCGAGCGCGCCCTTCGCCGGCTGTTCGTGGCCGATGAGGTCGATTATGCGCTCACCCGCGCACTGCCGGCTCAGCATCTCGCCGCCCGGCTCGCGGCGAAGGAGGCCGCGTTCAAGGCGCTTGCCGGCAACTCGCTCGCCCGCACCATAGGCTGGCGGGAGATCGAAGTCGTGCGAGGCGACCACGGGCCAACGCTCGCGCTTCACGGCGTGGCCGCGGATCGAGCAGCGGAGCTTGGGGTGACGTCGATCTGGGTTTCTTTGACACATAGCGCGACGACCGCCGGCGCGGTGGTCGTTCTCGAGTCGGCTCGGCCCTCCAACTCCGTGTCGTGGAACGACTAGCGTCCGTCTCGAATCTCCGATAATTTCGTTCGGAATGAGATTGCAAGTAGTGATCGCCGCGCTGACGGCGTTGATAGGTATTGGCGCAACGCCGTCGCTCGGGGCCCAGGAGGGGCCGGCAAAGCGGCTTTCGAGCATCGTCGGCGTTGCCGTCGAAGAGTACGGCAAGGGGATCGACCGCAGCGGCCGGCTGATCTCTCAGGATGAGTACAACGAAGCGGTCTCCTTCCTTCGAGACGCCAAGGAAGTGGCCGCTCGGCTGAGCGGTGCCCGCACCGCGGCTGCGCAGGCGGCCCTCGATTCACTGATGGCGGCCGTCATCGCGAAACGCCCCCCACAGGACCTCGACCCGCTGCATCAGCGCTTCACCGCGGCGCTCGGCAGCGAAGGCGCGCTCGACCTTCCGTCGAAGATGATCGACCTCGCGGAGGGGCGTGCGATCTACGAGAAGAACTGCGCGTCCTGTCACGGATCGCTCGGCCGTGGCGACGGCCCCGCCTCCCGGGGAATGAGCCCGCCGCCGCCGGCCATCGGGACGGCGGACGCGATGCAAGGCGTGACGCCCGCGCTCATGTATCGAATCGTTTCGGTCGGGGTGGCCGGGACTCCGATGGCCGGCTGGGCGGACCGCTTGAGTGCGGACGAGCGTTGGAATGTCGTTGCCTACGTGAACGGGATGCGGGCGACGACCAGTCAAGTGGCGGAAGGCGAAGGGCTCTACACGCAGCGATGCGTTGCCTGCCACGGCGCGACAGGCGCCGATGATGGCCCGTCTGCGTCCATGCTTTCGAAGCTTCCTCCCGAGCTCGGGTCGTTCGCGTGGCAGGCCGAGCGAAGCGACGCGGACATCGCGCAGGCCATCCGCGCGGGGCTGGCCGGCACCGCCATGCCCGCCTCGCGCGATCTGACCGAAAGCGAGCTGGCGACGATGGTGGCCTACGTTCGGTCGCTTGCGGCCAAGCAGCCGCCGCGTCCCACGCTGGCGAGTCGGACCGGCAGGGATGGCGTCGAGACATCGCGCGAGGTGATGCGGCTGCTCGACGAGTCCCTGGCCGCCGCGCGAGCCGGCCGGACGGTGGAAGCGGGCGATCGCGCTTTCGATTCCTACATCGCGTTCGAGCCGCTGGAGACGCCCGCCCGAGCCAAGAGCCCGGGACTCGTGGCGAACATGGAGCGGCAGTTCGCCGACTTCAAAGGCGCTGTGAAGTCGAGCGACATCCGGCGCGCCGAGCAGGCGCGTGACGCGATCAGCGCCGGCATGCCGACGATACTCGACCTCACGCGGCCGACGACGGGCAAGTTCAGCGCGTTCCTGCAGTCGTTCCTCATCATCCTGCGCGAAGGCTTCGAGGCGATCCTCGTGATCGGCGCGGTGGTCGCCTTCCTTCTCAAAACCGGGCATCGGGAACGGTTGCGGTCGATCTGGTTCGGTGTGGCCGGAGCACTCGTGGCCAGCGCGGCGACCGCGGTCATCCTCGCGACGGTCCTCAGCGCCGTGCCCGCGACGCGGGAGGTGATCGAGGGCGCGACGATGCTCGTCGCGGTAGCGGTCCTGTTCTCCGTGAGCTACTGGCTCATCTCGAAGGTGGAGGCCGCGAAGTGGCAGCAGTTCATTCGCGGCAAGGTGAACGCGGCGCTGGAACACGGTGGCGGGACGGCGCTCGCCTTCGTCGCGTTCCTGGCCGTCTATCGCGAGGGCGCCGAGACGGCGCTGTTCTACCAGGCGCTGTTCAACGAAGGCACGGGGAACGGGCTCGCGATCGCGTTAGGCCTGCTCGCCGGCTTCGGCGCGTTGGCGGTGGTGTTCACGCTGTTCTACCGCTTCGGCGTGCGCATTCCGCTGCGGCCGTTCTTCGCCACCACGAGCGTGCTGCTGTATTACATGGCGTTCGTGTTCATGGGGAAGGGGATCCGCGAGCTGCAGGAGGGGAATCTGATGACGATCACCGTCATTCCCGGATTCCCCCACGTGGAGGCGCTCGGGCTCTTCCCGAGCGTGGAAACGCTGCTGGGCCAGGCGCTGCTGATCGCGCTATTCGTGTTCGCGCTGGCGAAGACGTTCTGGCCGCGCCGAGCGGTGACGCTGCCGACGATCGAGCCCACGTCGTCGAGGGCGGAGTACGATCAGCGCATTGAGCAGCTCATCGAGCGGGTCAGGGAGCTCGAGTCACGGCTGGCACGGATGGAGGTCGAGCCGGAGCTACAGGCGTCCGAATCGGACGAAGTCTAGCGCGTCCGGGTCGGCATCGAGGTCAGGCGACCTCGGTAAAAGCTAAGACCTAACGCGGATTTGAAACCGATTACGCCGATGTTCGCGGATTTGCTC
>JBKOYV010000157.1:0-32760 GCA_046725585.1 Gemmatimonadota bacterium | reverse complement strand
TCCATCTGTCGAACCTCGACCGTCCCGCCTGCCCCGGGGCGGGTCGTGATGTGCCGTCGCATTCGAGCCGAGGGCCACGATGATGCGCGACGTGTTTCAGGATCTTCGCTACTCCCTCCGCAGCCTGGCCCGCACGCCCGGCTTCGCGATGCTGGCGATTCTCATGCTCGCACTCGGAATCGGCGCCAACAGCGCAATCTTCAGCGTCATCAACGGCGTCATCCTCAAGCCGCTCGGCTATCCGGAACCGGACCAGCTCGTGATGATCACGAGCCAGTTCCCCGGGACTCGGCTTCGACAAGTTCTGGGGTGTCTCCGCCCGAATACTTCGAGCTCCGTGAGCGTGCGAAGTCGTTCAGCGAGATCGGCGCATACCGTGCGAACGCGGTCAACCTGAGCGAGGGCGACACGCCCGAGCGCATCGACGTTGTCAATGCGACGTCGACGCTCTTCAAATCACTCGGTGTTCGCCCATACCGCGGGCGCGTCTTCACGGAGCGGGAAGACCTGCCAAACAGCGAGCCCGTAGGTGTCGTGTCCTATGAGCTCTGGCAGCGTGCCTTGGGCGGCGACCCGGCTCTCATTGGCAAGCAGATCGATCTCGACGGCCGAAAGACGACCGTGCTCGGGATCATGCCGCCGGGGTTCGACATCCACGACTCGAAGGCGGAGATCTGGCTCCCAATGGGGCTCGATCCCGCGAACCGGCAGAACCGCGGGAGTCACTTTCTGTACCTCGTCGGGCGGATGAAGCCGGGGGGTGGCCATCCGGCAGGCAAACGCCGAGCTCAACACGCTGCTCGCCCAGTGGGGCGAGGTCACGCCTAACGCGCACGTGCCGCACCCGGTGAATCACCGGTTGCAGTACGCGTCGCTCGAGAGCGATGTCGTGGGTAACATCGGCCGGGCCCTCTGGGTGCTCCAGGTCGCGGTGGGATTCGTTCTGTTGATTGCCTGCGCGAACATGGCCAACCTGCTGCTGGCGCGCGCGGAGTCGAGACACCGCGAGTTCGCCATTCGCACCGCGCTGGGCGCCGGACGCGGGCGCCTGCTGCGACAGTTCATGGCCGAGGGGGTCACGCTGGCGATTCTCGGCGGTGCCGCCGGGCTGGGCTTGGCCTATGGCGGGCTCCGCGCGCTGATCGCGGCGAACCCGAACAGCCTTCCCCGCGCCGCGGACATTGGCCTCGACCTGACCGTCGTCGCGTTCACGATCGTCGTCGCGCTTCTGACCGGCGTGGTGTTCGGTCTCGCACCGCTGCTTCACGTCGGCCATCGCGCCGTGAGCCTCGCGCTCAAGGAAGGCGGAACGCGAAGCACCGCGACCATCACGCGCAATCGCGTGCGGCGCGGGCTCGTCGTCGCGGAGGTAGCGCTCGCGGTGATGCTCGTGATCGGCGCCGGGCTCATGCTGCGCAGCTTCTGGAAGCTGATGCGCTTCGACTCCGGGTTCGACCGAACGAACCTGGCGACGTTCGGCATCTCGCTCCCGGCGACGAAGTACCAGGAGCAACCACGACGCGTGGCCTTCTATAACGAGATCATCAATCACCTCAAAGCCACGCCGGGTGTGCAGTCGGCGGCCGCGATGGCCGGACTGCCGCCATCACGCCCCGTGAACGCGAACGACACGGAATTCGAGAACTACCAGCATGTCCAGGGCGGCCCACCGGCGAATGCCGATTACTGGCAGTCGACGACCGTGGACTACACGGCGGCGATGAAGATTCCCGTCCTCGACGGGCGTACATTCGGACCGCAGGATGGCCCATCGGCCACGCCGGTAGTGCTCGTGAACGAGATACTGGCGAAGCTGTATTGGCCGAAGGAGAGCGCCGTTGGCCACCGGGTCCGCCCAGGCTTCGGCGGGCAGAACGTCCCGTGGGCGACGATCATCGGCGTCGTGAAGGATGTGAAGCAGGGCGGCATCGATCAGAAGACGGGAACGGAGATCTACTCCCTCTACGATCAGACGATCGGCATCCTGGGCTCCGCGCCACGCAACATGAACGTCGTCGTGCGATCGACGCTGCCGCTCGAGTCGCTCGCCCGCGTGATCCGCGAAGCCGTGAACGCCACGGACCGGACGCTCCCGATCGTCAAGCTTCGCACCATGGACGATGTGTTCTCGGACTCCATCGCGAGACAGCGCTTCCTCGCCCAGCTGCTCGGCATCTTCGGCGCGCTTGCGCTCGTTCTGGCCGCGGTGGGGACGTATGGCGTGCTGTCGTACCTGGTGACGGAGCGACAGCGGGAGATCGGGATTCGCATGGCGTTAGGGGCCGACCGCGGCAACGTACTGTCCCTCGTGCTCAGACAGGGATTGTCGACCACGCTGGTCGGCCTTGTGCTCGGCGTCGCTGGCGCGCTGGGGCTCACCCGTCTCGCGAGCTCGCTGCTGTTCGAAGTGAGGCCCACGGACCCGCTGACGTTCGCAGCGGTGGCCGGCGTGATCACGCTCGTGGCGCTGTTCGCGTGCGTGGTGCCGGCGCGGAGAGCCACCAGGGTCGACCCCATGGTGGCGTTGCGGGAAGAGTGACCATCCCGACCCCCCGGCAGCTTGTAGTTTCGGTGCGCGAGGAGAGATTATGGGCGACTACAACCCGCAGCCGCCCATGGTCTTCCGCCGCATCCTCGCCGTCGCGTGGCTGAGCCTCGGACTTCACGCCGAAGCAAGCGCTCAGGAACCCGTCACCGTCATTCGCGCCGCGCGCGTGTTCGATGGCACTGGCCGCGTCATTCCCAACGCGGCCGTCGTCGTGCGCGGCACGCGGATCGTCTCGGTCGGACCTAACGCGACCGTTCCGGCCGGCGCGCGCGTTTACGACCTCTCGACGCTGACGCTTCTTCCCGGGTTGATCGATGCCCACGATCACCTCGCGTGGCACTTCAACCCGCAGGGACGCTATCACGGTGGCCGCGACGACGGTGAGACGGAGTTCGAAGGCGCGCTCGCGATCGCCGGGAACGCGAACGCCACGCTGCGTGGTGGCGTCACCACGTCACAAAGTCTCGGCTCGCCGGAGGACAAACCGCTCCGCGCCGCGATCGCGAGCGATCAGATCCCCGGGCCTCGACTCCTGACGTCGCTCAACCCGCTCACCGAGCGCAGCGGCGGACCCGACTCACTCCGGCAGCTCGTGCGGCAGCGGAAGGAACAGGGCGCGGACGTGATCAAGCTCTTCGCGTCGAAGAGCATACGAGAGGGTGGCGCCCAGACCATGACCGATGATCAGCTCGTCGCCGCGTGTGGCGAGGCGAAGGCTGTCGGGCTTCGATCGGTGGTCCATGCGCACAGTGCCGAGAGCATGCGCGCTGCCGCGATGGCCGGGTGCTCGCAGATCGAACACGGCGTGTTCGCCACGCCCGAGGTGCTCAAGCTGCTCTCCGAGCGGAAGGTGTACTTCGACCCGCAGGTATGCCTCGTCTTTCGGAACTACCTGGAGAACCGCGCGAAATACCAGGGGATCGGCAACTACAACGATTCCGGCTTCGCGTCCATGGAACGTGCGCTGCCGCTCGCCGCGAAGATGTACCGGCAGGCGGTCGCGACGCCGGGCCTCAACGTCGTATATGGCACCGACGCCGTCGCCGGGGCGCACGGGCGCAACGTCGAGGAGCTCGTCTGCCGCGTACGCGATGGCGGACAGAAGCCGATGGACGCGATCATCTCGGCGACATCGCTCAACGCGCAAGCGCTCGGGATGGCCGATTCGTTAGGTACCGTGGCACCCGGAAAGCTCGCCGACCTGATCGCCGTCCAGGGCGACCCGTCGCGGGACATCGAGGCGCTGCGTCGGGTGATGTTCGTGATGAAGAACGGTCGCGTGTACCGTAACGACCACTGACCGTCAGGCCGCCCGATGGCACACCAGGCGTACAACTTCACGGATCGCGTTCGGCAGGTCCTGCGGCGGGCGCGGGAGGTCGCGCTCGAGATGCATCACGAGTACGTCGGTACGGAGCACCTCGCCATCGCCGTCGCGCTGGAGCCGGACGGGCCCGCCGCCACCGTTCTCGAGGCGTTAGGCGCTCGCCGTGACGACATCGTCGCCCGCGTCCGCGGCGCCATCACGCCGGGTAGTCCCGAACGCCGCGTCGGCCCGGACCTCCCGTACACGTCACGCGCGAAGAAAGCGCTGGAGCTCACCATGGCGGAGGCGCGGCTCCTCCGTCACGACTACGTCGGAACGGAGCACCTCCTGCTCGGCATCGTCGCAGAGCAGACTGGTATCGGCGCGCAGGTGCTGAGCTCAATGGGCGTCACGCTCGACCGCGCTCGGGCGGAGACGCGTGGGCTCGTCGGATCGCCGGGCGGAACGGGCCCGCCCGGTGATCAGCTCGTGGCGCAGGCGGCGGCTCCCGGCTACGCGCGTTCGCGCAGCCCGTACGGCGTGGCGCTGGTGGATGACTTCACCGGCCGCGCCCGTGACACGCTGCGTGCGGCATACGCGGAAGCGGACGCGCGCGATCACGGTGCGGTCGAGCTCTCGCATATCCTGCTTGCGCTCGCGTCCCGCGATGACGGCATGGCCGTCGCGCTGCTCGATCAGGTCGTCGGCTCACGCAAGCGGGTCGTGGAAGCGTTGGTCGAGCGACTGCCCGACAAGGAGGAGCGCGGAGAACCCAAGGCACTACAACTGTCGCCGGACAGCCAGCACGCGCTGGACAACGCGCTGCTCGAGGCAAGCAAGGACGGCCATCGACGCGCGGGGACGCAGCACCTTCTGCTGGCGGTGCTCGACGCGCTTCCCCTCGCGCTCGCGGCAGCGTGTGCGCAATTGGGGCTGACCGCAAAGGCGGCCCGGACGGCGTACGAGAGGATGAAGGAATAACGGCCGGGAAGCGGGAGACGGGAGACGGGAGACGGGAGACGGGAGACGGGAGACGGGTAAGATGCGGAGAACCCTCGGGACATCTCGCATAGAGAGGCCTCCCGAGGGTTCTCGCCTTCTACCCGCTTCCCGTCTCCCGTCTCCCGCTTCCCGGCTTTTACTGCTCGACCAGAATCAGATACTTCGACCCGCCCCAGAACGCGTTCGGATCGGAGATCTTCAAGGCGCCCTTAACCATGCCCTTCTTCGGATCCTGCGGCTCGGCGAAGTGCATGTCCTGCCGCGTGACGACGCGGTACGTCTTGTTCGGATCGGGCAGGCTGATCGTTAGGTCCTTGAGCTTCGAGATCGTCTGGAACTGCGCCGGCTCGAGGTGCCGAGCGGCGACGATCGTCTTCCCGCGGCCGAACATCAGCTTGGTGCCGCCCTCCTTCTTGATGAGGCCCCGCTTGATGAGCTCCTTCTCGGAGCCGATCGCGACGAAGACCGAGTCTTCACGGGCCGACATTTCGGTCGTGCGGGCGATGAGCACTGTGTTCGCGCTCGTCAGGCTGTCAACGCGCTGCGTAAGCAAAACGATCTCGGCCTGCTGGCGTTCGACCGTCGCTTTCATGTCCTGGATCGACTGCTCGTATTCGGCGAGGCGGGCGACCTGCTGCGAATCGACCTTCGAGTGCGCGAGCTGGTCCGCCCGCATCTTGCGAACACGAGCCTCGCTCGCGTTGAGGCGCGAGAGCAGCACGGACACCTTCGCCTGGATCGTCTCGAGCTTGCTCGACGCGTTCGCCTCGGTCTCGGCCGCGTTGGTGATCTCGGCCTTCTTGCCGGTCTTGAGACGAACGTTCGCGAGATCCTTGTCGATCTCACTGATGAGGCGCGCACTGGTTGCGGCGTCGCCGATGATCGAGCTCTGCTCGCTGAGCTGACGGGTCTTCTCGGCGATGAGGCTGTCCTTGACCTTCAGCAGCGAGTCCTGCGCTGCGTAGCTGAGTGCGGGGCTACCGTCGGGGTTGCGACGGGGTTGCTCCTTGCACGCGACCGCCGTCGCGGCGAGAGCGAGAGCGAAGATGCGTCGGTTCATTTCGAGTCTCCACATGGTGCTGGACGGTGCCTTGTATAGATCGATCGAGGCGACGCGGCTTTGCTAGCGCGCCGGGTCGTATTGTGACGATCGAAGCATGGGTTGTGATACCAAATGTGCCGCCAGGGCGCGTTTACCGGAGTGACGGCGGTCACACCAGCACACGCGAGTTCTGTTAGGTGCGGCTAACGGGAAGATGCGACGGCCGTCTCGCTGGGCAGCTGAGGATCCCCTGGCTTCGCCCGGGATGTAAACCGAGCGAGGCTCGGGACGGCGCAAAACGACAATTTTGGGACGAATCGGTTACCTGCGAGAAACCCGGCAACGTAGCGTTGCCGTAGGGACACCTCTCACCCTCGGCGAGGTCGCAGCGTGCCAATGGCCCGTGTCAGCTTGATCCTCGGGGCGCTCGTTGCCACCACCATCGGCGCGGTTCAGTCAGCCGACGCTCAGTCCGCCCAACCGGATCGCTCGCCCCGTCCCGACAGCGCTCGTGATCGCGTCATCATCCGCTCCGAGCCGCCGTACTCGCGACGCTCGGAAGAACCGCGCCACTCGCGACGAGGACGCTTGCCGGATGTCACGCCGGCGGTCGCCGCCAGCGCCTACCGCGACGCCCGGGCGCGCACGACGATCGAGCGCGCCCGGCTCGCCCGCTTCCGACAGGATTCGACCCTAACGAGTTACGACGCCACCGTGAAGCAGCGGCTGTCGGCCGGTCTCAACGTCAAGGCCATCGGCCGCGACCGGCTCCTGTTCCGGATGGAGCTCGCCGCACGCGTGCGCTGGAACCAGTCGAACCGCGTCTGGGTCGACGTACTCGGCGCCCGATCCGCCGTACCGGTTTCGTTTCCCGGCGCGAGGGTTCTCACTGGAATGGCCGAGCTCGTGCCGATTCCCTACTTCTCGGGAAGCGAAGGGCTGATGTGGTGGTTCAACTTCGACGGCGGCGAGGGCGACGTCGACGAGGACGCGTTCTCGTACGTCCATCCGCTCGAACGCGGTGCCGAGGCGGTCTACGAGTATCGGTCTGGAGACTCGGCCAGGATTCGACTCCCCGGCGGTAAGGAGATCGCGCTGCAGGAGGTCGTGGTTCGTGCGCGCGAGGCGAGCCAGGACCTCATCGTCGGCTCGCTGTGGTTCGAGTCGGGCGGTCAGCTCGTTCGCGCGGCGTTTCGTCCCGCGGCACCGATGGACATGATGAAGTTCGTCGGCGAGGACTCGTACGAGGACATCCCCGCGCCGGTACGGGCGACGCTGCTCACGCCCTTCACGTTCGACTTCGAGGCGTTCACGATCGACTACGGCCTGTACGGTGAGCGCTGGTGGCTCCCGCGGTCGCAGACCGCGCGCGGCGAGCTGCGCATGGGGTTCGTGCGATCGACGGCGACGCTCGATCAGAGCTTCCGCTATGCGTCCGTGAATGGGACCGACACGCTTCCTACGTTGACCGCCGGAATGCGCCGGTTCTCCCCGGATTTCGGCAACGACGTCGAGTCGGTAGTCGAGGGTGTCGTCGACGGCGTGGTGCCGGGCAGTCAGTTCAAGCGTCGGAGTCGATCGCTCGATTGCGCGAAGGGAGACACAGCCTACCGTCGCGAACGGCGCGGCGACATCCGTATGACGCTCGCGATGCCCTGCGACACCGCGGCGCTTGCGCATTCGCTTGAGCTGCCGCCCTCCATCTTCGACAAGGGCGAAGACGTGTTCGGCATCGCGGAAGCGCGCACGCTCGCCAAGGAGCTGGGGATCGACAAGGAGCTGGCCGCGGTATCGGGTTCGTCGTCGTCCACGGCGAAGTCCACCGTGCTGTCGTACGGCTGGCGACGCGGCCTCATGCGCTACAACCGTGTCGAAGGCCTGTCGTTAGGTCTGCTCGCCGAGCGCAAGGTGGGCAAGACGTATGATGGGAGCGCCCTGCTCCGCCTCGGCAGCGCCGACCTCGAGCCTAACGTGGAGCTCCGCATCGCCCGTGGGACGGAGCAGCGGTCCACGGGGCTCACCGGATACCACCGGCTCAACAGTGCGAACGACTGGGGTGACGCGTTCGGATTGGGCGGCTCACTGTCTGCCCTCGTCTTCGGTCGAGACGAAGGCTTCTACTTCCGAAGCTCGGGCGCCGAGCTCACGGGAACGCGCGCGCCAAGCGCCGCGACTGGTGTCACGTGGCGCCTCTTCGCCGAACGCCAGCACAACGCGCCCGTCGAGACGCAGGTCTCACTGCCGAACGCGTTCCGCGATGCGGAGTTCGAACCTAACGTCAGGGCGATCCCGGCGACCGAGGGCGGCGCGTCGGCGCGCATTCGCTCGGCCTACGGACTCGACCCGCGTGGGTTCCGGCTGTCGACGGACATTCGCGTCGAAGCGGCGGCCGGAACGTTCGACTATACGCGTGGCGCGATCGATCTCAACGCGTCGCGGTATCTGTTCCGCAATGTGGGTGTGTCGCTCACGGGAGGAGCGGGCACGAGCGGCGGTGCGCTGCCGCCACAGCGCGCGTGGCACATTGGCGGAACGAGCACGGTCCGCGGCTTTCCCCCCGACGCGCTCATGGGTGATGCGTACTGGCTCGCGCGGGCGGAGCTCGGGCTTGGCGGATCGGTGCTGCGCCCCGTGGCGTTCTACGATGCCGGGTGGGCGGGCCCGCGCGACGAGTGGAGCAAGTCGAGGGGGAACGTTCGCGGCGCGGGTGTAGGCGTGTCGTTCCTCGACGGGCTCGCGCGCATCGACCTCGCGCGCGGCGTGGACCCGCGCACCGTGTGGCGCGTTCACCTGTACGTGGAGGCCGCGTTCTAACGCTCCGTTAGGGGTCAGACTCCTCGCGCATCGAACGAACGTTCGGCGTCGATCGACACGGATCGCGGTAGAATCGTTCCGGAGGCGAACGCGATCGCCGCTATTGTCTTTCTGCCACGACCGGAGAGGTCTCATGCCCCGCCTGCCGCGCTACGCCGCGCCCGGACTTCCACAGCATGTGATCCAGCGCGGTAACAATCGCTCGGCGTGCTTCGCCGTCGATGCAGACTACAGATTCTTCCGCGACTGTCTGTGGACAGCCTCCGAGCAGCATGGATGTCGGATCCACGCGTATGTCTTCATGACAAACCACGTTCATCTGCTGATGACGCCGACGTCCGACACGGCCATCGGCAAGGTGATGCAGTCGGTTGGTCGACGATACGTCCAACGCTTCAACACGACTTACGGGCGGACGGGAACCCTCTGGGAAGGACGCTACAAGGCCACCGTGATCGAGACGGAGTCGTATCTGTTCGCGTGCTATCAATACATCGAGCTCAATCCGGTCCGCGCCGGTCTTGTCGCAAATCCGCGGGATTATCCGTGGTCGAGCCATCGGGCGAACGCCTTCGGGCGCCACGATAGGTTGGTGTCGCCGCATGATTCCTACCTTGCGCTGGGTCGAGACGAGATCGAGCGACGGGCTGCCTACCGCGGGATGTTCGATATCGCACTCGACGATTCCACAGTGAGCGAGATCCGGGACGCGACGCACAAAGGCTGGGCGCTCGGCAGCAAGAAGTTCCGCCGGGAAGTCGCGGCGCTGGTAAAGCGCCGGACCGAGTCGCTGCGAGTGTGGCGGGCGCGTCGAAATGACGCCGCCCGCGTCTGACCAACGGGATAGCGCGTCGTGCCACCCGTCGTCTGGGCCCTTGTCGCGGTTGCGGCACTCGTCCTCGTGGGCCTCTGCGTAGCTACCGGCTACGCGGTTCTCCGCGCTCGGTCGCGAGCGCGAATCCGGCGGTGGCCGATCTCCCTCGTGGCTGCGCTGGTAGTCACCAGCGCCGTACCGTGGTTGGTCGTGTTGCTCGCCCCGATCGCGATCAGGGTCAACATCCACACGATCCCTGCGCTGCTCGGGTGGCTTGCGCTCGCGCTGCTGGCGTTCGGACTGCTCGTGCTGTTGCCGCTCGCCGCGGTGCTCTGCGTGGGCGTCTGGTGGACGGCGCGGCGGCGGATTGACGAGCCCGCGAGACAAAACGATGAGAACGGAGTCTGACCCCAAACGGGGCGTTGGAGTGCCGGCGGGAGCGAATCGACGCACTTGCCGGCGTGGCGCGCGTGGCGGATGATAGTCGCGATCGCCAACGGCCACGGAGGCTGCCATGTCGCAACGCATCGGGATCGTGCTCGTGTCGCTCACGGTCGGCGTCGCTTCGTTAGGCGCGCAGACCACATCCAGCCGCGTCCAGCCGATCGCCTTCGACCCCGCGTTCGCCGCCGAGATCCGACCGCGGTACATCGGTCCCGTGGGCAATCGCACGGTCGCCGTCGCGGGCATCCCCCGCGACCCTAACGTCTACTACGTCGGCGCCGCGTCAGGCGGGATCTGGAAGACCACGGATGCCGGCATCCACTGGTCACCCATCTTCGACAGCCAGGACGTGTCGTCGATTGGCGCGCTGGCGGTCGCGCCGTCGAACCCGAACATCGTGTGGGCCGGCACGGGCGAGCCGTTCATCCGAAGCCACATCTCGATCGGCAACGGCGTCTACAAGTCGACCGACGCCGGACGCACGTGGACGCGCATGGGCCTCGAGGCCAGCGGCCGCATCGGACGCATCGCGATCGACCCCGCGAACCCCGACATCGTGTTCGTGGCTGCGCAAGGACACAGCTACGGACCGCAGCCCGACCGCGGGATCTTCCGCACGACCGACGGCGGCAAGACGTGGCAGCGCGTCTTGTTCGTCGACGAGAACACGGGTGGCATCGACGTCGTCATGCACCCGACGGACTCGCGCACGCTGTTCGCCGCGACGTGGCAGCTCGAGATGAAGACATGGGGGCGCGAGAGCGGCGGTCCCGGCAGCGGCATCTACGTCTCACGCGACGGCGGGAGCATGTGGACCCGGCTCCAGGGAAACGGTTTGCCAATGCACCCGGTCGGCAAGATCGGCCTCGCGATCGCCCGCTCGAACCCCAACCGCGTCTACGCGCTGATCGAAACCGGCGACGGCGTTCCGATCCACGGCCAGCCGACCGACAACGGCGAGCTGTGGCGCTCCGACGACGGCGGGGCGACGTGGAAGGTCGCGAGCTACGACCGCAACCTCGCGTGTCGGCAACCTTATTACACGCGCATGGCCGTGGCGCCGGATGACCCCGACGAGACGTACTTCCTCTGTGCAACGTTCAGCCGCTCGTTCGACGGGGGTGCGACGTTAGGCGGCCGCCGCCGCACACCCGGCCAGCCGCCGGCCGACAGCGCCACCGTCCGAGCCCCGGATCCCGCCGGTGGGTTCGCCGCCAGTCCCGGCGGCGACAACCACGACATGTGGATCGACCCGACGAACGCCGACCGGATGGCGGTCGCGAACGACGCCGGCGTCTCGATCTCAACGACTCGCGGGCGGACGTGGCTGCGTGTCCAGCTCCCGATCGCGCAGATGTACCACGTGACCGTCGACACCCGCATCCCGTACTACGTTTACGGCAACAAGCAGGACGGCCCGTCGTACCGGGGCCCAAGCAACAGCCGGAGCGGCAACACCATCGCGCGAAGCGAGTGGCACGGCGTGTTAGGCGGCGAGAGCGGCTGGGCGACTCCCGACCCGGTGGACACCAACATCGTGTGGTCGACCGCGTCGGGCAGCGGTGCGCGAGGCGGCATCGTCACGCGCATGGACCTCCGGCGCCGCGAAGGACAGAATGTCGAAGTCTGGCCGCTCAGCACCGGCGGGCACTCGGCGGCCGAGGTGAAGTACCGGTTCGTGTGGGACGCGCCCTTCACGATCTCGCCGCACGACCACAATCGCATTTACACCGGCAGCCAGTTCGTGCACATGACAACGGACGGCGGCAAGACGTGGCGTGAGATCAGCCCCGACGTCACGCGCAACGATCGCGCGATGCAGCAGATCTCGGGTGGCCTGACGCCGGACAACATCGGCGTCGAGTACGGCAACATCGTCTACGCCATCGCCGAGTCGCGAGTGCAGGCGGGGGTGATCTGGGCGGGGACGAACGACGGCCTCGTGCAGGTCACGCGCGACGGCGGCAAGAGCTGGACGAACGTCACGGCGAACATCCCGGGTATCCCGAAGTACGGCTCCGTGCGGCATATCGAGCCGTCGCGTTATGCCGTGGGGACGGCCTACATCATCGTCGACGCACATCAGGAGAACGATCGCGACCCGTGGGTCTACAAGACCGCGGACTTCGGCAAGTCGTGGACGCTCATCGTGAACGGGATTCCGAAGAGCATGCTGAGCTACGCCCACATCATTCGCGAGGATCCCGTCAGGCGCGGTCTCTTGTACCTCGGCACCGAGAACGCGCTGTACATCTCGTTCGACGACGGCGCCAACTGGGCCCCGCTCATGAGCGGTCTCCCGCCCGCGCCGTTCTACGGGCTGGTCGTCCAGGAACATTTCAACGATCTCGTGATCGGCACGTATGGGCGCGGGTTCTACATCTTCGATGACCTCTCACCGCTTCAGAAGCTCACGCCCGACGTGATCGCATCGGCCGCGTACCTGTTCCCGCCGCGACCGGCGTACCGGTTCATCAACATTCCCGGCAACTACGCCAGCAACGACGATCCGACGGCGGGCAGCAACCCGCCGGGCGACGCGGTATTCAACTACTGGCTCAAGAACGCACCACAGTCGGCGCCATCGATCGCGATTCTCGATGCGTCGGGCAAGACGGTCCGGACGCTGACCGGCACGAAAAAGGTCGGGCTCAATCGCGTCTGGTGGAACCTCAACAACGAGCCGACGAAGACACCGAAGCTCCGCACGAAGCCCATGTATAACGCCGAGTTCACCATGGACTCGGCTGGGACGCGTCCCGCGCCGGGCTTCGGCACGTTCTCCGTGCAGGTGCCACCGGGTCGCTACACGGTGAAGCTCACCGTCGATGGCAAGTCCTTCACGCAACCCCTTGAGGTCCGCCGGGATCCGAATTCGGCCGCGACGCTCGCCAACATCAAGGCGTCGACGGACCTCCTGATCGCGATGCAGGCCACCGCGAACGCGACGGTGGACATGCTGCATTCGATCGAAGCGGTTCGGTCGCAGATCGGGACGATGAATGCCGTCAGCAGCACGCCGGCGGATGTCAAATCGGCTGGCGACTCCCTCGACCGCAAGTTCATCGATGTGGAGCAGACGATCGTGGACCTTCGCCTAACGGGACGGGGGCAGGACGAGGTGCGGTGGCCCGTGAAGCTCGGCGGACAGCTGAGTTATCTCGCGGGCGGAATCGGCAGCTCGGACTTCGCGCCGACGACGCAGCAGCGGGCCGTGAACGACGTTCTGGTGAAACAGATGCGGACGACTCGTCAGGCGCTCGAGCAGCTCATGAACAAGGACCTCGCCGCGTTCAACGCCCTGCTACGAGCGAAGGGGTTGAAGACCATCGATGTAACGTTGCCGGCCGTGGTGTTCTGATCCGAGGCAGCGAGCCGTCGTCCGACACACGCCATGAACCGACGTGATTTTCTGCAGAACGTGAGCGCGACCGCGGCGATGGCCGCGACCGTGCCTAACGCTTGGCGCGTCACCGGTCGGCCCCGGCTCGCCGACGACCCCTTTCAGCTCGGCGTCGCGTCGGGTGACCCGACGTCCACCGGCGGGGTGCTGTGGACGCGCCTCGCGCCCCGGCCCCTGGAGCCCGAAGGCGGGATGGATGGGCAACGCGCGCTCGTCACCTGGGAAGTTGCGGAGGATGACGCGTTCCGGACGATTGTGCGCCAGGGTCGCGTGGCGGCGGCGCCGGAGCTCTCGTACTCCGTACACGTCGACGTCGATGGCCTCGCCCCCGACCGGTGGTACAGCTACCGGTTTCGGGTCGGGCAGGCGGCCAGTCCCGTCGGACGGCTGCGCACCGCTCCGTTAGGGGCCGCCGTCACGCCGCTCCGGTTCGCGGTCGCGTCGTGTCAGCATTACGAGCAGGGACTGTACACGGCCTACGCCCACATGGCGCGCGAGGAGCTCGACCTCGTCACGCACCTGGGCGACTACATCTACGAGTACGCGGCCACGCCGGGCCGCGCGCGCCAGCACGCGGGTCTCGAGATCCGAACGCTCGACGACTATCGCCGCCGGTACGCCCAATACAAGAGCGACCCGTTGCTGCAGGCGGCGCACGCGCGATGCCCGTGGCTCTTGACGTGGGACGACCACGAGGTCGACAATAACTACGCGGGGCTCGTGGGCGAGAACGGCATGGAGTCAGAGGAGCAGATGCGCGCGCGCCGCGCGGCCGCCTACCAGGCATGGTGGGAGCACCAGCCCGTGCGCGTTCCCCGAGCGCGATCGTGGGCCGACCTCGACATCACACGCACGTTCGACTGGGGCGCGCTGGCGCGCTTCTGGGTGCTCGATGGCCGCCAGTACCGGAGCGATCAGGCGTGCGACGATGGCGACAAGCCCGTCCCGTGTGGCGACTGGGCCAACCCGGCCCGCACGATGCTCGGCGCCAAGCAAGAGCGATGGCTGAGCGACGGGCTCGCCGCCTCTCGGGCACGGTGGCAGGTCCTCGCGAACCAGGTCATGGTCGCGCCCACGGACTCCGACCCGGGCCCGGGCGTCCGCCTTCCCATGGACAACTGGAGCGGTTACCCCGCCGCCCGTGACCGCCTTCTCAAGTCGATCGGCGAGCGAGCGCCTAACAAGACGGTCGTGGTTACGGGCGACGTACACTCGCATTGGGTGAACGAGCTACATGCCGACTTCTCTCGCCCCGACCGTCCCGTGATCGCAGCGGAGTTCGTGGGGACGAGCATCAGCTCCGGCGGAGACGGCACGGCGACACCGACGACGGACCAGACGGCGTTCAACCCTCATGTGAAGTGGCACGCGAACCGGCGCGGCTACATCACGTGTACGGTCGAGCCGAACGCGTGGACCGCTGAGTACCGCACAGTACCGTTCGTGACCCGGCCGGACGCGCCGATCGAGACGCCCGCGAGGTGGCGAGTCGCGCACAGCCGACCGGGAATCGAACGGGTGTGACGCGCCATTCGCGTCACACCGCGCCTCCCGATTAGCCGAGCCGCCTCACCCGTGCGGCGGCGAAGAGCATCGGCTCGTGCTCCACGACCCAGATCGCGCCGTCGCGCGTGACCGCGATCGCCGTCGGCAGCGACAGGCCGCTCGCCTTCACCGAGCACGCCCCGGTGACGACGTTGCACGCGTTCACGGTGCCGCCGGCAGGAGTCTTCGCGAAGCCGTTGCCCTCGATGCCGAGCCAGCCTGCTTCATCGAACTCCACGACGTAGAGCGTCCCATCCGGACCAAACGCGAGGTCCATGATCGACGTGAAGCCGCCGGCGACTACCGAGCACGCCGCGCTGGGGCACAGGACACGTCGACTCCCCGGCGCGATGCGCCAGACGCGCGAGAGGCCCGACGTTCCGGGAAATCCGGTCAGCTCGCCGACGTAGTAGGCACCGTCCCGGCCGACCGCGACGGATGTCGGGACCGGCTCCGGCCCTGGCGTCGATACCGGTGTGAGCACCGCGACCCAATCGATCGCGCCATTGGTCTCAACGAGCAGGACGTCGTTGCCAGCGGCGTCCGCGACGAGAACCTGGCCGCCGTTGAGCACAGCGACATCGAAGGGATTCGATTCGATGGGGATCGCGCTTTGATTCCAGGTTCCATCCGGATTGGCCGACTGTTCGAACGCCCAGAGATCGGCAAGCTCGCGGACCGCGCCTGCCGACACCCGGAACAGCTTCCTCGATGTCGGCAGAATCTGGCCAGGGTCCAGCGATCCACCCGTCACCGCCACCGCCTCACCGCTGCCGAGCGCTGCGACCCCATTGACGCCGGGTAGCGCGGCGATCAACTCGGTGCCCTTCCCTCGAATCGAGGCCACTCCGGCCGAGGCGATCGCGGCCATGATGGTCCCATCGGGAGCGCCGTCCAGCCCGAACACCGGAGCGGCGAGCGTCACGGCGGTTGGAGGAAGCCGGCGGTTCTCGAGCGTGACAGACGGGCCATCGCGCATGGGAGCGCTCGGTTCGCCCACATCGGTACAGGCGGTGGCTTGTAGCGCTGTCGCGACAACGGCCGCGAGCGGAAAGAGAAGGAACAGCCGCAACGGTGTCTGTTTGAGCACGCCTGACATGGTCGACTCCCGGGTTGACGGTGAGGAGCGCGAGCGAGCGCTGACCCAGGAGTAGCGAAAGACCGGGCGAAACCGGCTCACGCGCCGACTGCCATCCTTGAAGCCAGGCTACACGCCGACCTATACTCGGATCGCCCAACGCGCCGTTCCGGGATTCTTTCTCCGAGCCAACGTGCCGGCACCCGACGAGATCACGCAGCTCCTGCGACGCTGGGGAGAGGGCGATGCGGAGGCGTTCGATCAGCTCATCCCACTCGTGTACGAACGCATGCGGCAGCTGGCGCATCAGCGCCTGCGGAGCGAGCCGGACGCCTCGTTGAACACGACGGCGCTCGTCCACGAGGCGTACCTCAAGCTCGTCGACGGGCCGCAGGTGACGGTGCGCGACCGAGGTCACTTTCTCGGCCTCGCGTCCCGCGTCATGCGGCACCTGCTCGTCGATCACGCCCGAATACGCAAAGCCGCGAAGCGAGGGTTGGGCATCACGCGAGTCGAGCTCGGCGACGACTTCGGGATTGCCGACGACGCACTCGATTCCATCACCGAGCTCGATCAGGCGCTCGCGCGATTGGACTCAATCGACCAGCGGCGGAGCCGGATTCTCGAGCAGCGCTATTTCGGGGGCCTAACGCTGGAGGAGACGGCGGCGGCGCTCGGTATCTCGCTGGCAACCGTGAAACGCGAGCTGCGTTCGGCCCGTGCGTGGCTGGCCCTGCAGCTGCAACCGGAGAATCCGTGAAGGACGCGAGCGACGCCCAGCGCTGGGGAGACGTCCTCTCGACGTTCGACGAGATCGTCGAGCTGTCGGGCCCAGCTCGGGACGAGCGCCTCGCCGCGATCGGAGACGCGGACCCTGGCCTCCGACGCGCGGTCGAAGCGCTCCTTGCCGCGGACCTCGAGGTGGACGTTAGGCTCGGCCGCCTCGACGCCGTTTTGGCATCACCCGATTCGACGCGGCGGGAGCGTGCGGGGGCTGCCGATCCGCTCGGGTTGGTCGGCCGCACGGTTTCTCATTTCCGCGTCATCGGGTCGCTCGCTCAGGGCGGCATGGGAATCGTCTACCGGGCCGAGGACACGCGACTCGGCCGCGCTGTGGCGCTCAAGTTTCCGCTCGCAGGCGACCACCTCGACGCCCAAGCGAAGGAGCGGTTTCTCCACGAGTCGCGCCTTGCCGGCGCCCTCGACCACCCGAACCTGTGCGCTATCTACGAGGCGAGTGAGACGGACGAGGGGCATCTGTTCCATGCGATGCCGCTCTACGGCGGTGAGACGCTCAAGGCGCGGCTCGCGCGCGATGGTACACTCCGCGTTGCCACGGTCCTCGCGATTGGAAAGCAGATCGCGGATGGTCTGAGTGCGGCCCACAAGGCCGGCATCGTACATCGCGATCTCAAGCCCGCGAACCTGATGCTCCTGCCCGACGGGACCGTGAAGATCGTCGATTTCGGGCTTGCGCGCGCGAAGGATCTCGATCTCACGGCGTCGCGAGTGGCGTTAGGCACCGTGTCGTACATGGCTCCCGAGCAGGTCCTGGGACAACCGCTCGACGGCCGCGCTGACCTGTGGTCGCTCGGCGTGGTGTTGTACGAGATGGTGACCGGCAGGCGCCCCTTCGAGGGCGAGGAAGCGCTCAGCGTCGCCCACGCGATCGTCCACACGGAGCCGGTGCCGCCGTCCGCGTGGCGAAGCGACATTCCGGCCGGTGTAGAGAGCGTGGTAGGTACGCTGCTCAGCAAGGAGGCGAGCCGGCGGTATCAGTCCGCCGAGGAAGTCACCGCGGCGCTGGCAGCGGTCGACCTGCAGCCCAACACGCCGGACCCTGCGCCGAGGCGATTGTCTACACCCGCGCCGAGCCGACGCCGCCGATTTTCACGAGTGGCAGCCATCGCGGTGATAGCCACGGCAATCGGCGTGGCGGCATGGCTTGCCTCCCGTGGCGCGTCAGCGACGGCGGAGCCCAGATCGATCGCCGTGCTCCCATTCGATGACCTGACCGGCCGCCCGGCCGACCGTCACGTGGCTGTGGGCTTGAGTGACGCGATCGGCACGAACCTGTCGCGACTCCGCGGCGTCATCGTGCCGGGTTACTCGTCCTCGCCGCTCATGCGCACCGCGAGCTCGAAGCCGCCGACTGAAATCGCGACCGACATCGGCGCCTCCGCCGTCGTGACCGGGATCGTACGTCGTGTCGACGACCGTGTGCTCGTCGAAGTGCATCTCTTCGATGCGAGGTCGAACAAACGGCTCCGTACTCAACGATACGAGCGTGCGTTCTCGGACCTCGTCGGCATTCCGCACGCGGCAGCGCGCGCGATCCTCGCGGCGCTCGACGTGGATTTCACCCGTGCGGAGCGCGAGTCGTTGGGCCGTCTACCGACGCGCAACGCCGGCGCCTACGACGCCTACCTTCGAGGGCGAGCGGTCGAGCTCGGGGGAGTGCTCCGCGATACTGTGGGCAGCATAGCGATTGGAAACCTGCGGTCGGCGCAGTCGTTCTATTCGCGAGCGCGAGACCTGGACCCGACCTTCGCGCTCGCGCGGGCTCGGCTCGCGTATATGCTCATGCGCGGCGCGATGACGTATGACACGACGCCGGCGCGGCGCGAACAGGCGCGCCTCGAAGCGGAGACGGCCCTTCGAATGGAGCCCGGCCTGACCGAGGCGCATTCCGCGCTCGCGCTGTACTGGAGCTCGAGTGGGAAAGACATGGCCAAAGCGGTCAACGCGCTGGAGCGTGCGATCGAAGGGTCCCCAAACAGGGCAGATCTGCATCTCCGGCTCGGGAACGCCTACGTAGGCGCAGGCCGCTGGCACGACGCCGTTCAAGCGTACGAGCAAGCCATGCGCGTTGATCCCCGCGATCCGATTCCGCCGAGACAGGCCGCGTTCACGTATCTGCGAATGCGCCGCGACGAGGACGCGATGCGTGCGTTCGACCGAGCGATCTCGCTCGCCCCGGACAACCGAATGCTCAGGGTCATCAAGGGGCACACGTATCTCCGGTGGCGCGGCAGCGTGGACACGCTCGCGGCCGTGCTGCGCAGCGTTCCCGTGGATTGGGATCCTAACGGGATGACGACGTGGGCGCGCTACACGGTGCTGCGCGTCCAGCGGCGCTACGCCGAGGCGCTCGCCATGCTCGAATCATCGCGCAGCGCGCTCAGCCGCGACGGGCTGGTCTATCAGCCGAGGGCCCTCATGCGTGGGCAGTGCTACGAGGCGTTGGGCGACCGGGCGCGAGCGCGATCACACTACGAAGCGGCGCGCGCGATGCTTGCCGACAGCGTTCGCGCCCAGCCGGGCGATCCGAGCATTCGCGTCGTCCTCGGGCTTGCCTATGCGTCGTTAGGTCAACGGGAGGACGCCGTGCGCGAAGCGCGTCGCGCGATGGACCTCGCGCCGCTGTCCGAGAACAGCCCTGGCGCAACGGCGTTCATGGGCGTGGCTGTCGAGGTCTTCGGCCAGGTCGGAGAGCTCGACACGGCGTTCGAGCTTCTCGAGCTGTTGTTCGCGATGCCGGCGGGACGCGAAGTG
The DNA here is from genome assembly GCA_046725585.1 of Gemmatimonadota bacterium. Lineage (GTDB taxonomy): Bacteria > Gemmatimonadota > Gemmatimonadetes > Gemmatimonadales > Gemmatimonadaceae > JAJKIV01. The sequence goes on along the minus strand of JBKOYV010000157.1, from coordinate 13,209 downwards.
ACGATACCGTTCCTCCGGCTCTGGCCCGGCTTCGACTCGCTTCGAAACGATCCACGCTTCGACCAGTTGCTCAACCGGTTCACCGTGAGCTGAGCCGGGCGCGCCTCCGCGAGTATGAGTCGCGCTGGCGATCACCCCGCCGACTCGTCGATCTCCCGCACGACGCGCTCCGCCGATTCGAGGGCGCCTTCCATCCAGCCCGGCCACGTCGACGCGTGCTCGCCCGCGAAATGAATGCGGCCTTCCGGCCGAGCGATGTGCGGCATGAGCGTCATCATCTGCCCGGGCTCGAACCAGGCATAAGCCCCGCGCGCCCACTCGTCCTCGTCCCAGCACTTCGACGCGCCACCCTCGTACTGCTCGAGAATGCGCGGGTACACCTTGGCCATGCCGGCGAGTGTCATCGTCAGGCGATCGGCCTCGCGCATCGCCGTGGCGCGGCGCGCGTTCGCGCCCGCCATGTACGACTCCAGGATGCCCCTCGTCCCGGGCTGATTGATCGTGCGCTCGTAGACACCCATCACGGGCAGATCCGTCGACGCATTGCCCGAGTAGCCGTCGGCGGTCCAGAAGCGCGTCCGCGTCTGCACGTAGACGCGAGCCACCGACGTGTACCGAAGCTGGTCGACCGCCACGCGCTTCTCACGCCCGAACGGCGGCGAGACCCCCAGCCGTCGAAGCACGGTGAAAGGAATCGCGCACACGATTCGATCCGCGGTGAACGACCGCGTTGCCCCTCCCTGCGTCGCGATGACTCGCACCTCGTTCGGCTGCTGCTCGAGCCGGATCACCGGGGCCCCATACTGGATACGGTCGCCGAGGCGCGTGGCGAGGGCCTTTGGCAAGCGGTCGGTGCCACCGCGGATGGTGAACGACTGCTTCGCCGCCTGTCGATGTGCGGCCTCTCGAAGCAGGTCCAGCGCCGAGACGCGATCGGGACCATCGCCGAGGCCGGACGGGAGACCGATGGCGAGAATGGCCATCGCCGCGGGCGACGCTCCCTGGCCACGCAGGAAGTCGGAGAACGTCATCCGGTCGTATTTCTCGAGCGATCGCAGCGAGGAGTCGTGCGATTCCGCCTCGACAACTTCCTGCACAGCGGGCACGACGTACTTCTGCCAGAGCATGCGTCCATCGATTTCTCGCTCGGCGCCATTCAGCTCGAACGGCCACACAATGCGCTCACCCGGCTTGCTCTCGATGCGCTTCCCCATGACGTGCCTGACGGCGATCCCGGGCGCCGGGCGAATGGGGTCGATCTCGAGGCCGAACTGTTGGATGTAGCGCTGAACTCGCGAATGGGAGTCGAACACCTGCATCGCGCCGCCTTCGACGTAGAGCCCATCGGCGAACGGCTCGCGGATCGTGAAGACCCGGCCACCGGGCCGCGTGCGCGCCTCGAGGACGGTGACGTCGTGGCCTTTCGCGAGGAGATCGAGCGCCGCGGAGAGCCCGGCCATCCCCGCGCCGATCACGACGACCTTCTGGGGAGCGGGCGCGCCCCGAGCGCGGACGGCAACACTCGTTAGGTGCCGGATCGGGGCGGCGGAGATCGCGGCGGCTCCGGCGAGCGCGTGCTGAAGGAACCGCCGCCGATCGAGTGTGTCGCTCATGAGCGACCATCTGGAAGAGTTGGAGCCGTGAAGCTAGCTCTGCCGGGAAGCCGCTGCCAGAACGCCGAGTCGGTCGTTGACGACCCTCAGGAAACGCCGTACCGTCGATCTTGTGGACACCGCAAGTCGGCGGATTGGCAGCGCGCCTGGAATGGCGTGGAAGAGACTCATCGAGGTCGTGCGCACAGTGGCCGCGATCGTATTCCTCGGCGTCGGCGTGAGTTGCCACGACGCGACGGACGCGACGCAAGCCATCGCCGCCGGGCAAGATGTCCCCCGCGTGTCGCTCGTTCTCGAGCCGAGCTCGATCAGCGTGAGCCCGGGAGGCTCGACTCAGTCGATCGGAACGATTCGGGGCGCGTCGGGAAGCGTCCTCTCGTCTATCTCAGGGATGCCTAACAACCTGAGCGCGAGAGTCACGTCGGGCACGACGACGGACAGCGTGGTGACCAAGAAATACATCGTGTTCGCCGACGCGGCCGCCGTCCCCGGCCGGTACGTTCTCACGGTTCGCGCGACGGCGAGCGGATACTCCGACGTGGAGGCGCCGCTCACCCTCACCGTGACTGCTCCATAGCGGTTCGCGCAGTTGATAGCGCCACCGAACTGGTTCAGCCTGTCGCCCCCGCGTAACTCCCGAGTTTCCCCCGAACGACAGCGGCGAACGACAACTGCAAAACGGCAACGGCAAAGGGCAACCACGAACGCTGAGGCCACAGACGCGAGCGCCGCTGAACACGCTGAGGGTGCTGTTCGGGAAAACCAAAGAACCAACAAACATCAATCGTTCATGTGATTGGAGTTGACGCTCCGGTCGAGGGCTTCGCCACAGGATGAATTCAGCGGGCACAGCGTTCGACAGATCAGCGTCGTCAGCGTTCGTGGTTGCCGTTCGTTCGCGGGTGCCGTTTGCCGCACCCGCAGATGACACCAGAACCTGAAACCGACCGATGTGAGGCTCATTATTCAGTCGAACTGCCGCACCACGGGCCGGGCTACTGTGGCGGTGTGTACCGCTCGTTGACGGTCGACGCGCCGAAGCCGGCCTGCGTCCCGCCGCCGATCACATAGATCGCGTTACCCACGGTAACAGCGCCCATGCCGTGCCTCGGGGTCGGCATGTCGGCAACCCGACGCCACGAGTTGCGTGTGGGGTCGTATTCCTCGTTATGCGGGAAGACGCCCGGCGCTTCGCCGCCGAACACGTAGAGCTTTCCGCCTGACGAGGCGGCGGCCAGCCCGCCGCGTGCGGTCGGCATGTCGGCGAGCTTCTGCCACGTGTTCGTCGCAGGGGTGTAGGCCTCCAGCGTGGCGAAATTGCCCGGTGCACGCCCGCCTACAACGTAGATCCGATCATCGATCACCGCGGCGGCCAGGTGCTCGCGGGGCGTCGGCATCGGCGCGAGGGCGGACCAGCGGTCCGTCGTCGGGTCGTACGCCTCGTTCGTCCCCACGACGCCGCCGGGGCTCACGCCCCCGATCGCGTAGATCTTGCCACCATACTCCACCGTGACGTGCGCCGCACGCGGCGCTGGCATCGCACCGCGGGACGTCCACGTCTGCGACTGCGGATTGAACGCGAACACGCTGGAGGACGCAGGCCCGGCGCCGGTGTAGCCGCCGGTGACGAACACCAGGCCACCAGCGGCGGTGACTCCGGGATGGTTCCGACCCTCCGGCATCGACGGGCCTGTCGTCCAGACGTTCGTCGCGACGTCGTAGACCTCGAGCGTCGCGACCGTCGCGCCCCCGGCGTCAAAGCCACCCGGCGTGTAGATCCGACCGCCGACAAGCGCAGACGGCATCTCCTGTCGGGCCGTCGACAGCGGCGCGCGGGCGTCCCACGCGCCGACGCCCGGCTGCCGCTGGTCGGTCGGTGAATCGTCATCGCTGCACGCCATCGAGAACGAGACACAAACGGAGCACGCGAGCGCGACTGGCCACGCCATGAGCTGCGCCTCCGCGTCAGGCAATTGCTTCGGCCGACTTCACCTGCTCTCGCAGAACAAACTTCTGGATCTTCCCGGTGGACGTCTTTGGCAGCGGACCGAACACGACGCGGCGCGGCGCCTTGAAGTGCGCGAGCAGGTTCCGGCAGTGCTCGATGAGCTCGGCCTCTGTAACGACGGCGTTAGGCTTCAGCTCCACGAACGCACACGGCGTCTCGCCCCATTTCTCGTCCGGCTGCGCCACCACCGCCGCTGCGAACACCGCGGGATGGCGATGCAGCGCGTCCTCGACCTCGAGAGACGAGATGTTCTCGCCACCCGAGATGATGATGTCCTTCGCGCGGTCCTTGATCTTCATGTAGCCGTCCGGGTGCGTGACGGCCAGGTCCCCCGAATGGAACCAGCCGCCGGCGAAAGCCTTCGCGGTTGCCGTCGGGTTCTTGAGGTACCCCTTCATCACGATGTTCCCGCGGAACATGATCTCGCCCATGGTCTCGCCATCGGCGGGGACCGGCACCATGCGCTCCGGGTCGAGCACGGCGGCGTCGCCCTCGAGCACATACGGGACCCCTTGCCGTCCGTTCAGCACCGCACGCTCGTTAGGCGCGAGCGCCGCCCACTCCTCCTTCTTCGTGCACGCCGTGGCCGGCCCGTACACTTCGGTGAGCCCGTACGTGTGCGTGAGCTCGACGTTGATGCGCTCCAACGCCTCGATCGTCGACGCCGGAGGTGACGCGCCGGCGGCCATCGCGTGCAGGCGGTGCGTGATGCCGTCGCGCAGCTCCGGCGGCGCCGCGAGCAGCGTGTTGTGCACGATCGGCGCGCCACAGTAGTGGGTGATATGATGCTCACGGATGAGCCGGAAGATCACCGCGGCGTCGACCTTTCGGAGACAGACATTCGTGCCGGTCTGCGCGGCAATCGTCCACGGGAAGCACCAGCCATTGCAGTGGAACATCGGCAGGGTCCAGAGATACACCGGATACCGCGGCATGCCCCACGCGAGGATGTTCGCGATCGCGTTGAGATACGCGCCGCGATGATGGTAGACGACGCCCTTCGGGTTCCCGGTCGTTCCGGACGTGTAGTTGAGCGAGATCGCGTTCCATTCATCGGACGGCGGCTCCCACGCGAACTCCGGATCGCCGGCGCTCAGAAACGCTTCGTACTCCGTTGCGCCTCGTCGTTCTCCCTCGCCGTCGTAGAGCGGATCATCCACGTCGATCACGAGCGGCCGCCGATCGATCATGCCCAGCGCCTTCGTAGCGAGGTCGGAAAACTCACGGTCGACGAGAAGCACCTTGGCCTCTCCGTGCTGCAGCATGAACGCGATGGCGCCTGCGTCCAGTCGCGTGTTGAGCGTGTTGAGCACGGCACCCGTCATCGGCACACCGAAGTGGGCCTCGTACATCTCCGGGATGTTAGGCAGGAGGGTTGCGACGGTGTCGCCGACGCCAATGCCCCGCGCGGCAAGCGCCGACGCCAGCCGGCGAGCCCGCGCGTACGTCTCCGCCCACGTGAATCGTCGCGCGCCGTGGATCACCGCCACGCGATCCGGGCACACCCGCGCGCTCCACGGGAGGAAGCTGAGCGGGGTCAACGGAGCGTAGTTCGCCGGGTTCTTGCCAAGCCCTATGTCGTAGGGATTTGGGACGGCGAAGGGCTCGGTGTCCGTCGTCGTCCAAGCGCCGGTGAGATGACTCATGATTGACCCCCAAGTGTGGACAATTGCTCGTTAGGTGATGATATACGAAAGCGGCGTGCGCTGCGGGCGCTTTTCCGGTCGAGGTGGTCAGAGTCGTTCCCACATTCTGCAGCCTCCCGCCGAGCAACGCGATGCAGACATCCAAACGAGCGCTCACAGTCGAGTCCGCAACGACAGGAATGACCCGCACGAAGCACCGGCCTGGTTCGCGCGGCGTCGCGCTCGCCGGCGCCTTCCGGCGGGGCTCACGACGCCGCGGTGTGGGCTTCGCGCGACCGCACCGTGCTGAATTCCGTCGTTAGGCGATGCGGGAGCGCCTTCGGGAGCAGGAGCGCGGCGACGAAGGCCAACGCCCCCGCGGCCGTCAGGTACCACGCCGGCGCGATCGCCACGCCCGTTCTCGCCACGAGCCACGCCGCCACCAGCGGCGTCGTGCCACCGAGCAGCGCCATCCCGAGGTTGTACGCCACCGACAGCACCGTGCATCGCACCCGCCACGGCGCCAGCTCGGCCATCGCCGCGGGCAGCGCACCACTGATCGCGGAGACGAGCAGCGCGAGCACGACCTGGCCCAACAGGATGCCGCCGGTTTGCCCGCGCGCCATGAGGGCCATGAGCGGCAGCGCGAGCACCATGAGCAGCCCTGACACCACGACGAGTACGCGCCGCCGACCGACCCGATCGCTCAGCCGGCCAGTGATGAGAATGACACCGAGTGAAAGCGCCATCGCGAGCGTGTTGATCTCGAACGCCGTCCGGGCCGGCACGCGTGCCACCTGCGCGAGCCAGGTGGCCGCGTACACGAAGACGGTGTAGAAGCCGACGGCAAGTCCCGCGACGAGCGACACGAGGTGGAGAATGGTCCGCCAGTGGACGCGGAATGCTTCACCTAACGGGGATTTCGCCGGCGGCTGGTGGGGAACTCGTTCGACGTAATGACGTCGGATGAGGAGTCCACCGAGTCCGACGACGAGTCCGACGATAAACGGGATCCGCCAGCCATACGCCATCACCGCGTCGGGCGGCAGGATCGCATTGACGATCGCCCCGGCCGCGGAGCCGAGCAGCGTCCCGGCGAAGGCGCCAAACGGTCCCCAGCTTCCCATCCACCCGCGTTTCCCGGGCATGGCGCCTTCCACGAGGAACACGGACGACGCCATGTATTCGCCGCCTACGGCGATGCCCTGAAGCAGGCGGAAGACGAGCAGCAACACAGGCGCGGCTAGTCCGATGGCCGCTTCGCTCGGCAGTAGGCCGATGCAGAACGAAGGAATGGCCATCGCGAGGACCGACCAGACGAGCGCCTGCTTGCGTCCGAACCGGTCGCCGACCCAGCCGAACAGCGCGCCACCCACTGGACGCATGAGGAATCCCGCGGCGAACGTGCCGTACGCGGCGAGCAGCGACGCGGTCGGGTTACTCGCTGGGAAAAAGTGCGCGCCGATCTGCTTGGCGAAGAACCCGAACAGCGCGAAGTCGTACCACTCGAGCATGTTGCCGACGACGCCGGCGATGACGCCGCGGCGGACGGTGGTCGGCGTCCGGAACTCCTGCGTGACCACTCCGGGCGGAATGATCGGGGGCGAAATGGCGGTCATGGCTGACTCCACAAGGACGTGAGTGGCTCGCGCGACGCTTCAATCCGGTTTCGCGACAAAGCTCTGCGGTTGACTCGGTCGATTCGTTGCACAAGCGGGGGTTGTGGGCGAGTGGTCCCTCCCTATTTTGAAAGTCGACAAACGGCCGGCATTCGGCTCACACCGCTTCAGCCGGCCACCTCTCGCCGCAACGCGACGTGCGCGCCCGCCGCGACCGTGCGGCCGCCAGTATTCTCGAGGCGCATCCGACGACGGTGCCGTCCGACACGTCCCGGTCCGTCACCGAGCTGCTCGATGCATGGGGCCGCGGCGACCGGGCGGCCTTCGATGCGCTCGTGCCCGCGGTCTATGCGATGCTCCACCAGCAGGCCGAGCGTGCGCTGCGTGGTCAGCCGGACGGGCACACCTTGCAGCCGACGGCGCTCGTGCACGAGGCGTACGTGCGCCTAGCCGATCAGCCGGGCGCCGGAGCAAACAGTCGCGCGCACTTCTTCGCCGTGGCCGCGATGGTGATGCGGTCCGTCCTGGTCGACCACGCGCGCGCCCGTCAGCGCGCGAAGCGCGGCGGCGACGCGCAGGCGCTGTCGCTGGGAGCGGCCGATGACGTCGCTATGCCGGACGACGCCGTGGATATCGTCGCGCTCGACGAGGCGCTCGACCGGCTCGCCGCCCATGACGCGCGCAAGGCTCGTGTGGTGGAGCTCCGCTACTTCGTCGGCCTCTCCATCGAGGAGACGGCGCAGGCGCTCGACTCGTCGCCCGCGACCGTCAAGCGCGAGTGGACCGCCGCCCGCGCGTGGCTCCGGCGGGAGCTCACGACCGCCTGACGGGCAGTGCGACAAGCGGATGGGCGCGTCAGCGCCGAGCAGTGGGACGCGATGATGTCGATCTTCGCCGACGCGGTCGAGCTGCCGCCGGACGAGCGGTCGGCATTCGTCACGAAAGCCTGCGGCCGCGATGCGGATCTCCTGCGGGAGGTCCTGTCGCTCCTCATGGCGCACGACGGCGACGCAGAGTTCCTCGAGTCGCCCGCCGTCAAGGCAAGAGACGCCGCTCCGGACCTCGGCGCGCGGCTCCAGGCCGCGTTAGGCACGGCCTTCCGCGTGGAACGCGAGCTCGCGGGCGGCGGCATGAGCCGCGTGTTCCTCGCCATGGAGACGAAGCTCGGCCGGCGCGTGGTGGTGAAGGTCCTCCCCCCGGAGCTGCGCGCGGTAATGAGCATCGAGCGCTTCAACCGCGAGACGCGGCTCGCGGCCGCCCTCCGCCACCCCCACATCGTTCCCTTGCTCGCCGCCGGCGAGTCGGACGACGGCCTCGTGTACTTCACCATGCCGTACATCGAGGGCGAGTCGCTGCAGCAGCGGCTCGAGCGCGAGGGGCGGCTCAAGCTCGCCGACGTTGTGGCGATCGTCCGCGAGGTGGCCGACGCGCTGGCGTACGCGCACGCCAACGGCGTGGTGCACCGCGACGTGAAGCCGGCGAACGTCTTGATCGATGGCCGCCACGCCGTGGTCGCCGACTTCGGCGTGGCGAAAGCGATCGCGCTGGCGCGCGGCGACTGGGATCGAACCGACCATGGACAGAGCGCGCATGACCCGTCGTCCGCGCTCACCCTCGCGGGGTTCGTGCTGGGCACGCCGGCGTACATGAGCCCCGAACAGGCCAAGGGTTACGAAGTCGACGCCCGCAGCGACGTCTACAGCCTCGGCTGCATGACATTCGAGATGCTCACGGGACAGCTGCCCTTTCCCGACACGGGCCTCAAAGGGATCGTGCAGCGCGTTCGCGAACGGCTGCCCGCGCCCAGCGCGCGCTGTCCCGAGCTGCCGCCTGCCGTGGACGGCGTCGTGGCCCGCGCGCTGGCCCCGGGTGTCGACGACCGCTTCCAGAGCACGACCGCGTTCGCCGAAGCGTTAGGCGCATCGGCCGCGGCTTCGCCGGGCGCCGAGCGTGTCCACGCTCGGCGCGACCGTCCGTTGTGGCGCCGGCCATGGATCGCTGTCGTGGCATTGGCCGGCGTGGCCGGCGTGGCGGCAGGCGTCGTCGCCCTGCGCCGCGCGTCGACCGCCCCAACCGTCGCTGCCGCTCCACGCGCCGCACCTGACGCCGGTTCGGCCGACGCTGCGCCGACTCCCGCGACTGGCCCGTCGCTCGCCGTGCTCCCGTTCGAGAACGTCGGCCACGCGGATGACGCGTACTTCGCTCAGGGCGTCAGCGACGAGCTGACGAGTCGCCTAACGGGCGTGACGGGCGTACGGGTGATGTCGCCGGGGAGCACACGGCAGTACCTCAACACCACGAAGTCGCGCGCCGACGTAGGCCGCGAGCTCGGCGTCGACTATGTGCTCGACGGCCACGTGCGATGGGATCGCTCGGATTCGGCCTCACGACGCGTACGAGTCACCGTCGAGCTGATTCGCTCGCGTGACGGCAGCTCCGTGTGGGCCGACCGCTACGAGGCCAAGACCGAGGACCTGTTCTCGGTGGAAGGCACCATCGGCGAGCGAGTGGCCGCGGCACTGGAAGTTGCGCTCGACGAACCCGAGCGCCGCACCATTTCATCCAGGCCGACGGAGAACTTCGAGGCATACTCGTACTTCCTGCGGGGCGAGGCGCTCCGCACGGCGGAGGAGGACGCCCTCAACGCATCGCCGCGCGCGGTCGACATGTACGAGCGGGCCGTCGCGCTCGATCCCACGTTCGCGCTCGCGTTCGCTCGCCTGGCGCAGACGCACGGCGCCATTTACTGGGCGAACACGGATCGGACGGCGAATCGCCTGGCACGGATGCGCGCGGCGGCCGAGACGGCAATACGCCTGGACCCCGAGCTCCCCGAAGCCCACCTCGCGCTCGGACTGTACTACTATCGCGCCTTGCGCGACTACGACCGCGCACTCGGGGAGTTCTCCACAGCTCTTCAGCGTCAACCGGGGCGCGGCGAGCTGCTGGTGGCACGCGCGTCCGTGCTGCGCCGCCAGGGACGCTTCGCCGAGGCAGCGGCGAACTTCGCGCGCGCCGTCGAGCTCGACCCGCGCTCACCCGAGGCGGCCTTCAACCTCGCAATGACCTACGCCGTCATGCGCGCCTACCCGGACGCGGTGCGCTACACGCAGCGTACGCTCGCGCTCAGCCCGCGCTGGTCGGGAGTATACGCCGACCTGGCGATGCAGCTCGTCGCGTGGCGCGGCGACATGGCGGCGGCGCGGAAGGCCATGCAGGACGGGATGGCGTTGCCCGACGCGGGGAAGATGGTGGACCGCCTGCGCTTTCAAGCGCCGATGCTCGTGGGATCGAGCCCTGCCGACAGCGCGGTGCTGCGAAGCCTGACGGTCGACATGTTCCGCGGGGACACCGCGCAGTTCCTGGTCTGGAAGGCCGACTGGGCGCGTCGGCACGGAGAGCCGACGCGCGGCCTGACCTACGCTGACTCGGCACGGACGATTCTCGAGCGGCGCGTGGCCGCGGACCCTGGCGAGGCCGGGCCGCGGATGCTGCTGGCGCTCGCCTACGCGCAGCTCGGGCGCAAGGCCGACGCGATGCGCGAAGGGGCGAAGGCAGCCGAGATACTCCCGGTGTCGCGCGATGCGGTCGACGGCGCAGACCTGCAGGAGGACTTCGCGTACGTCGAGATGCTCGTCGGCGAGCACAACGCCGCGATCACGCGGCTTGCGTACCTGCTGACGATTCCATCGGACGTGTCGGTTCCAATGCTGCGCGCCGATCCGATGTGGGATCCGCTGCGTGGCAACCCGCGGTTCCAGCAGCTCGTCGCCACGCGGCAGTGACGCTCGAGGCTTTGTCATCCTGAGCGAAGCGAAGGATCCTCATCGTCCTGATAGAGGGCTCACTGTCGGGAGCCTGAGGATTCCTCCCTTCGTCGCTGGCGCTCCTCAGGGGCAGGCGCTTCGCTCGGAATGACAGGCGGCGGTCAGGATGACACGGTTTACAAAACGTCCCGCCTAACGTCGTCCAGCGTTACTTCGTGAACGCGAAGCGCGCCGTCCGCGGCCCGCTCCCCTCCCCCAGGTCGAGCTGGAGCGTCTTGCAGCTGTTGGCGTAGCTCGCCGGCGCCTTCCAATTGAGCTGGTAGTAGCCGTCCCCGAGGTTCTGTAGCCCCGAACCGCCCGACGCCGATTCCGTCACCTGGTCGTTCGTTCCACCCGCCAGTGCGCAGCTCAACTCCTTTGCGGTCACCGCCGCCGAGGCGAGCGTCGTCACTGGTGCACCGTCGACGCCAGTGAGCCGCCACTTGAGCGGGATCACCTGCCCGGCCTGGGCGACGTTGAGCGCGGCGCTGTTCACCGGGTCGAGGAAGCCGGTGTACCGGTAGTCCACCTTCACGCTCTGGCTCACCTGCGCCGCGGCCGCGTAGGCGTTATTTCCACTCTGGTTCGCGACGATATTGCACGTGCCCACGCCGACGAAGCGCACAACGTTGCCGCTCACCGTGCAGACGTTAGGTGGGCCGGCCGTAAGGGCCACCGCGTTTCCCGACGCCCCGCCGGCGGCGCCCACCGTAGGTGGCGTTGAGGTAGGCCGGCGACGGCGGCGTCGACGTCCAGGCGATCGCTTGCGCCGCCTTGTTCACCGTGAACGTCTGGGTCACCTGCGGCGCGGCCAGGTAGCTCGCGTTTCCCGCCCGGTCGGCCGTTACGGTGCACGAGCCGCCGATGACGAAGCTGACGGTGCTCCCGGCCAAGGTGCAGACGTTAGGCGTCGAGGTCCCGAACGTGACCGAGTTGCCGGACGCACCACCGGTCGCCGTGACCGTGTACGTGCCGAGGGCGGTCGGCGACGCGGGCGGGACCGACGTGAACGTGATCGCCTGCGTCGCCTTGTTCACGGTGACGCCCTGCATCGCCCGCGGCGCCGGGGAGTACGCCGCGTTGTCCGCCTGGTCGGCGGCCACCGTGCAGGTACCCACTGCGATGAACGACAGCGTGTTGCCGTCAACCGTGCACACGCCCTCCGTCAGCGAGATGTAGCTGACCGCGAGGCCCGAGCTGGCGGCGGCGCCGAGCGCGGCCGTGCCGCCGACGGAGGCCGGGTTCGGCGTGATGGCCGGGAACGTAATCGTCTGCGCCTGTTGCGGCGCCGACGTGCCGAACAGCGCGAACGCGCGGTCGCCGCCCGCCGATTCACGCCACGAGCTGCCGAGGTCGAAGGTATATCGCGGGACTGCACCGACGATCGGGTGGCGGGTCTGCCACACGAAGTCCGGGCCATGTGCGAACGGCCCGGCGATGAGCCAGTAGGTGCCCGGTCCGAGTATCACCGGCGTCGGTAGCGTGAAGAGGAAGTCCCTGATGACGCTATCTCCCGGCGCGCAACCGCATGCGTTCGGGTCGCTCGCCACCGGCGCGAGCGAGAAGCTACGGAGCACGGCCCCCGGCACGCCAGTGTCGTTGGCGCGGATCGCGAAGGGCCGGGTCGGGAATCACCAAACTGCCAGAGAACACCACCTGCGTCACGGTCCACGCTTGCCCGGCGGGCACCACGAAGTCGTCCCCGTGGGAGCCGCTCCCAAAGAAGCCGCCTCCAAACCCGGTCACAGTGTCTTCCACGCTGCTCTGGTCGTAGAGGATGGGCGCCGTCGTGGGCAGCTTCTCAATGTTAGTGGTAGGGCCGCCGGGGTGCAGCGGTTGGCCGCTCGGCGCGGTTGGCCGATCTGGGCTGCAGCCGATGGCGGCGAGCGTGGTGAGCGCCAGGGTAGCGCGACGGGCGGAGTGTATAGACATCGGAACCTCCGAAACGATCGGGCGCCGTGAGGGCGCCTCAGGAACCGGTGTCCGCTCAGTCGATCGCGGTGCTGGCCGAGTGCGGACATCCCACCGTGTAGATCGATAAATGGACCGCGATCGGCTCACGCTCGACGCATTGCCTGAAGCGACCGCGCAACGTGTTATGGAAGAAGGGCCGGCGCGTTATGCGCCGGCCCTTCTTCGCTACCTCGCGATCGGCTCACGGTCCCGACGCGGCGTTCACGACGCTACCCGGTGTGCCTCCGACGACCGTACCGAATGGAATTCCGTCGTTAGGCGATGCGGGAGGGTCTTCGGGAGCAGCAGCGCCGCGACGAACGCCAGCGCCGCCGCCGCCGTCAGGTACCACGCCGGGGCGAGTGCGTAGCCCGATCGCGACACGAGCCATGCCGCCACCAGCGGCGTCGTCCCGCCAAGCAATGCCATGCACAGGTTGTACGCGATCGACACCACGGTGCAGCGGACACGCCACGGCGCGAGCTCGGCCATCGCCGCGGGCTGGGCGCCGCACATCGCGGACACGAGCCCCAGGAGCACGATCTGGCCCACGAGGATGCCGGCGATTTGCCCGCGCGCCATGAG
>JBKOYV010000467.1:0-8293 GCA_046725585.1 Gemmatimonadota bacterium | reverse complement strand
GCCGACGACCAGCGCCTCGCGGGCGAGCGCGACGGCCGACTTCGTCATCGCGCGCACAGCAACCTCCGGCAACTACGCCTCCTAACGCCTGCATTCCTCGCGCCGTTCTTTTCAACAGAGCCACTCTGACCCCAATCTCATCACCGTATTCCCAGAGCGATCGGCGAATCAGCTACACGTCAGCGGACCGCGCGGCAGCGGACGTGTGCAGTTCCGGGTCGTGCCATTCTCGGTGATCACGACCTTCGCGGTCGCGCTGCCGTCGTAAGTCACGACCTCGCGGCGCGTGACCGTAACCGCAGCCTGGCCTTCGTACGTCACGCTCGCCTGGATCGCACGGATCACGGTGCCAGCGGTCGGATAAGTCTTGCTGTTGTCGGTCGAGACGGGGATCACCACGCCGGTCGTCGTGTCACCGACGACGCGCGTTGCCGTGAAGTTGCCTCGGCTCGACTCGCCCGTGGTCGACTCCTGGCCCTTCGACGTTCCATTCACGGTTCGCTCCGTGCTGCCCTTGGCGAGCCCGGACACCGTACGATCGCTGACGTTGTTCACGCTCGTTGTGGCGCTCACGATCGTTGCCGTGTCACCGAGGAGCAGACCGCCAACACCACGGCCATCACCCCAGCACGCACGTCCGGCGCCCCCAGGCCCGCGGTTGCCACCAGGCCCGCGGTTACCGCCACGGTCGTCGCCCTCATCCTCGGGCTCGTACGTCACCGTGCCCGTCACGTTGCTCTGCGTGTTGACCGAGTTCGTGGTCGTCGAGTCGAACGCCTGCTGAACCGCGCCTGATGCATCCTTGTACTGCGCCGACCGGTTGATGGTGAGACCGTTCCGTGTCTCCGCCGCACAGACCACTCGGCCCGTGGAGGAGTCGAACGTCGCGGTGCAGGGAAGCCCGCCGCCAAACGGCCCGCGATTGCCGAAGCCGCGTCCGAACCCTTCGCCCTCGCCGCTGTAGCTCGCGGCGAGTCCGCCGCCCATGAGGGAGCCTCGATCCATGGCACCCTGGCGACCGCCGCCCAACCAGAAGCCGGCTGACGGAACGCTGGCGGCCGATGTCCCGACGAAGCTGGTGGAGATGTCGCCGAACCCAACCGGGACAGTCGAGAAGGCACCGCTCAGCGCGGCGGCCGAAAGCGTCGACGGGCTGGGGGAGTTCATCTCGGCGCATGCAGCGACGCCGAGGAGTGGCGTGATACAAGCGGCGAGGCGGTACCACGCGCGGATGTTGCTGCGCCTCATTGCTTTGCTCCGGGAATTTGGCCGGCGGGTCCCGCGAACCGTTCGCGGCTTGCTCGCAGGCGTTGGCAGCGATTGACGCAACAGAAACACGCGAGCGCACGTGTCCCCCTACGCCCGTGCCGATCCCGGCGACCTGGTGGTGTGAGCGCCCGGCGTGGTGCGCCGAGTCTCGGATCGCTCTTCGCGTTCGGAGTCGTTAGGTACGGCGCGCTCGAGCGTCGCCCTGCGCGATGCGCTGCTCGATCCGGACGGCGACCTCGCGAAGCATTCGCATGATCGTTCCAGCCGAATCGTCCGCGCTTCCCGCGCGCGCACCGCGATCGCCCGGCTTGCGATCGCGGACGGCGTCGGTGGCCAGGGTGCGCAGCTCATCGCGGACGCGCGCGAGGTCGCTGTGCATGAATGGCAGCGCTTCGCGACTGTCGATGTCGTCGACGATGCGAACGGCCAGCGTGTAGAGCCGCGCGGCCCGGACGAACGCCTCGGGGTCCTGCCTCTCCTCGCCGATCCGTTCGAGCTCTGCCGCACGGGCGGCGATCGACGAAACGTGTGCGGGCGTGAACTGCAGGTTTGCTGACATCTCGATACTTCCTCCGTGCGACGTCCTACGACCTGGCTTCCATCGCTCGGTGCCCGCCGGATCAGAACCTCGCGCGCAACCCACCGATGATCGTTCGGCCGGGGAGGACCGTGACGTTGTCCGGTTCCCCGAGCTGATGATCCAAAAGATTGTCGGCCGTGACGACCAGTGACAACGCGCGCCGCAGGTCGTAGGACAGGTTCGCGCGCAGGCGATTCACGCCCGGGTACACGCGCCAGAAGCTCCGTAGCTGTGCGCCGATGAGATCACGCGGAAGTCGATCCCCACTTTCCACGGCGGCCGCCAGAGCGAGCCGGTCGTAGTTCACCCAGTCGTAGGCGCGAGATCCCGTCACCGACGCGGACCACGGTCCGCGCGCATAACCCCCGGTCACACTCAACGTGCGCTCCGGTACCTCGAGCATCCGGTCGCCCGGCCGCAGGTCACCAGTGTAGTCACGCGCCAGGCGACGAACGCGGCTGTCGACGATCGAGTACGCGCTCGAGATCGACAGGCCTCGCGCCCCCGCAGAGCCCGAGATCTCCCAACCGCGATTCGTGATCTCGCCGACGTTCTGCAGCACGTACGCGATGCGGCGTCCGTCGTTAGGCTCGCGGCTGCCGCTGCCCGGACCACCACCTCCACCACCGCCGCCGGGTCCCGGCCCCGAGCTACTTACCGCCACGGGCTGGATGACCCCGACGCGAGCTGATCGAATCTCGTGACGTGAAAGCCCAGCGTGCGGCCGACCAGCAGATCCACTCCGGCTTCGACGCCAGACTGCTCCTCCGACGAGAGATTCGATGCGCCGGCGGAACCGCGCATCCCCATCCACGACGTCGTCCGGATCGTCGTCTCGGGTAGGCGAATCCCTTTGCCATACGCGACGCGGAACTTCAGCGCGGCGCCGCCGAGGTCCTGTACGAACGAGGCACCCAACATTGGCAGCGTCGAGTTCGGATCGACGCCGGAGGCCCCCCGTTGTGCTCGAGCCTAACGCCGGCAATCACGAACAACACGTCCCGGACGGAGCCGTTCACCTGGCCAATGAGGCCGGTATTGCTTCGCCAGGTTTCCGTGCGCTCGGTCACCCCATACTCGCCTGGCGGCGCCTCGGGGCCGAACGTCGTCGGCAGGCGGTTGGCCTCGCGAACCGCTGAATGCTCGAGCGCGAGCGTGACCGCACCAGCGAGACGATTCGCCGTGCCCAGTTGCGCGACGCTGCTCACGCGCGCGGTTCCGCGCACGGCGCTGCCGCGTGCCGCGCGAAGGGCGGAGTCGGCGGCGGACGTGAACGGCGTTCCGAACGCCGATGCATCGTTGAGACTGTATCCATCGACGCCGATGACCGCCGCGTGCGTCCAGCGGTCGCCGTGGCGCACGGTGGCGGTGCCGCCTAACGTGTACTGGCGTACGGACTGGCGGATGGCGGAGCCGTCGGGCGGCGGCGTGGCGAGCGAGTCATCGTCCACGACGGTTGCCAGCACGGGACTGGTCGGCGACGCGGCGTCCTCAGCCAGGAATCGGGCGGTGCCGGCGACGATCGCGTAGCGGCCCACGTGTCGCCCACTCCCACTGACCGTAAAGCGGTGGTCGAACGCGTCGGGGATGTAGTCGCCGAGCGTCGACACCGCGAGCCCCAGTGAGGCGGATCCGACGCCGGAACCGGCCCTCACCATCATTGAATGACGCTGCGTGAGAACGCCGCTCGTCGTGTATATGCTGCCAGCCATTCCGGCGCCGGTCTGCAGCTCCGCGTGCGGCGCGCCACCGTCCACGCCATCGTGGCGCGTCACGATGTTGATCACGCCGCTGATCGCGTCGGCGCCGTAGAGTGCCGCGCCCTGTGGTCCCCGGATGACCTCCACATGGTCGACCGACTCGACATCGATCGCCGTCACGAGAAGTGAGTTCGCGACCTCGATACCATCGATATAGACCTTTGGATAGCTCAGGCCGAACGAGCTCGCGCCGCGGATGCTTGCGTAGCTCGCGAGCAAGGTGGTCGGCGATTGCTCCCAGACCCAGACGCCGGGAACGGCCCCATTGAGAACATTCGAGAGCGAGCGCGCGTCACGTCGCTGCAGCTCGCGTCCGTCGATGACGTCGAGCGCTACGGGAACCGCGCGCTGCGCCGAACCGTTGACCGTGCCCGTGACGACCACGCGCTCGAGAACGCCCGGTCGCGCAGTGGTGGGGGCAAGGGCAGCCGCCTCCGTCACGGGCGCCGGGGCCAGGACAACGCGATCGCTGTCGGTGACGACGGGCTCGACTGCGACGCCTTCCAGCAGTTCCAGCAGCGCGTTACCGGCGGGCACCGACCGGTAAACCGCGCACACTCGGCGGTCGAGCGGCAGGAGGTCCGCCGAGTAGGCCAGCCGCAGGCGCGCGGCGGCCGCGAGACGGTCGAGGGCATCACGAAGCGGGACGCCGCGCTCGTGAAGGGTGATCAGCCGGTCGAGCGGTGATGGCCACTGTCGAGTGGTGGACGACGCCGCGTCGCTCGGCGCTCTGGCGCAGCTCGCTTGAGCGCCGCCCAGCGACGGCAGCGCGGCGCAGGCCAGCGGCAGGAACAGCGTTGCGAGGCGGATGGAACGGGTCATCGCGGGGATCAGCGACGAGAGATCTGCTCGAACGTCATCACGGCCACGGCCGATGATGAATAACACCGCACCGCGACGGTACCCCTACGTCCCGGGAGGACGCAACAGCCACGGGCAAATACACCGGCCCCGCGGCAAGGTTCCGCGCGCTCACCTAACGAGAAAGGTGTGAGGGTTCCGCGACGTTCGCGTGTTGTAGGAAATGACAGCCGGACAGTCGTTCCCAACACCGGAAATGCAGAGACTGTGATGTTTTCGCGAATCGTGGCCGCTCGCGGCAGAACCATATCGTGCATGTTGATCGCGGCGCTCGCCGCCGCTTGTAGGGATTCGACAAGCCCGTCCACTCCGACACCCGCGGTGATCACGACGGAGGGGGCCAGCCCCGATTGCTCGAGCGCCGCAACATCGCTCAGCCTCGGTCAGGTCGTCGCCCTCGGTGGCACCTCGCTCTGCATTGCCGGGGGAACCACCGGCGGCGAGTTCGCGCTCGTTCCATTCAACACGTCATTGGACGGATCCGCCGGAGCTTCCTTTACCGTGCAGGCGAGCGGTGTGAGCGCAACGGCCGTCGCCAGCCTAACGCCGAATGAGGGAGCGTTCAACGTGCTCGCCGGGGCGTCGCCCACGTCGCCGACGCTGTCTTCGCTCGCGCTCACCCGTGCGCTCGACGCGAAGCTGCGTGCGAGCGAGGCACGCGAGCTCGCGCCGCTCATTGCCGGCGCGCGCACGTGGATGCGGTCGCGACAGAGAACCACGTCCGGCTCCGTGCCTGGCCTCGCGCTGAGCGTCGTGCCAGCCACGGCGACGGTCGGGGAGCTGGTCACGCTGAACGCGAACGCCGAGTCGGCGTGCTCGTCACCCGACCTGCGCACCGGCCGCATCGCGGCGGTGGGCAGCAAGGCCATCGTCGTCGCCGACACGGGCAACCCGGCCTCGGGCTACACCGACGCCGACTACGCGTCCATCGCGTCCACGTTCGACAACCTCGTCGATCCCACGGACACGAAGGCGTTCGGAGCGCCGACGGACATCGATGGCAACGGCCACGTGGTGCTGTTCTTTACGCGCGCCGTGAACGAGCTCACGCCGGCACAAAGCACCTCGTACGTCGCCGGGTTCTTCTACGCCCGCGACCTGTTTCCGTCGGTCCCGAGCCCGGGCTTCCAGGCGTGCGCGGGGAGCAACGGGGGCGAGATGTTCTACCTCCTCGTTCCCGACCCGACCGGCGTCGTGAATGGCTACAAGTTCGCGAAGGACAACGTCACGCGGGTCGTGATCGCGACGCTGGGCCACGAGTACCAGCACCTCATCAACGCGTCGCGTCGCATGTACGTGAACACGGGCGCGACGGACTTCGAAGCGACGTGGCTCGACGAAGGCCTGTCGCACGTGGCCGAAGAACTGTTGTTCTACGCCGAGACCGGCCTCAAGCCACGGACGAACATCGACGCCACGACGCTGCGCTCGTCGAGCGCGTACGTGAACGCGTTCAACAACGAAGCGATCTCGAATTTCAGCCGGCTCGAAGACTACCTGGGCGCGCCGTTCGCGAACTCGCCATTCGCCGACAACGATGACCTGGCGACGCGGGGCGCCACCTGGTCGTTCCTTCGCTACGCCGCGGACCATGCCGGGAGCGACGACGGGACGACGTGGTTCCAGCTCGTGAACTCGACGACGTCGGGGACCGCGAACCTCCAGCAGGTCTTCGGCTCGGACCTAACGACGCTGGCGCGTGACTGGGCGACGTCGGTCTTCGCCGACGACGCCGCGACCACCGACGCGCGCTACCAGCAGCCCAGCTGGAACCTGCGATCGATCTTCGGCGCACTGGAGAGTAACGGCGCCTACCCGCTCGCGACCGCCACGCTCGGCGCAACGCCGACGACGGTGAGTGTGAACGGCGGCAGTGCGGCGTACCTCCGCTTCGCCATCGCGGCCGGTCGGACGGCGACCGTCCAGCTGAGCACCCTGCCGTCCAACATGCAGCTCACTCTCGTCCGCACGCGGTAGTGACCGCGAGCCGGAACTCTCATACTGCCATGCGCACCTTATCAGAATCTCGTTCGTCGCGCAGTGCCCTCGCGGGCGATGCCGTTCGACTCCTTCTCATTCTCGCGGCCATCGCCGTCGCTCTCAGCGGTTGTGCCTCGCGAGCCGGCGCCCAGTACTTCGGGCGCAACAAGGTCCAGTACGAGCACTTCAAGTTCGAGATCCTGCGCACGCCGCACTTCGACGTCCACTACTACGCGGCCGAGAAGCCCGCGGCGGAGGATGCCGCGCGGATGCTCGAGCGGTGGAACGCGCGATATTCCGCGCTCTTCAACCATCCGCTCTCCGCGCGCAAACCGATCGTCCTGTACGCCGACCAGCCGGACTTTCAGCAGACCAACGTCATCTCCGAGCAGCTCGACGAAGGCACCGGCGGGGTCACGGAGTCGATGCTCGACCGCATGGTGCTCCCGCTGACGGGCTCGTATGCCGAGAGCGACCACGTGCTCGGGCACGAGATGGTGCACGTGTTCCAGTACGACATCGCGCAGAGCAAGGTGTCGGCAGGCGCGTCGCTCGATCGACTGCCGCAGTGGCTCGTGGAAGGCATGGCCGAATACTTATCGTTAGGCGGCGAGGACTCGCACACGGCGATGTGGCTGCGCGACGCCGTCCTCCGCAACGACCTCCCGACGATCAAGCAGCTCACCAACGGCGGGAAGTACTTCCCCTACCGGTATGGCGAAGCGCTGTGGGCGTACATCGGCGGAACGTGGGGTGACGAGACCGTTCCTCGACTCTTTCGGTCCGCCCTCTCGTCAGGCTTCGACAACGCCGTCAGGAGCACGCTCGGCATGTCCACGGATTCGCTCTCGGACCGCTGGCGCGCCGCGATCCGCCGGCAGTACGGGCCGCTCGTGCAGGGACGGTCGCGTCCGGCCGAGACCGGCGACCAGATCATCCGTGGGTCCGGCGAGTACGGCGACTACAACATTGCCCCCGCCGTAAGCCCCGACGGACAGCTCGTCGCGTTCTTCTCGTCCCGCGAGCTGACGGGGATCAACCTGTACCTCGCGGATGCGATGACGGGTAAGGTGAAGTCGAAGATCGCGGCCCCCGGCGTGCTCTCCCACTTCGACGCGCTGAGCTTCCTCTACTCGGCGGGCACCTGGTCGCCCGACGCGAAACAGCTGGCGTTCGTGACGTACGCGAACGGCGACAACGCGATCGACATCGTCGACGTCAAGTCGCACAACATCAGGAAGCAGTTCAAGCCGAAGGACATCGGTGCGGTGACGACACTCGCCTGGTCGCCGGATGGACGGCAGCTCGCGTTCTCCGGGCAGAAAGGAGGGCTGAGCGATCTGTACCTGTACGATCTGGCCACCGGCGCGCTTCGTCAGCTCACGAACGATCGGTTCGCCGACCTGCAGCCGGCCTGGTCACCGGATGGCCGCTCCATCGCGTTCGCGACGGACCGCGCCGCCGGACCCGACTCGACCGGGTACGGCAGCGACTTCCAGCGTCTCAAGTACTCGCAGCTTCGCATCGCGATTCTCGATGTCGCGAGCGGGCGGATTCACGTTCTCGACGGCGCGCCTAACGCCAAGCACATCAATCCGCAGTACGCGGCGGACGGCAGGTCGCTCTACTATGTGTCGGACCGCGGCGGGTTCACGGACATCTACCGCGTGGTCATCGAGACCGGCGAAACGTTCCGCGTCACGCGATCCGCGACCGGCGTGAGCGGCGTGACGGCGTCGTCGCCGGCGATCTCAGTTGCGCGGGGAAATGGGCGGCTTCTGTTCTCCGTGTTCGACAAGGCGGGCTTTCGCATTGGCGCCCTCCCGGCGGAACGCGCGCAGGG
>JBKOYV010000168.1:0-12834 GCA_046725585.1 Gemmatimonadota bacterium | reverse complement strand
GGCACCGAAGTCGGGTCGCTCCGGTGGGCGGCCGACCAGATCCAGTACGGCGGCGGCGGGACGATCGTGTTCGATTCCACGCTTGGCGGTAAGACGATCACCCTCGACGCCGGGTTTGAGATCTATGGTGGTGAAACAATCATCGTGGCGCCGTCAAAGGGCGTCACGATCAGCGGCAAGGACCAGTTCCGCCTCATCTACGCCACCAACCTGACATGGAGAACGTGACGCTCACGAAGGGGAACGCGCCCTTCGGCTCCGCGCTCGAGACCAGGCGTCTGGTCATGAATCACAGCACGGTGCAGGACAACCGTGGACCCGGCTCGGCAATCTTTGCGCTCGACGGCCTGGAGCTCGTCAACAGCACCGTGAGCCGTAACGACGTCGGTGGTCCGGCGGTCGAATACGGAAGCAACGCGCAGGTGCTCATCGACAACAGCACTATCGCGTTCAACGCCCCCGGCGTGGGACTCGGCTCGTATCTCAGACCGGGCGCCTCGCTGCGGGTGATGTTGCGCAACTCGATCATCTCGAACAACGGGAGCCCGCAGCAGAACTGCGCGAACTATGTCGGCTTCTGGTACGACGGAACGAACATCTCGAACGACTGGAGCTGCGCCGACGTCGCCATCACGCCGTCGGATCCAGCGTTGTTCCCGCTGGCATACAACGGCGGCCCGAACATGACGCACGCCATCCCGCACACGAGCCCCGCCTTCAACAAGGGCGTGAACTGCCAGTTCCCCGAGGATCAGCGCTACGTCACGCGTGACGCCAAGTGCGACGTGGGCGCGTTCGAGTTCAACGACTTCACGAAGGTCACCGTCACCATCGACCCTAACGTGAAGGTGGACGCCGCCGGCAAAGCACTGCTCACGGGCACCATCAAGTGCACGCGCGATGACGCGTTCCGTCTCGCGCTCGAGCTCCACCAGGACCAGAAGGTCGGCAAGCAGATCGTCGACGTGCATTCGGCCAGCGACATCCCGGTCACGTGCGGTACGACGGCGAAATCGTGGAGCGCGACCATGGGGCTGACGCCCGGGGAAACATTCCAGGCCGGGGCGGCGAGGGTGATCGCGTCGACGCTCCAGACGCCGGAGTGGGTCACTCCGGCGAGCGCGACCGGCGCGGTGAAGATCTCCGTCGCGCGCAAGTAACGCCGCGCGTTCCCGATCCTTCCCCAGAGAGCTAACCAGGCTCCAATCGTTCCAGGAGCGTCGCGCGGGCAGAACAAAACGGCCCGCGCGACGCTCTCCCACATCGGAGACCCCAGGGCCTAACGCCTAACGCTGGTGGGCGATCTCGGACGAGATGTCCGGATGTCCCCGGCATTACGCAGTTCTCATTCACGGAGGTTCACTCAACCGAGGACACAACTCATGCAGACATTCATACCGCGGGCCGGCCGCTGGCCGCTCGCACTCACACTCGCCGCGCTTGCCTCGCTCGCCGCCTGTACCGACGAGCCGGCCGCGCCCAGGCACCCATCAGCGCTCGCGGCCAAGGCGTCCCCTTCGGCCATTGCGTTCGTCGACGTCACCGTCACGAACACGAGCGGCGGCACCGAGGTCGGCTCGCTCCAGTGGGCAGCGAGCCAGATCAAGTCCGCCGGCGGCGCGATCCACTTCGACCCCAGCCTCGACGGTACCACCGTCACCCTGAACAGCGAGCTGTCGCTCGATTATCCCACCTACATCGCGGGACCGGAAAAAGGCATCACCTTGAGCGGGAACGACCAGCATCGCGTCATCAGCGGTCGTTCGAATGTGAGCCTCAAGAACGTGACGGTCACCAAGGGATACGCCGACTACGCCTCGGCCATCCTGGCCACGTCGATGTACCTGGACAACAGCACGGTGCGGGACAATCGCTCGCCGGGCTCGGCGATCCGCGCCCAAGCCGTCATGTCCCTCGTCAACAGCACCGTCAGTCGCAACGCGGTCGGTGCGCCGGCGGTCGAATACCGCGAAAGCGCTCAGGTGTTCATCGACAACAGTACCATCGGGTACAACGCGCCGGGTGCGGGGCTCGGGCCGAACGGCTACCCGACCTCCTCACTGCAGGTGAGGCTCCACAACTCGATCATCTCGAACAATGGAAGTCCGGAGCAGAACTGCTCGAGCTTCTTCGGCTTCGTGTACGAGGGGACGAACATCTCGAACGACTGGAGCTGCGGCGAGGTCGGTATCACGGTGGCCGACCCCGAGCTGTTCCCGCTGGCGAACAACGGCGGGCCGAACATGACACACGCCATCCCGCACACGAGCCCGGCCTACAACGCCGGCGTCGGCTGCTTCGTGAACGTGGACCAGCGCTATGTCCCGCGCGACGCGAAGTGCGACGTTGGCGCGTTCGAGTTCAACGACTTCACGAAGGTCACCATCACGATCGACCCCACGGTTCGGCTGGACCTGACGACGGGGCGCGCCCTGCTCACCGGCACGATGAAGTGCACGCGCGATGACGTGATCGACCTCGCGCTCGAGCTCCACCAGGATCAGAAGGTGGGTAAGGAGGTCCTCGACGTCCACGCGGCAGGCACGACTCAGGTCGCGTGCGGCACCAGCGCGACGACGTGGGCAAGGAAGATGATCCTGACGGATGGGACCGCCTGGCAGGCCGGCGCTGCCCGGGCGACCGCGAATACGTACAGCACGCCGGAGTGGGTCACGCCCGCCGGCGTGGCAAGCGCGGTCAAGCTCTCCGGTTCCCGGAAGTAGGGACTGGGGACTGGGGACTGGGGACTGGGGACTCGGCCGGGATGCGTCTACTCGCGCGGAACCTTCCTCGGCGGTAGAAGGTTCCCGGCCGAGTCCTCAGTCCCCAGTCCAGATCTCGGCCACCTCGTTTCGCCTGGTCGAGCATGTCGCCCAGGGTGTTATTCTGCAGACGCTGACCGTACGCATCCCGCCTCTCGCCCCGCCTCCCCGCCGCATGTCGTCGCCACTGATCTCCACTGTCGCTCGCGAGCTGTCGCTCTCTCAACAGCAGGTCGCCGCTACCCTTACGCTCTTCGCCGAAGGCAACACTCTCCCCTTCATCGCCCGCTATCGTAAGGAAGTCACCGGTGGGCTGGACGAAGTCCAGCTCCGCGACGTCCGCGACCGCGCCCAGTACCTCGGTGAGCTCGACGAGCGTCGCGCCGCCATCCTCAAGAGCATCGAGGAACAGGGGAAGCTCGACGATGCGCTTCGAACCGCGATCAACAACGCCGAGACCAAGCAGGCCCTCGAGGATCTCTACCTTCCCTATAGACCCAAGCGCCGCACGCGTGCGACCATCGCGCGCGAGCGAGGGCTCGAGCCGCTTGCCGAGCTGCTCTGGGGGCGCATAACGAGTGACGCGGCGCTCGAACTGGAGGCAGCCAATCATGTCGACGCCGAGAAGGGCGTACCCGACGCTGCGGCCGCCCTCGCCGGCGCTCGCGACATTCTGGCCGAGCGCATCGCCGAAGACGCCGGGCTTCGCGGGCGCATTCGCGATCTGACGCGGGCCGATGGTCTCCTGCGCTCGCGCGCCGTGACGGGCAAGGAGAACGAGGTCTCGAAGTTCCAGGACTACTACGACTTCTCCCAGAGGCTCGTCGAGATCCCGTCGCACCGCGTGCTCGCTATCCGCCGCGGCGAGGCCGAAGGGTTTCTTCTGTCCTCGATCGAGGCGCCTGCCGAGCGCATCCTCGCCCTCCTCGAGCACGAGCTCGTGCGCGGCCACTCGGCCCCCGCGCAGATGCGGCTCGTCGTGGACGACGCGTACCGCAGGTTGCTCACCCCCGCCGTGGAGCTCGACCTCCGCCTCGAGCTCAAGACCCGCGCCGACGAGGAGGCAATCGTCATCTTCGGCCAGAATCTCGAGCAGCTCTTGCTTGCCTCGCCCGCGGGCGAGCGCATGGTGATCGGGCTCGACCCGGGATATCGCACCGGCGTGAAGGTCGCCGTCGTGTCGCGCACGGGCGCGGTCGTCGCGACGGATACGGTCTATCTCCATCAGGCCGACCGGTTCGCGACCACGCTGGTCGCACTCGTCGCGCGCTTCACACCGGAGCTCATCGCCATCGGGAACGGGACGGCGTCGCGTGAGACCGAAAGCATCGTGCGTGAGACGCTGCGCGAGCGCGGCCTAACGACGCAACAGGTCGTCGTCGTGAGCGAGGCGGGCGCTTCCGTCTACTCGGCGAGCGACGTCGCGCGCGAGGAGCTGCCCGAGCTCGACGTGTCGCTGCGCGGTGCGGTGTCGATCGCGCGCCGCCTGCAGGACCCGCTGGCCGAGCTGGTGAAGATCGACCCCAAGGCGATCGGCGTGGGGCAGTACCAGCACGACGTGAACCAGACGCGCCTCAAGAAGCGGCTCGACGAGATCGTGGAGAGCTGCGTGAACCGCGTCGGTGTCGAGGTGAACACTGCGTCGGTCTCGCTGCTCTCGTACGTCGCCGGCATCGGGCCGACACTCGCCACGAACATCGTGAAGACGCGCGACGCGCGCGGCGGCTTCCCCTCACGGCGCGACCTCACCGAAGTCCCGCGACTCGGCGCCAAGGCGTTCGAGCAGGCGGCGGGCTTCCTCCGCGTGCGCGGTGGTGCGCATCCACTCGACGCGACGGCGGTCCATCCTGAGCGCTACGCGCTCGTCGAGCGCATTGCCGGCGACCTGAAAGTTCCGTTAGGCGAGCTGCTGAGCAACGAGTCTGCGGTGGGTCGAATCAACGTCGACAAGTATGTGGCCGACGGCGTCGGCCTGCCGACGCTCCAGGACATCCTCTCGGAGCTTCGGCGGCCGGGCCGCGACCCACGCGAGCAATTCGAGCCGCCGGCGTTCCGCGACGACGTGAAGGAGCCGAAGGACCTCGCGCAGGGAATGGTGCTCGAGGGCGTCGTCACCAACATCGTCGCTTTCGGTGCGTTCGTGGACATTGGCGTCCATCAGGATGGGCTCGTGCACGTATCACAGCTCGCCGATCGCTTCGTGCGCGACCCTAACGACGTCGTGAAGGTCGGGCAGAAGGTGAAGGTGACGGTCATGTCGGTCGATCTGGAGCGGAACCGGATCGCGCTGACGATGCGGACCGGACCAGCGTCCGATGGTCGCGGCAACGAACAGCGCTCGAAGCGCGGGTCTCGCGAGGCGGAACGACTGGCCGCAAAGCCGGCGCCTCCGGCGATCCCGAAGCCAGGAACAATCGCACCGAACGGAATGCGGTTTCGGTGAGGCTTGTCATTCCGAGCGAAGCGAGGAATCGCAGTCGTCCCGTCCCTAGTAGAGCGTGTGTGAGATGTTGATAGCAGGCGTCCTAGGCCTCGTTGCCAGATTTGGCAACTAGGGCGCTCGGTGGTGCCTCGGCCCTCGCCACGTGTGTTGCCAAATCTGGCAACAGGGCCGTCGCGCGCCTGCTATCAACATCTGGCAATCACTCCACTAGTGGCACCGACACCTACGATGACCTCATCCGCCACGCGGTGCCGTTCGCGGGAGTCGCGGACGCCGCTAACTGCCCATCGCCCCAGCGTTTGATTCCGGTGTGAAGCGCGATTGATTGTGGCTCCTAGTGTCTCCGTTGCGCGAACGAAAGGCGTCGCGCTCCGGCGCATGGATAGGCCGTGCGCCAACCTTGCTTCCATAGATTCGGAGACACGACCATGCATAACGATTCCACAACGCGCCGTGCGATACGCGTCACAACGCCGCGCGTGACCTGCAGCTGGGCCGCCCGCGCGGCGCTCCTCGTTGCGACCGCTGCGGGCCTCGCCGCGTGCCGCGATGACGTCCCGACGCAGCCCAAGGCCAACCTCCCCGCGGATGGGCCGAAGAGTCCATCGGCGGTCATCCACATCATCCCCGAGGGGACCACGTTCCCCGCGAAGATCGCCTTCGCCACCGGCTCGCCGATCGGGAAGGCAGCGAGGGTGCAGTTGTACGACAAGGCCGGGAACCAGATGGCCTGGTTCTACGCCTTCACCTCCGCGGATGACTTCTACGCGGGCGTCCAGGTGGCGGTCGGCGACGTGAACGGCGACGGATACCCCGACATCATTGCCGGCCAGGGGCCAACTACCGAGGTGCCGTTGCCCTCGGGCCAGTCGAGGCTCAGCGTCTGGGATGGCAAGACGGGAACGTTGATCCAGACCTGGATCCCGTTCGCGGGCTTCAAGGGCGGCGTTCGGGTCGGCGCCGGTGACCTTGACCTCGACGGTAAGGCCGAGATCCTGGCCTGCACTGGCGAAGGGGTCTGGGGAAATAGAGCGCTCGCGCTCAAGTTAGGCAGCACCACGCCCGTGTACGGCAGCCAGCTCGAGCTCTACACGAACGGCGTCGCGCGATCGCACGGATGCCGCGTTGCCGCCGGGGATGTGACCGGCGACGGTTATCCGGACATCGTGGCCCACTTCGACGGGAAGAAGAGCGTTCTCGCCGTCAGGGACGTCAGGACCCTCGCGGACGTGGTGGTCCCCTACCCACTCGGCGTGGATTTCGCCAGCGAGGCCGACATCGCGGTCGGTGATGTGAACGGCGACAAGGTGGCCGACGTTGCGCTGAGCTTCCTTCACGATTCCGCCGTGGTGCGTGTGTTCGACGGCTCGAAGCTGAAGCAGTACGCGCCGCTCAAGCTGCTGAGTGAGACCAAGCCGCTGTACGAGTGGCAGTCGACCGGCGTCGACATCGCTCTGCGAGACATGAACGGCGATGGAATTGCTGACCTGCTGTTCAAGCCGACCCGGCCGCTGCTGTACTGGAAGTACTCGATCCTCGCCATCGATGCCGGGCCAACATTCACTCAGTCACTCTTCTTCCTGGTGGAGCCGGGACAGCTCACGCCAGGCGGCCCGATCGGCTGATCGGTCGACTTCGGGAAATTCGCGCGGCGACCGAGCTGGAGCCTAACGTGAAGCGGGGCGGCGCCTCCTTCGAGGGGGGGCCGTCCCGCCTTTCGATCAGCCATCGCATGGAGCGGCAACGGCTTGCAAAGAGCGGTCGCGCGTTTGATTCCGCTGTGAATCGCGTTTGATAACCCACTTTAGTGTCCCCGATGCGCACACGAATCGCGTTGCGCTCGGCGCAGGATGGGCCTGCACCGACCTGCTTTCATAGATCGGAGACACGACCATGCAAGACCATTCCTCGGCGCGCGGTGTGACGCGCGCCACGACACCCGCATATCCGGCACGCAGCGTCGCGGCCCGCGCCCTCGTTGCCGTCATCACTGCTACTACCCTTGCGGCCTGCGCCGACGAAACCCCGGTACAGCCCAAGGCCAACGTTCCTGATGGCGGACTGAAGAGCGTGGCACTGGGCGTCAACATTCTCCCGGCTGGTCAGCAGTTCCCGGCAAGGGTCGCCTTCGTCACCGGGTCCCCGAACGGCAAGGCGGCCTACGTCCAGGTGTACAACAAGGACGGCGGGCAGATGGCCCGGTTCAAGGCGTTCACCGACTCGTGGGACAACGGTGGCGTCGAAGTCGCGCTCGGCGATGTCAACGGCGACGGCTGGCCGGACATCATCGCCGGCGAGGGCCCGGCGCATTTCAGCCCCGTCTCGTCCAGGATCGCCGTGTGGGACGGGAGAACTGGCGTCTCACTTGGCTCTACGGTTGCCTCCGGCGGCTTCCGCGATGGAGTTCGCGTCGGTGCCGGCGACAAGAATGGCGACGGCCGGGACGAGATCTACATGTGCACGGGACCGAGCAGCGTCGCCACACACTACGAGATCTTCGAATACAACCCAACCGCGCCCAACCTGCGGGGCCTGATCGGGAGCGAAACCCTGGGCTTGTTCACGGGCAAGAACACCTACAACGGATGCCGTGTCGCCGGTGGTGATCTCGATGGCGACGGCAAGGACGAGCTCGTCGCCGTCTTCGAGGGACCGGCCAACGCGCTCCTGGTCCGCAGCCCCGGAAGAGTTGTGCTCGTGCGTTCGAACGCCCTCGGCGCCAGCTACACCGGCTCGACCTCCATCGCGGTGGCCGATGTGAACGGCGACAAGAAGGCCGAGGTGTTCCTCGGGCGCCTAACGGGGCTGGACAAGCTGCCGCCGGTCTTCATGTACGACGGCGCGAAAGTGATGGCCAACAGCACGCTTCCGACGCCGGCCATCACGTACCCGATCCAGAACAGCATCTACAACACGGGCATCTACGTCGCCGCGCACGACCTCAACGGCGACGGCATCCCGGAGCTGCTCGCGAAGCTGTCGACGACGGGTGGTAATTCGATGTATGTCGCCCGGACGGGACCGACGTTCACGTCGCTCTGGTTGAACCTGTTCGAGCCGGGCGCGCTTCCTGGTGGTGGCCCGATCGGCTGACCGAACGCCACGACCGGCCCGATAGTGAGATGAATGGGCGGGACTCCCTCACGGGAGTCCCGCCCATTCGCATCCGGCTTCGTCGACGGCACGTCGTTCCGAAAATCGTTAGGCAACCGCCAAGGCCATTCTCGTTCAGCCGGCGCCTGAAACCTCGGCCGATGCTGATTGCCCCGCTCGCTTCATCACGCTTGCGGTCAACGTGTAGGCTTCCTCCCACGCATCGCGCACCTCGGGCGTGAGTTTGTCGCCGAGCGCGCTGCCGATGGCGCCGAGCAGTGCCTCACGAACGCGGTCGTAGTCGGCGTCGTGGACGCCGTATTCCCGATGTCGCCGCCCGAGCGCGACGACGACGGGGATGAGCGCATCGAGATGGTCCAGGTCGCAGACGATGTCCGTGAGCATCACGATGACCTTCGCCCGCTGGTCCACCATGTTCGTGCGTGCGAACAGTTCCCTGGCGTGCCGGTCGATCTCGAACAGCCGCTCGTAGAACGTACTGGCGATGCGGTCGTGGTCGGCAGCAAGCGACTGCCAACTCTCCAGCACCAATCGCTTCCGCTCGGGGGTCATCGGCTGAAGGCGTGGGTGGGAAAACGGAGGCCGGACTCGGCTCCTCTCCTATCTACCGTTTCTATTTCTATATAGTAGGGTCGAGCACCGGATGCCCAGCGGCACTACCTGCCAGACAGCGCAGACCGGCAGTTGCGTTTCAGCTATTGCGCCTCCCACGTCTCGGTGCCCAGAGTAAAACCGACGTCGCACGTAAACTCTGGAGTGTATCGGGGTGCTTCGGCTCAGGATGTTGGGCGGCCTCTCCATGCACCGGGAGGGCAAAGCGCTCTCCGGCGCGCTGGCGCAGCCGCGGCGACTCGCCGTCCTCGCGTTACTCGCGCGGGCCGGACCCGGCGGAGCTCCGCGTGACAGGATCGTCGCCACGCTCTGGCCAGACATGGAAGAGGAGCGCGCGCGACATACGTTCAGTCAGACGGTCTACGGGATCCGCCGCGAGGTCGGCGACGACAATGTCATCGAGGGCATTCGCGAGCTTCGGCTGAACACCGATCTCCTCTCGATCGACGTACTGGACTTTCAGTCGGCCCTCGCCGAGCGCGATCTCCAGCGGGCAGTCGATGTCTATGGCGGTCCGTTCCTCGACGGATTTCACCTCCCCGGCGCGGAGGAGTTCGAGCGCTGGGTAGAGCGCGAGCGCGCGTCCCTTGATCGATCGTATACGAATCTCGTGGAGCAGCTGGCGCGAGACGCTACCGCGCGGGATGACCACAAGGGGGCCGCGCAGTGGTGGCGCGTGCGAGCGGCCCACGATCCGCTCGAGGCACGCGTCGCGCTCTCATTGATGCGATCGCTCGACGCGGCCGGCGACAAACTCGCGGCGATCCAGCACGCTCGTGTCTATGAGCTTCTTGTCGACGAGGAGCTTTCACTGCCACCCGATCGGGAGGTGATCCGCTACGCCGCGGAGCTGCGTCGCGAACAGGTCGCCGCGGCGGCGGCCGAGCCCGCACCTGCCGCCGTCGCGGAGCTCCCGGTGCCTGTGCCGAGCCTGACGCCGGCGGAAGTCGTTTCGGCCGAGCCGTCGCCGTCACCGCCACCACCGCAGCAGCAACAGCAGCCGCCGCCGGTCGCCGCGACAACCGACGCGTTAGTCGGTGCGACCGTTCAGCCCCGCTCGTTGAAGATCCCGACAGCCGAATTCGGGCTGGAGTGGCTTCCGTTGTCCAAGCCGTCGCGCTACCGCTTCGCACCCCGCCCGTCGCGACCGTTCTACCGACGTCATGCTCGGGGTATCGCGCTGCTGGCCGGTTCGCTCGTCACCATTGCGGCGTTAGGCGCCGTCGCGCTGCGAGGCCGGCGAACAGCGACCGGCGGTCGCGTGCCGGTCGTCGCGGTCGGACGCATCACCGACTACCGCAAGAGCGAGCCCGCGGCGATCGCAGGATCGCTGACCGATCTGCTGGCGACGAATCTCGGACGCGCGAGCGGAGTGCGCGTCGTCAGTACCGCCCGCATGTACGATCTCCTGCGCCGGGTCGGGAACGGGCGCGACAGCACGAGCGGTACGTTCACCGAGGTCGCCAAGCAAGCCGGCGCCGAGGAGCTCGTGGACGGCGCGCTCTACGACCACGACGGAAGGCTTCGCCTGGACTTGCGGCGCATCGACCTCGCCAGCGGCAGTGTCCGCGCCGCCTATTCGGTGGAGGCACCGGACATCTTCTCGCTCGCCGATAGCGGGACGTCTCGCGTCATCTCGGGTCTTGGCGTATCGCCGCCCCCGGGTTCCGTGGCCGACGTGACGACACGGTCCGCCACGGCATATCGCATGTACGAGCAGGGCCTCAGAGCCCACTTTCGGGGCGACATCACGGTGGCGCGAACCTTCTTCGAGGCCGCGGTGGCCGAAGATTCGCTCTTCGCGCTGGCCCAGTACTACGCGGCCGTGGATGCCCGCGACGTCGTGGAGTCTCGCCGGCGCCTGGAACGTGCCCGGCGGCTGGCGGAACGGGCAACGGACCGCGAACGCCTAACGATCCTCGCCGGCTGGGCGAGCGCCATGGCGCTGCCGTCGCTGCACGCGATTGCCGACACGCTCGCGGTTCGCTACCCGACGGAGGTGGCCGGCCACCTCAACCTCGGGATCGCGCTCCTCCAGGAAGGCCGCTTTCTCGAGGCACTCGAGCCGCTCGGCCGTGTCGTGGCGATGGACTCGCTCGGGTTGCACAACGCGGCGGCCCAATGTGGTGCGTGCGAGGCGCTGCGCTGGATCGTGAGCGCGTACGAGCTCGCCGATTCGCTCGGCGCGGCGGAGCGCGTGGCTCGGCGATGGCTGCGGCTGCAGCCGGATTCGCGAAATGCGGTCATAGCGCTCACGGATGTCCTGGACGTTCAGGGGCGCGGCGCGGAGGCCGATTCGGTGCTTCGCACCTTGACTGCGGGAGTGATCCAGCGCACGGAAGCGTTGAACCGCCGCGCATCCTACCTTATTCGTGGCGGTGATTTCCAGAAGGCGGACCGCTTGCTCGCCGACGCGTTGGAGACCGGCCAGGTCGGAGAGCGGATCGACGCCTACTGGGCGCTGGCGATCAGCTTGCGCCAGCAGGGCCGCTTCGCGGAAGCGCTCGAAACTGCACGGCGCATGCGGTCGATCGTTCCGCAGACCCTCGTTCCAGTCCCCGGCTCGGCGTCGACACTGGCGGCGCTCGAGGCGCAGATTCTCCTCGAGATCGGCCGGCCGCGCGCGGCCGCGGCGCTGTTCGATTCGATAAGTCGCGGACGCGACGAGCTGGAGTCGGGCCCGACCGCGGCACGCCGCATGACGTGGTACCTCACGCATTCGGCAACCGCACGCTTCGCTGCCGGGGACACCGCGGCCGTGGCCCGGATCGTCGATTCGGTGCGGGCGTTAGGCGCCGTGAGCGGGTTTGGTCGCGACCTCCGTCTGCACCACTACGTTCGCGGGCTGATGCAGGTCGCACGTCACGACGATGACGGGGCGGTGAGTGAGTTCCGGCAGGCAATGCTCTCGCCGACCTTCGGGTACACGCGCACGAATTACGAGCTGGCCCGCGCGCTCATGCGCCTTGGCCGACCAGCCGGCGCGATTCCCGTGCTGCAGCCGGCGCTGCGAGGGTCGATCGAGTCGTCGAACCTGTATGTGACGCACACGGAGCTCCACGAGCTGCTCGCTCAGGCGTGGGATGCCGCCAACGGGCGCGATAGTGCCCGTGCGCATTATCGATTCGTGGCCTCCGCATGGAAGCGCGCCGATCCCATGCTGCAAGCGCGCCGCGCGCGGGCCGAGGCGATCGGAAGCCAGCACTAGCCCAGCGCCGCGACGGGATATTCCGAACAAGGCCCCGAAGTAAAGTACGAGTCCGCGCCGGTGGGACGAACCGATGGTCGGTCACATTGGGGCTTCCACGGACGGATACATCTGGCCATGGCGATCCCGCTCACGGGATCACCCACCCTGATGCGCGGCGCAGCCCGGGATCGGCTTGCTGCAGTAAGCGGGGCTGAGACCGTCGTGAATCTCGCCTATATAAAGGTAGAGAAGCCGCACCGCCTATTCCGGGAGAGCTCGCTGCTCATGCGACCCGTCCACGGACGCCGGCCCTTCACTTTGCGGCGGTCGGCCTCCCGATCGGCAATCGCACCCCCAGCGTCAGGTACTCGCGCGCGACCTTTGGACTTCCTTCGCCGAAGGCATTGGTCATCGACGGGACCTTCCCGCCGAACACGCTTCCCAACTCCGCAGCGAGGGTAGCCGGCCCCATACCTAACGAACCACCGATGAACGCCGTGTTTCGGTTCGCAGTGAACGTGGTCTTCTCACTCCCGTCCGAAGTCGGGCCCGCGGCGAAGTCGACGCTGACGTAATACGTCTCCCAACCGAGGCCACCCGAGATGCCGAACCGCCCAAGGTGCTTGGACGCCGTGAGGCGCCAGCCGTTGGTCTCTACGTCGCCGTTGTGCAGCGAGAGGTCGACGTACCCTCCACTGTCGGTCGGCAGTGAC
>JBKOYV010000439.1:0-12281 GCA_046725585.1 Gemmatimonadota bacterium | reverse complement strand
CCCAGTCCTCTTCGGTCGGCCACAATGTTCATCGGGTTCCTGCACGTCATCGCAATGCTCGCCGCCCTCGCCGGGGTCGTCGCCCTCGACGCCTGGCTGCGTGGACCTCGCTGACTAGATGTACACGGGCCACGTTGCGATCGCGCTCGCGACGCGCGCCGCGCGAAGCGACCCACCGCTGTGGGTCCTCGTGCTCGCGTCGCAGGCATGTGACTGGGTGGAGTTCGTCGTGTACCCGCTCACGCCGCACGCGCAACCGGACCTGTACTCTCACGCGTTTCCGTTCGTACTGGTTGCGGCTGCGGCCGCGGCTGCGGCCGTTTGGGTGTGGCGGCGGTCGACGCGTGCCGCCGCGACGGTCTTCGCGATCTACCTGTCGCACCCGTTACTGGACTACGTGACCGGGTTCAAGCCGCTGTGGTTAGGCGGACCGCCTGTCGGTCTCGGTATCATTCGGCAACCCGGGGCGGACTTCCTTGTGCAGGCACTCCTGTGCGTGCTCGGCGTAGGCGTGTACTGCCGGTCGCTGCCGGCGGCGCGACGGCGACTGGTTTCCGCCGCCGCGCCGCTCGTTCTGCTGCTCGCCCTTCAGGGCGTGTCGGATCTGCGGCTCGAGTGGGTGAAGCGCCACCGCGAACACCGAACGGCGGCGGCGCCCACGCCGACGTCGCAGGCCCGCACCGCTGACAGTACTCGTTAGGGGCCCGTCGCGGCAGCCTCACTGGGTGATGAGCGGGATCTCCGACGCGATCTGGACGTCCATCAGGGTGTACAGCCGGCGGTCGATCTGAAAGAAGAGCGCCGCCTTCCTTCCCGGGATCACCTTCTCGATGATCGGAACGTACTTCTGCCGCGTCTGCGCCACCTGGACCTGTATTGCGCTCCATCGCTTGGTCAAGTCGATTGCCTGCGCATCCGTCAGCGTCTTCTGATTCGCCGCATAATCCCTGATCAGCGAGTCCAGCTGGTCATTGTTCTTGCCCATCTCGGCGGCGTACTGGTCGTACACCGGCCAGAACTTCGTCGCCTCCGTCTCGGTGAGCGGTACGTTCGCGGCGATGATCTTCTTCTTCTCGGAGCGCAGGTTGCGTCGCAGCAGCGCGATGTCCTTCTCGACCTCGACGCCCGAAGACGTCTCCCTCTGGGCAAGCACGATACTCTGCGGCGCCGCCAAGGCGCCGACCAGCGCGAGGCATGGCGAGAGTCTGATTCT
This sequence comes from Gemmatimonadota bacterium, assembly GCA_046725585.1. Classification (GTDB taxonomy): domain Bacteria; phylum Gemmatimonadota; class Gemmatimonadetes; order Gemmatimonadales; family Gemmatimonadaceae; genus JAJKIV01. The sequence continues at coordinate 11,068 of JBKOYV010000439.1, read as the reverse complement.
CAATCGATCCCCCTGTAGGCCTTAAGAAAGGATCGCGACAGATGGGACAGAGGCTCTATCCTACTTTCGTCCAAGTGGCCCAGCGGCGCCAACTAACGCCCCCTGGACGGTGAAGGGCCCGACCCCTTACCGGGCCGGGCCCTTCCCTGTTCGGATCCTCCTCCACGCCGCATAACGCGGCGTGGACGCTCATGCGTCGCGGTTGAGGCACCCCTTCAGGTTAGGCGGCGGGTCCTGCTGGACATTCGGGTTGTTCAGCTCCTCCACAGGAATCGGAAAGCTCGTATCCGTGCCGTAGATGGTCGTGCGGCCGTTCGAGCTGTACGGACCCGTGGGGAATACGACCTCCGCGCCGCGGCCGTATTGCCGAACCAGGCGCCGCAGGTCACCCACACGGTGGGCCGTGAGGAACAGCCAGTAGGCGCGCTCACGGAACAGCAGATTCTGACGTCCCACGTCCGTCCCGGGATCCGCGAGCGCTGCGAACGCGTTGGCCGGGTACCCTCGCACGGAGAGCACCGCCGAGTTCGCGCGCAACGCGTTCAACGTCGCGAGGAAGCCTGACGCGTCGCTGGCCCGGAGCTGCGCCTCCGCCTTGATGAGCTCCGCCTCGACGCCATCCGCCAGCGTGATGGCGGTCGTGCGCGCTGGATACTTGAGCGCCTCGAACATAGGGCCGCCGTCGAACCCATTTCCGTTGTTGAGCGATCGCGGACGACTCGCGACGCGCACATCGCTCCCGCTGCGGAAGGGCAGTCCATTCGTCCCCTCCTTCTCCGCCACGCCCCACCGTCCGCCGTTGATCGAAAGCGACCACACGCCGTTGTTCTGTCGGGTCGAGTTGTCGGAGTGCTGCAGCTCGAACCTGAAGTCGGCGGGGACGCCCGTCACCGCCGTCGCCGCATCGGCGAACCGGGCGAGGTTCAGGAGCGCGCGGCCGCGTCCGATGCGCGAAAGGTTCACCTGGGCGGTCGCCCTCGCACTCGTGATGGCGCTCGCAATGGTCAGGGCGCTGTCGAACTTGGCGATCGCCGACTCGAAAATCTCCTGCGTCGTCTGCGGCTCGCCGTAGGTGATCGACTGGTCCTCGTTCAGCGTGCTGAACGGCACGCCCGAGCAATAGTTCTCACCGAAAAGGATGTACGCGAAGCCGGCGAGGTTCAGTGCTTCAGCGTGGCCAAGCTCGTTCGGCTTCTCGAACTCCACGAACTTGCGCGCCGCCCGCTCCGCCGATGCGCGCCCGCGCGATAGCTCACGGAATACGTCGCGCAGGCTCACGTTGCCCACGAGCATGTTCCGCGTGTCCACCTCGAACCGGGTTGGGAACGACTCGGTCTGGATGAACTCGTCGCTGAAGAGGCCCGAGTAGTTCACGATCCCCTCGAAGGTGCCGCCATCGTAGCCAGCGAGCACCTCGGCGTACGCGGAGGAGAGCCAGATTGCGAGACTGGTCGAATCCTCGAGCGCCCCGGGACGCACGACGTCCGGATCTTGGACGCTCAGCACTTCATCGGTATTGCACGCCGCGGCGAACGTCACGGCCATCGCCGTGAGCACCGCCATCGCAGCGCGCTGACGCTTCAGTATGGTCATGGATAGCGAAGGAATTGAGGTCATTGGCTGTCGCTGTAATTCCGAACCATGTCATCCCGAGCCGTCAGGCCTTTGTCATCCCGAGCGCAGCGAGGGATCCTCAGGCTCCCGATAGAGGGCTCTCTATCAGGACGATGAGGATCCCTCGCCTGTCGGCTCGGGATGACAAGGCTCGGACACCTAGAACGCCAGGTTGATGCGCGCCGTCAGATACCGAACCGGCGGCAGTGTCAGGAAGTCCGACGTCGAGAAGTTCTGGTTAGGCGTGGACGTCACCTCGGGATCGAGCCCCTTGTAATCAGTCCACGTCGCCAGGTTACGGCCCGCCAACGTTAGGCTCAGCGCGTTGGTCCGCGCCATCGATGCCCAGCGTTTCGGCGCGTTGAACGTCACCGAGACCTCGCGAAGTCGTGTGAACGTCGCGTCCTGGATGTACCCCGCGTCAGTCGTGAGCAATGCCGCGATCGCTGCCGCCTGATCCGCCAACGGCGAGCTCGGGTCGTTGATCGCGCGACAGTTTTGCGCGAACGCGCACCGGAAGCGGTCGGTGTTGTTCAGGGTCATGTAGCCGCCACGATAGCTGAACAGCGCCTGGACCCGCACGTTCTTGTACAGCGTCAGCGACGGCTGGAACTGGATCTCCCGCTTCGGAAGCGGATTTCCCAGGTACACCGACGTATCGCCCAGCGTGACCTCGGTGCGAGCGATCATGCCGTCGTTGTTCGCATCGCTGTACGTGTACGGCCGTTGCCACCATCCGCCGGCCGGGTACCCGCTTCGGTGCTGCTGGCGCGCACTGTTGAGCGTGATCGGGGCGATTCCCTCGCCGAGCTCCACGAGCTTGTTCTCGTTGAAGGTGCCGCCGAGCAGGACCTCGAACTGCACTGGATCCGTCCTGACTATGGCGCCGGAGAGCTGCACTTCCCACCCGCGGTTCTGCATGCGTCCGATGTTCTCGAATCGCGTGTCCGACCCGCCGACGGACACGGCCAGCGGACGCTGTACGAGGAGATCGCGTGTCGTTTTCGAGTAATACGTGACCTGCAGGTTGAGCTGATCGTTCCAGATGCCCGCGTCGAAGCCGAACTCCTGCTCCGCCGTCCGCTCGGGCTTGAGCGTCGGATCGCCCACGCCCGCCTGCGTGAACGTCAGCGCCGGCAGCTCGGCGTTGTCCACCCGGACGGCGGTCGGGTTCATGTACGTGATCGCGTCGCGGAAATTCGGCTGGCGGCCGGACTGGCCATACGCCGCCCGCAACCGGAGCGACGATACCACGGGGTTCTGCGGCCAGAACCCCTCTTCGCTCGTCACCCAGGACGCGTTGACGGTCGGATAGTAGACCCATCCGAACCGTTCGCCGAAGGCGCTGTTGCGATCGCCGCGTATGCCCAGGTTGAGGAACACCCGGTCGCGCCACGCAACCTGCTCCTGGGCGAAGATGCCTAACAAGATGTTGTCGGTGTTGTACTCTTGCACCCGGAACCGCGCACTCGTGCCGCTGAGCGAGGCCGAACCGGGGGTCAGCACGGCACCGCGCGCGGCGGTCCCCTGGAACGTCTCCTGTGCGTATTGTGCGCCGACTTGCGTGGACGAGCGGATGTCGGGGTACGGCGTGAACGTCGCAGTCGCGGTTCCCTGTGCTGTCCAGTTGTAGATGTTGTACGGGTTCGAGTCGACGCTGCCCTGCGGAAGGTCGGCCACGAACACCCGGTTCGGAGGAATGACCTGTTTCGTGAGCTGGTTCACGTAGTCGAGCCCCGCGACACCGGCGAAGCTGAGCCACGGCAGTGCCTGCAGGGTCGAGTTCAGCGAGGTGTTGTACCGGTTCGTCCGAACGTCGACGCTCAGGTAGTCGATCTGCTCCGGCCCGATGCGATTGAACCACCCGCCGTTCAACGTGTCCGACTGCAGCGGACGCCCGAGCAATCCGACGCCCATGTAGCCAAGCGTGCTGTTGTCGCTGATGGGCAACTCGGTGTTGTCGCGCACGAAGTTGTTGTTGAACGAGATGTCCCAGTTGCTTCTGACCTGTGCGCGAACGTTGCCGCGCAGCGAGGCCTTGCGAGAGAAGCTCGTGGGAAACACGCCGGTTTCCCCGTCGTAGTCGCCGCCGACGAAGAAGCTGTACACCTCCGTGCCGCCGGACGCGTTTAGGCCCATCGCGCGGCGTTTCCCGGTGCGGAACGGGCTCAGATTCGTGAGCGGGTTGAGCGCGACGATCTCGTCGGGCGTGCAGATCCCGCGGGTCCGCGCGTCGATGTTGCATTGCACGACCGCGCCGGTCGAGTTGGTCCCGCGCATCGCGACGTTGTCGGGAAAATCGGTCTCGTTCCGGCTCTGCCCGCCTTCGAAGTGTCCGTTCCAGTGGGTCGAGCCCGAACGCCCGCGCTTGGTCGTGATCTGGATGACGCCGTTTGCCGCCGCCGTTCCGTACAGCGCGACACCGGCGGGCCCGCGAATGACGTCGATCGTCTCGATGTCTTCCGGGTTGATGTCGTTGATGCGTGACGTCGTTTGACCACCGGTCGCGACGTTCGTCCCGAGCGTGTTCGCGGACGAGATGTTGACCTGGTCGCGGTTGCCGACGTCGTTGTTGGCCCGAACGCCGTCGATGATGAGCAACGGCTCGTTGGAGAGGGAGAGTGAGTTCGCGCCGCGCACGCGGATGCGCGACCCGGTTCCGGCCGCGCCGTTCGATTGCTGGACGTAGACCCCGGTGGCGCGCGAGTTCATCACATCGGTGAAGTTGCTGGTGGCCGCCAGCTCTTCGGCTGCCGGCGCGATCGTCGCGACGCTGCTCCCCGTCTCCCGCTGGCGGATCTGCTCGCCCGTCGCGGTGACCGTGACCTGGTCGAGGGTGACGACGGTAGCGCCTAACGTGGCGTCGAGCGCGGCGGTCTGGCCGTTGGTGACCGTCACCGGCAGGACGGACGCCTGGTACCCGATGCGCAGCACGCGAAGCTGATAGGCGCCGGCCGGCACGTTGGTCAACCGATACGCGCCCTGGTCGTTGGTGAGCGCGCCACGCGTCGTCCCGACGAGCGAGACCTGCGCCGACGCGATCGGCTGCTGCGTGGTACGATCACGGACCGTCCCTGCGATGGTGCCGCCCTGTCCTGTGACGGCCGGTGCCTGCTGCGCGCCGATGCTCACGGGAAGGGCGAGGCCCGCGAGCGCGAGTGTCCGACGGAAACATCCCTTCATGATCCCTCCGATGTTGGCAGTTCCCTGACGAATGGGCGATCATGCACAACGTCGATGGGCGCGGTCCGAACGGGCCATGCTCGGGGGACCAGCCGCGCACTCGCCGTGACCGGGCGAATTATCCGGAGACGATGAACAATCGACGGCCTCGGCCTCTCAACGGCTCATCCCAGGTTGGGACGAATCGTCGGGACGACCCGTTGCCTAACAATGGCTGGCGGGGCGCCACCGACGAGGAGCGCCACACGGCCGGAGTTCCGCTCAGTGAATACGATTCGCCGACACGCCCTCGTCGCGCTCGAAATGGCTGTCGTCCGTGGCGACGCGACGCCCGTTGATCGGCTGCACCGCGCGCGCATTTCCTTCGGGAAAGAGCGCGGCGAACGCCGCGATCTGGTCCCGCGAGACGTCGATCGGCGGGGCGATCACGATCCAGCGTACGCCTTCGGTAAAGGGTGGCGTCGTCAGGGACCCGGTGTATCGCGCGGATTCTTCATGGGGCGGGATCAGAGCCTTCAGGTCGACCTGCGTCACCTTCACGTGCCCGCCCGAACGGTTGGGCAGCTGGCTGAACATCGGCGCCAGTGTGGCATTCGCGGCTCCGGCGCGGAGAAAGACGCCGATCACCACCGTCGAACCGTCCGCACCCGCGTGCACGAGATGCATCTCCATGGGGAAGCGCTGCTCGTCCAGCTCGTGCTCCGCCGGCGTATGCCAGTGGAACTGCACGAGTCGATAGACACGGTTGCCAACGCGAATCTCACCGCCGCCGGGTGCCACGTTCGCCCGCACGGTGGCTTCCTCGTTAGGCGCCCCGGTATTCTCTAGGTCGACCGTCGCGTGCGTGCCGTAGTGGAACGTGAGCGACGGAACGGCCTGCTTTTTCAGGAGCTGCAGGTCATCGCCGCGGATGTCGATCGGGCTCTGCTGGGCGATCGCGGCCGGAACCGTCTCCGGCGCTCGCGCCTCAGCCATCCGCAGCGAGTCGACCGCGGTTGGGGCTATTCGCGGAGGGCCAATCAGACCGATCAGGAGCGTGGCAGCGAGCCAATCGATGGGCGCTCTCATGACACCTCGTCACGTATCCTCGACCTACGAGACTATGTGCCGTGTCGAGCGCGAGACTATTGGCCGTTCGTACCGGGAATCGGGAATGGCGATTCCTACCCCCGGGAAGCCTCTCGACACGAGATGAGCGTCCCGGGGACCGTGATCGTCTACCCGTGTGGACCATCGGCATCGGTGCGTTAGGCACGGCGTTTCACCGTACCGTGTTCATCGCCCGCTCCCTGCGCGCACGACGAGCGAGCACCGGCCGCCGAACTGACGCCAGGAGAGCCACGCGCAGCTAAACAGTGCGACCGTAGCGCGGTGACTTTGTTGACACTCATTCTCTGCAGCATTACCCTCTGGCCGAACGGTTGGGCCCGCTCACACCAAGTGCTCCATGGGAATAGCGCATCCCGAGTCGCTACAACGCCTCCTCTCCGCCCGCGAACCGGGCGAGCGGGATCGCTGCTGGGCTGTATTTCTGGCCGAGTTCAGCGCGTTGATGCTGCACACCGCGAGGAGCCTCGGCGGCGAGCGAGACGCCATCATGGACCGCTACACGTTCGTGCTCGATGCGCTCCGCGCCGACGACTGTCGCCGGTTGCGCTGTTTTCTGAGCGACGGGAGCGGGAAGTTCACAACCTGGCTCGTTGCAGTCGCACGTCGATTGTGTGTGGACGAACACCGCCGGCGCTACGGCCGACCCCAAGGCGCGACACCACTCGATGACCGGTGGCGCGAGCGCCGCCAGCTTGTCGACCTCGTCGCAGCGGAGGTGGAGGTCAGCGAGATCACGGCAGGCGATGACGGTGCTCCCGACGACGCGATCAGACGGGCCGAGCTGTCCGACGTGTTGAAGGCGGCGCTTCAGCGGCTGGAGACCTCGGACCGCTTGCTCCTCCGGCTACGCTTCGAGGACGGTCGCTCCGTACCAGAGATCGCGCGTCTGCTTGGCGCTCCCTCACCGTTTCACGTGTACCGCCGGATCGACCGAGTGCTCGCGATGCTCAAGGCCGAACTGACCGCGGCGGGAATCGAGAGCTCGCGGCCGTGAGTCCATGCGCGATCGCGCGCAAGTCCGTGGCCCGCATCCGTGACATCTCCGTGTACGCCGCCACCGTGAGAGCGTCGTGGACCACTTTGCCCTTCTCTCTTCTAAGCATGCCGTGGACAACGGGCATCTGACCGCAAGCGAGTTGGCTAGCTACATCGACCACGCGCTCGATACCCACGCGCGTCGAGCGGCCGAGGAACACCTCGACCAGTGCCCGGAGTGCCGCCACGAGGCGATGGCGATACTGAACGTGGCCGACTCGTACGCGGCTAACGCCAACGTGGTCGAGGCGCGCGCAGGCACCGCCGCCCCGGCTCGCGCACGATCGCGTGCCGGTTGGCCCCGGGTGGCTATCGGTTCAGGGATCCTCGCGGCGGGACTCGTCCTCAGCGTCTTGGCGCGACAACCCAACGGTCCCGGTGAGCAGATCTCCGCCGTTCGCGCGCCGGACACCACGCTCAGAGAGAGTGAAACCGTAATGGCGGCGGCCGCGCCGGCGGATGCCGCCACGATCCGCGCTCAGGGCGCCGCGTTCAGCTGGCACCCCGCGACAACCGACACGTACCGGTTCACGCTGCTCACGCAGAGTGGCGAGCCGGTGTGGTCACGAGAGACCCGCGATACAAGCGTTACCCTCCCCGCCGCGGTCTCGCTCGAGCCCGGCCGCACTTACTTCTGGCGTGTCGACGCAATCGCCGACGGCATCGCGGCCACGTCGGGCCCGCGACGGTTGCTGGTCGCGCCGTGACACTGGCGCGCGGGCATGTGCTCGCGCTCTTGCTCGCCGCGGCCGTCGACGGATGCGGCCGCGGCGAGCGCCTGACGTCGCGCACGCCCGAGGGCTCGTCCAGTCGCGAGTCGCGGACGACAGCCGACTCGGTCTGGTCTGTGGCGAAGACACGGTACGACGCGGGAGCGTACGACAGCGCCGTCGCTCTCTGGACCGTCGGGTTGCGCCTAACGCGCCAAGCCGCGGACTCGGCTGGTCAGGCGCGAATGCTGACCTGGCTCGGCCTCGCGCATTGGAAGCTCGGTAATCTCGACAGCGCGCGCTCGCTCGAGGACGAGGCGCTGTCGCTCGAGAGTCGCCCGCAGGACGCTCGACTGCGCTGGCGCACGCTCAACGCCCTCGGGTTGGTCGACCTCGAGAGGAATCGCAACGAAGAGGCGGCTGCCCGGTTCGCCGAGGCCCTCGCAAGCGCCCGTGCAGTGAATGACCCCGAGGGCGTCGCCAAGGTCGCGGGCAATGCTGCTCTCGCGGCGGGATATCTCGGAGACCTGCGTGGCGCTCGCGAAGGCCATCGCGCGCAGCGCGCGGCGAGTCGCCAGCTTGGCGACTCACAGACGGAGGCGAATGGTCTCGCCAACGAGGCGATGATCGACGTCTGGGAAGGCAATCCGCGACCTGCGATCGCCAAGCTGGACACGGCACACAAACTCTACGCGCGAACCGGGTACGCGGCCGGCGACCGTAACGTGTGGCGGCAGCTCGCGACCGCGTTCGAGCTAACTGGCGAGTACGACCGCGCCTTCGCCGCGCTGGACTCGGCGCTCGCGCTCGACCGCCGCGATCACGCCCGTGCGGAGGAGAGCGAATCCCTCCGCTTGCTCGCCGACCTGCACGCCGCTCTCGGTGACCAGCGTCGGGCAGCACGCCTCTTCCGGCAGGCCGACGCCATCACCCGCACGACCGGCGCCGCGTCAAACCTCGCGAGCATCTTGCGCGGCACAGCCTCCGCCGAGCTCGCGCTCGGCAAATCCGGCCGCGCGCGCGCCGCAGCCACCGAGGCGCTCCGCCTGCATCGAGCGTCTGTAGAGCCGCTCGAACAGGTGGATGATCTCGTACTGCTCGCCGAAGTGGAAGCGCGCACAGGGAACCACGCCGGCGCGACCGCTAGACTCCGTGAGGCCCGCGCCGTCGCGGCGCAGACGGGCGTGCGCGGCGCGCGCAGCGCAGTCGCGCTCGAGGCCGCCCGCGCGGCTGACGCGTTAGGCGATTCCCCCGGCGCGCTCGAGGCGCTGCGCACGATCGACTCGACAAGCCTCGCGCTCGACGCCGGCATCGGATGGCAAGCGGGCGCGCTCGCCGCGCGCGGGTGGGCGCGACTCGGCCAGCTCGACTCTGCCGTGGCGTCCGGTCGGCGGGCCGTGGCGGCGCTCGAAGCGACCCGCGGCAGCCTCCCGTCGGACATGTTGCGCTCCGCGTTCGTCGCCGATCGCGCGGACGTGTACGCGGACCTCGCGCTGGTGCTCCTTCGGCTCCGGCGCACGGAGGAAGCGTTCGTCGTCGCGGACGCTGCTCGGGGGCGGGAGCTCCTGTCGCACCTCGGCGCCCTGCGCGATGACGCCGCTACGTCGTCGGCGATTGCGCCGACGCTCCAACAACGCGCCGAGCTGCTTCAGCGCATCGACGGCCTCGTCGAGCGACTTCGGCGAGGCGGCCCGTCCGGTCGGCCGCAACGCGGACCCGCCGCGACTACGACGGACAGCGCCGGTGCTGACCTCGTGGCGCAACTCGCGGCGGCGCGTGACGAGTACGAAGTGCTCATGAGCCGCGCCGTGGAGCGCGCACCTCGCCCCGCAGCGGTGATCGGCGCAACCTCGGTCTCGGTCCCGCGCGTGCGCGAGGCTCTCGAGCCCGGCGAGCTTCTCGTCGAGTACCTGCTCACGCGTCAGGGCTTGCTGATCTTCGCCGTCGATCGGCGGGGCGTGCGGGTCGAGCACGTGCGTGGCTCACAGCTCGACCGCGACGCACTCGTCGAGCGGGTGCGGCTCCTCCGCGATCTCTGGGGAACGCCGCGTCCTGACTGGCGTACCGGCCTCGCGGCAGCATGGGCTCTCGACACCGTGCTCGTGGCGCCACTTCGCACGCGCGGTCTGCTGCGCGGCGTGTCGCGCCTGATCGTGGTGCCTCACGGAGTCCTCGGGCAAGTCCCGTTCGCCGCGCTGCAGGACGGCACGTCGGGTCGCTTCCTGGTCGAAGATGTCGCGCTCACACTTCTGCCCTCGGCCGCGGCGCTGCCGTCGCTCCGGGAGCGCGGCGCACGCCTCAGCGACGTCGGCGCTGACGGCTTTGCACCCTTCGACCAGCAGCTCACCGCGAGCGCCCGCGAGATCGGGACGCTCAGCAACTTTGCGAGCGGCCCGCGAATCTGGACCGGACCGCGAGCCACCGAAACAGCGCTCCGGGCGGCACTCGCCAGCGGCAGCGTTGTGCACGTGGCGACTCATGGTGTGCTCGACAGTCGAAATCCGATGTTCTCCCACATCGAGCTCGCGAGCTCGCCGGGCGGCGGATCGATCAACGACGGTCGTCTCGAGGTACACGAACTGCTCTCCCTCGCGATCCGCAGTCCACTCGTTTTCGTGTCGGGGTGCGAGACGGGCGTGGACTGGAGGTGGAGCCGCGATCCGGTGTCCGGCACCGGCGAACCAACGCTCGCCCAGGCATTCCTGGCTGCAGGTGCGTCGTACGTGATCGCCACGCTCTGGCGCATCGATGACGTGGGTGCGTCAACGCTGGCCGAGCGCTTCTACGCGCGGCTCTCGCGCCTGTCTGTCGCGGACGCGCTCGCGGCGGCACAACGCGATCTACTCCATGACCCGCGGTATGCGAGCCCGTACTACTGGGCCGGGTTCGCGCTGAGTGGGGGCAGCGGATTCGGAGCAGATTCGCAAATCGTCCGGTCGGCATCCGTGTCACCGAACTAGCCGCTTCCAACGACGCCTAACGCTCGCCAAGGAGCCGACCCGTGCGACTGCCGCCCCGCCAATTTCTCAACCGTCCTGCGACGATCGCGTTGCTCGGGCTGAGTGCCCTGGGCACAACGAGCTGCACCGATCGAGCGGTAACCTCACCCAACAGGTTGCCCACCGTCCTGATGCAGCGCGCCACGGGCGTCACTGTAACCGCAACCAATCCCTCCTACGGTCACCAGGGACAAACCGGCGAGCAGGTCACGATCACCGGGAGTGGGTTCGCCACGGGTGCAATGATCGAGTGGCAGCGCAACGGCGTCGCCGACCCTCATGTCATCGTCCGGAGTGCGACGGTCGTGAGCGCGACGCAGATCGACGCCACGATCGACATCGCGTCCGACGCGCAGCTTGCCGAGTACGACGTCGCCGTGGCGAACGCCGACCGCACAAAGGGGATCGGAAGTGCGC
>JBKOYV010000042.1:0-18230 GCA_046725585.1 Gemmatimonadota bacterium | reverse complement strand
GCTTCCAGCTGATGGCTGCCAGCTCCGATTCCCGTCTCCCGCTTCCCGCCTCCCGTTTTCATCGTTCCCTCTGAATCCGGAACTGTACCAACGTCGCGATCAGAATCACGACAAACAGCACAAACGCGATCGCGGCGGCGTATCCCATCCGCCACCAGCGGAACCCCTCCTCGTACATGTAGAGCACCACGCTCGTCGTGCTGCGGAGGGGACCACCCTGCGTCATCACGTACGGCTCTGCGAAGAGCTGGAAGTAGCCGATCATCGTGATGACGCCGACGAACAGCAGCGTGGGCCCCAGCATCGGCAGCGTGATGTTCATGAACTGGCGCACCGGCCCCGCGCCATCGACGTTCGCGGCGTCGTAGAGCTCGTCGGGAATGCTCTGCAGGCCGGCGATGAAGATGAGCATGTTGTAGCCGAAATTTTTCCACACCGCCATGAGGATGATCGCGGGCATGGCCCAGTGGGGATCGCCGAGCCAGTCGATCGGCTCGATGCCTAACGCGCCCAGCGCGTAGTTGAGCAGCCCGTAGCGTGTGTGGTAGAGGTACCGCCACACGATCGCCACGGCCACGAGCGTCGTCACGAACGGCGTGAAGTAGATCGTGCGGAAGACCGACCGCCATCGCACGAGCTTCGCGTTCAGGAGGAGCGCAGCACCGAGTGACACGGCGATCGTGAGCGGCCCACCCACGAGCGCGAAGTAGAACGTGTTTCTGAGCGACGACCAGAAGAGCGGCGTTTTGAGCAACTGCACGTAGTTATCCAGCCCTACGAACCGCGTGTTCTCGGACGACGCCACGGCGTAGATGTCGAAGTCCGTGAGACTCAGGAGCAGCGCCGCCGCGACCGGCAGAAAGAAGAACACGCCGATGAGCACGAGCGCGGGCGCGAGGAAAAGCCACGCGGCATTCGTGCCTTCCGCCGGCAGGCGCGCCGGCCGCACCGGTGCACTCACGCCGGCCTCCTCACGGTCCCGCTTTCCGTGCCTTCTCCGCCTGCTCGGCCATCCAGCGACGCTTCTCGAGCAACCCGTTCACGTCGCGATCGAGCGCCGCGAGCGTGCTGTCCGCCGTCATGCGGCCGCGGACGGCCTGCTCGCCGTACTCGAACACCTTCGTGGCGATCTGCTCCCACTCGGGCACCTGCGGGAGCGGCACCATTCGCTCGAGCTGTTCGCGGAACGCGCGTGCATAACGATTGTTCGCGAGCGTGGTGTCGGCCCACGCGGTGCGCGTTGGCGGGAGATCGCCAGTGAGCGCGTAGAACCGAAGCTGGACCTCGGGCCGTGAGAGGTACTCCACGATCTTCCACGCGTCGGACTTTCGCGACGATCCGCGAAACACGACGAGACTCGCTCCACCGGCCATGGACACTCCGGGTCCCTCCGGCCCTGGAAGTGGCGCGGTCATCCAGGTGCCCTGTGCCTCCGGCGGGAGGCGGTTGCGGAATTCCCCGATCTGCCACGGACCGCTGATGTACATCGCGATGTTCCCGCGGGCGAACTCCTGATACAGGTTCGACACCTCGCTGCCGCTCACCTTCGGTGCGAGGCCGTCACGAAACCATCCGACATAGAACTCGAACGCGCGGCGAAACCGCGGGTCAGTGAACCAGGCGTACTTACCGTCGTCCCGAAGCAACGGAGCGCCGGTCTGCAAGCCGAGGATGACCGGGGGCGGCCATTCCGTCGTCGGTGCCAGAATGGGGTATTGCCGAGGTCCCATGCGCGCCTTGATGCGAACCATGGCCTCGCGCCAGTCGGGCCACGCGGCAGGAACGCTGTCGTAGCCGGCGGCCTTCAGCAGATCGGTGCGATAGAACAGCACGCGCGTGTCGACATACCACGGGACACCGTACGTCACGCTGTCGACGACGTTGGTGCTCCAGGCGCCCGGGAAGAAGTCGGCCCGTGACAGGGATCGCGATTGCGCAACGAGGGAGTCGAGTGGCGCGAGTGCGTCGAGCGCGACGAACTCCGGCACCCACGTGTTGCCGAGCATGGCGATATCGGGTGTCGCCTCGCCGACGAACGCCGTGAGGAGCTTTTCGTGCGCGGCACTCCACGGGATCTGCTGCACGCGCACGCGGATGCCGGGGTTCTCGCGCTCGAAGTCGGGGATGAGCTGCGCGACGACCTCGCCTTCGCGGCCCATGGCCCAGAGCCGTATGGTGTCCGTGTCGCGAGCGGACGCGCTCGTGCACCCGATCGCGAGCGCCGCGAGGATCAGCACGACGCCTCTGTCGACCCGAGCCGTCGAGCTGTCATCCCGAGCCGACAGGCGAGGGATCCTCATCGTCCCGAGCAAGGGCCCTCTATCAGGATGATGAGGATCCCTCGCTTCGCTCGGGATGACAAATCTGCTCGGGATGACGAGCTAGTTATCAAGCCAACCTCCGGTGAACCCTGCGCGCTTCAAGCCGGTCTTGATGTACGGGTTGGTACGCATCACCCGCCAGACGAGCCCCGAGCGATGATTCTCGATCATCGCGACGATCGGCCCCTGGTCGATGCCGAGGTAATCGCTGTCGAACCACGCGACTCCGGGCGCAACCGTCCCCGCCTGCGGCGTTAGGCCCGTGCGCGGGAACGTCGCGTTGAACGCATCCAGAAAGCCGTACTTCGCGAAGAGGCGGTCGCCGTACTTCTCGCGCATGGCGATCAGCGCGGGGATCGTGATCTCCGGCGCGAAGGGGACCGACCCGCCGACCGCCGTGGGGGCGAGCGTTCCATCGTCACGAATCTCGTTCCACGCGGCGCCGCGAGCCGAATAGGTGAAGAACACGCGCGGGACGCCGCCGACCGTGATTGGCCCATCGCGCGGTCCGTCCGATGCCGTGAGACCCCACTCGGTCGCTCCGTACCCAACCCACTTGTACGGGTTGTCGATCGCGTACGCGCGCTGCGAGATGGTCGCGCGGCGCGAGTTCTCGAAGTAGTCGATGCCTTTCCCGCGCATGTACGCGTCACGGATGCCACGGAAATCGACCCACACGTGCGAGTACTGATGCCCGAACAGCGGCGCGAAGTTCACGTGCTGCTGGCCGTAGAAGTCGCGCCACTGGTAGTTCTTCGTCCATTCGTCCCACGCCGACGGCTCCACCGCGTACGTGGGCGAGCCTAACGCGAGCACGTAGAGGATCATCGCTTCGTCGTACCCGCGCCAGTCGAAGGGCAGGAACCCCTCTTCCGGCTTCCACCCCATGTTCACCGCCGGCGGCCGGTTCCTCGGCCACGTCCACTCCACGCGACGGTAGAGCGAGTCGGCGTACGCGCGAATCGCCACCTCGGCGCCCGCTGTGTCGGCGAAATACGACTGACAGAACAGCGCGCCGGCGAGGAGCAGCGACGTGTCGATCGTGGACAGCTCGACCTTCTCGAAACGATGGCCTTTCTCGAAGTCGAGGAAGTGGTAGAAGAAGCCCTTGTAGCCGGCGACGCCCGTTGCGGTCTCGCCCTGCGGCAACTGCCAGAGAAATCGCAGCGTCGTGAGCGCGCGCTCGGCCGCGGCGGTGCGAGTCACGTACCCACGTTCCGCGCCAATCGGGTACGCGGTGAGGGCAAAACCGACCGCGGCAACGCTGGAGAAGGTCCGGGAAGGCCAGCGGTCTGGCGTCAGGCCGGTTCGCGGGTCGGTCGTGTCCCAGAACCACTGAAACGTCCGGTGCTGGAGCGTGTCGAGAAACGCGTCCGCGCGACGCGCATCGACCGCCACCGGCTGCGGAGCAACCGGAGCAGTGGCCGGCCGGTTGCAGCCTAACGCGGATGTCGAGACGCCAAGGGCCAAGACAACGGCGGCGCGCAAGCGCGCCGCCGTGTACCACGTGTGTGAGCTCCGCCGAAGCGCTCGCTCGTTCATCTGGTCTGTGTCCCGGCCTGAGCGATCGGCTGCAGCCCGTAGCGAAGGCCGATCTGAAGCCGCCGGCCAAGTCCGGCACATCCCGGCGTGTTGTAGTTCGGGTTTGGTGGGTTCTCGATGGTCGTGTTGTAGCAACCGTAGTTCGCGTTGTTGAACGCGTTGAACAGGTCGACGACGAGGCTGAGCCGTTGTGCGCTGGCGAACGCGAAGGCTTTCTCCAGCCGAAGATCGACGTTCTGATACGCGAAGACGTGTCCGATGCCGAGGAACGGCTTCGTCGGCGGCGAATAGACGTAGCTGACCTGCTGACCGAACGCGCTGCCGTTCGTGTTGTCGAGGGCATTCACGGTCAGGCCGGACCCGAGGTTGATGATCGTGCTGAAGTAGACCTCCCACGGGATCCTGGCGATGCCGTTCGCCGTGATCGTGTGCGTCTGGTTACCAGGCGCGCGGCGCTTCGGCAGGTCCCCGACCGTCGGATACTTGTCATTGAAGCCCCAGAAGAGATCGGTGGTCTGTCCCTGCTCCTGGGAGCGCGCGAGCGTGTATGCGATGGAGCCGCCCCAGCGGGTGTCCGAGGCGATCGGGCGATCGAGCTGCAGCTGCATCGCGTCGTACCAGCTCTTCACGCGATCGTCCGTCACGAACGCGGTCAGGTAGTTCGGCCCGAGGCCTCCGAATGGCGAGGCGCGGACGAAGTTCATCCCGTTCTCGCCGCGAACGCCGTTGTACGAGAGCGTAACGAGCGACCGCCCCCACCCCTGCCTAACGCCCCCGCTGAACTGATACGACTTGGGCGGCTTGAGGTCGTTCGCGACGAGGAACACTTCCGGAAGCCCCGCGGTGCCGGATAGCGTCTTGAGCTGGTTCGGGTCCAGGTACTTCGCATCCCAGACCACGCAGTTGACCGGACTGCCCGGCGGGCACGCATCGCGGAACGAGATGAGCGGGACGTTGTACTGTCGGCGGAATCGCTCGTCGAACAGCGTGTTCCAGTAGTTGCGATCGAAGTAGATGCCGGCGCCGCCGAAGAGCACCGTGCGGTTGTTGCCGAAGACATCGAACGACGCGCCCAGACGCGGCTGCCATGCGCGGAGGTACATCGGTCGGTCGGAGCTTCCGGACGTAACGTAGCGATTCAGGCCGCCAAGCTCATCGATGACGCGCACCTTCACGGTGTTGCAGCAGGACCCGTCGGATTTCAGGACCGGGCGATCGACGAACAGCTGGCTGTTGAGCGGGCCGGCGAGGGAATCGGCCAGCGGCGTCGGCGTCACGTAGTCATTGTTGATCATGTTGGTCTCGGCATCCCACCGAAGGCCGAGATTCAACACGAGGCGCGGCGTCACCGACCAATCATCCTGGATGAAGGCGCCGAATTGCTGATTGTCGGTGTTGACCTTCGGATCGCCGAATCCGTACACGGCCTCGAAGGGCCGCGCGAAGTCTTCGTCCTTTCGATACCGAAAGACCGGCGTCGCCTGCTGATTCTTGACCGCTTCGTACGTGAGGAAGTCGACATACGCGCCACCTTTGAGCGTGTGGTCGCCTCCCCAATGCGCCGCCGTTCTCGTGATGTCGTTCCGGAGCGAGACGCGATTCTGCGTGAAGTCCTGGGTCGCGTCCTTCCCACCGACTCTCAGCAATTGCAGGTAGTTCTGCACGATCGGCGTCACGGACTTCGGAATATTCCCCCACGTGAAGTGCTGGACGTTGACCTGCGCCTCATTGATCCACCGGTCGGCCGCGTATTTCCAGTTCGCGACGCCGGTGTACACGTTGACGTCCAGATTCTCGGCGCCCTGGAACGTCGTCTGTCCGCCGAACCCACGGAAATCGGTGTCTTTGCGAAGTGTGCCACTGACGTCAATGGTGCTTCGATCGGACTTCGCCCACGTGAGCTTTCCAAACCCCAGGTGTTCGCGGAACTCGCTCGTGGACTGGCCGGTGAGTGGACGCAGCTCATCGACGAGCGACGGGGGAGCGAACAGCGTGTCGCCGCCTAACCGCACGTACTGCGGCTCGTCGCGCCCGTTGAACTCGTACGTCCCAAAGAAGAAGAGCTTGTTCTGGACGATCGGTCCGCCAAGGCTGCCGCCGGCCTGAAGGCGCTTGTAGTCGGGCCGCGGCTCGCCGCGCGACGCCGAGAATGCGTCCTTTGCGACGTACGACTTGCCGACGGCGAACGCGAACGCGTCGGCTTCCCACCGATTGGTGCCGCTCCGCGTGGTTGCCGTGATGATCGCGCTCGCTGCCTTCTGATACTCGGCTTTGTAGTTCTGGGTGATGATGCGGAACTCCTGGACCGCGCCCTGCGGGAACGGGTTACCCTTGCTCGCGTCCTGACCGACGACACCGCCGCGCAGCACGTCGTTCTTGTACGTCGCGCCATCGACGAAGACGTTCACGGCTTCGGGTGGTTGGCCGCCAGCGGATAAGACCTTGTCCGTGCTGTTGACCGCCTGGGACGTGATTCCCGGCGCGAGACGCGCGAGGTCGAGGAAGTTCCGCTCGAAGTTCGGCAGCCGCTGGATCTGCTCCTCGCTCACGTTCGTGCCGACCTCCGACGTGCGAGCGGTCTCGGTCGGCGTCGCGACGACGGCGACGGCGGCGATCTGCGTCGCCGCTTCCTGAATGGAGAAGTCGAGCGTGACCGTCTGGCCGATCCCCACGGTCACGTTCCGCGTCTGCGGTGTGAAGCCGATGCGCCGGACCGTGATCTCGTAGTCGCCCGGCCGGAGACCGGCGAGCGTGTAGAAGCCGCTGGAGTTGGAGATGGTCCCGCGGTTCATCCCCATTGCCGGATTGAGCGCCGCGACCTGCGCGTCAGGGACCGGGGTGTTGTTGGGGCCGCGGACGTATCCGCGGATGTTGCCGGTGGTGGTCTGGGCGCTCGCCGGCCCGGCGACCGTCGCGAACATGGCTACGACCCCGGCGAGGAGCCAGCGCGGAGCGACGCGGTTCGGTACCCGAGCGCAAGACGACATCCGGACATCACTGGTCATGGAGCTCCTCCGTCTCCGATGTTTGCCGGCGAGCGCTGAACGACGACCGCCGGCGTGATGCATGGCCGAGTGGTTCGTTAGGCAATGCGATACGACAACCGCCCCAGGGGGCTACTCGTTAGGTCCGTCGACGCCGGACCGGCGGAGATCAGGATGCCGTACCCGTGCCGGAGCTGCGGCCCGCGCTGGAGACGTTCTGCATAGTGCGCGCCCCGGCGGACACCGAGCCGTCACGGACGACCGGCGATCGATGACCCGCGACACACAACCGGCCAGGCATCACGAGGAGTCCTGGCCGGTCGTTCGGTCGTGGGTTTCGAGTCATGCGGTGCTACTGGTCATCCGCCTCCTTCGGGCGAAGCCCGGAGTCCGGCGCCGCATGATTGACGGATTACGAGCGTCGTCGCGAGCCGCTGGTGGCGCCGGGAGTGTTTCCCCTTGTTGACCATCGCATCGAGCAGCGTCTCCACCGCCCGTGCACCGAGCTCGGCTATCGAGACGTGCACCGATGTCAACGGCGGACTCGTGTATCTCGCGATCGGGATGTCATCGAATCCGGCCACCGCCATGTCCTCCGGCACCCGGAGACCGGCTTCGCGCAACGCACTCATCGCGCCGATCGCCATCGAGTCGTTCGCCGCGAAGACCGCCGTTGGCCGCGGGTCGAGCGCCAGCAGCGCCTCGACCGCGCGATGGCCCGATGCCTCGGAGAAATCCCCCGCCAGCTCCCACTCGTTAGGCACCTCGATCCCCGCCTCAAGCATCGCCTTCCGATAGCCCCGCAGACGCTCCGTCGCGTCGTAGGTCCCCTCCGCGCCCGTGATCATGGCGATCGCGCGATGGCCCAACCCGAGGAGATGCCGCACCATGTCGTACGCGCCACGAAGGTTCTCGATCGTGAACGCGTCGTACCCCTCGCCCGAGACGGCGCAGTTGAGCAGCACGGTCGGCAACGTCGGCGGCACGTTGGCGACGACGGACGCCGCGTCGAGGTGCGGTGACATTGCGATGAGCCCGTCTACGCGCCCGCGCATTGCACGGAGCGCGGCCTCGAACTCATCCCTGGCATCGCGCGAGCTCGAGACGAGGAGATAGTAGCCGCACCGCCTGGCTGCCTGATCCATTCCACGGATCAGCTCGGCATAAAACTCCCCGTACAGCTCCGGCAGCAGCGTTCCGATCGTGTGCGTCGTACTCGTAATGAGGCTTCGAGCAACCCCATGAGGCGAATAACGGAGCCGGGCGGCCACATCCCGGATCCGTTGCCGCGTCGCTTCGCTTACCGGACCACTGTCGTTGAAGGCACGCGAGACAGTCGCCACCGACACCTTCGCCTCGCGAGCAACATCCTTGATCGTCGCCACGGACTCAACAGGTTCGGGACGCTAATTGATACCACAATCCCTCTATCGCCGGAATATTGTAACCGTTTACATTGACCGCTACGACGGTTTCGGCCCAAGAGATTACAACACGGAACTTTCGCTAAAGCGTTCGGGTTATTTGATTGTAGCGTTCAGGCGCCCGCGGTCGGATCCCAGAGGGTCCGCTCGCGGGCGTCTCCAATAGTTGAAAGACATCAAAATGGGTTACCAGGGTCAGTGAGCCCTAAACCACTGCCCTTTACGAGGTGCCGAGGATGGCCACAACGAAGAGCCGGGCGGCCGCCAAGCCGCGTCCGGTAGCAATCGCGGACACGACCCCCCCCGACCTTCTCGACCTCTACATCGAGGAGCTGTCGAACGAGCCGGTCGCGACTGCGGAAGCGCAGAAGGCGCTCGCGCGCCGTATGCGCAACACGAAGTTGAGCGCCGAGGAGCGTGAGGCGGCGCGCGATGAGCTCATCCGCGCCAACCTCCGATTCGCTTTCTCGGTCGCTAAGCAGTACCAGAACCGTGGACTCCCCCTCGAGGATCTCGTGGGCGAGGCCAACGGTGGACTTTGCCGTGCGGCCGACAAGTATGACCCCGACGTCGGAGTCAACTTCATCAGCTACGCGGTGTGGTGGATCCGCCAGGCAATCTTCTCGGCGATCTCTACCAAGACCCACACCGTCCGCGTTCCGCTCGGACGTGCAACCGATGTTCGTAAGATCGCCCGCGCCCGGACCGCGCTTCGCGAGGTGCTGGAGCGCGAGCCCACGATCGAGGAGCTCGCTCGAGTGGCGGAGCTTCCGCTCGATGTCGTCCGCGAGCTCAGCATCGCCATCCAGCCCGAACGGTCGCTCGACGAACCGCTCGGCAATGGTAGTGGCCGCTCGGAAGCCCGCACGCTGGCCAGCATCCTGCCGGCCGAGGCAGATGAGCGCACGGACGTCGATGCCCGGCTCGAAGACGAGTCGCGTCGCGAGGCGCTCCTCCGGGCCCTCAGTCCGCTGCCGCCCCGGGACCGCAAGATCCTCCTGATGTACTACGGTTTGGAGACCGGCGAGCCCATGACGATGGAGCAGATCGCGACCGTTTTCGGGGTCACCCGCGAGCGCGTTCGTCAGCTCCGCGACAGGGCTCTGGCATCCGTGAGAGACGGAGAAGCGGCGAAGGCGCTGCGCCGCGACTGGGCCGCGTAACGCCAGGTAGCACGGATGGTTGAGGACCCCGCCCAAAAGGCGGGGTCCTTTGTTTTTGGAGACCTGTATCACAATCGTGGCCCCATCGGACGAGCTGTTGAAAAAGTTCAGTCCGTTGTGTTGCACCTCGCGGATTCCAGGCGTCGATGTGACACCGAGGAGGTGCAATGGCTGAAACACCCATCAACAGCTGGAAGCTTCTGTACGAGGGAGGGCGACAGGCGCTCCAGGATCGGAAGCTCCAAGAGGCCGAGCAGTCATTCTCGGCCGCGCTGCAGCTTGCTGAGGATTTCGCCGCCGGAGATCCACGGCTCGCCGCAACGCTCAATGCGCTCGCGCGCATCTACTCGCTCCAGCGGCGCTATCTCGCCGCGGCCGCGCTCCTCAACCGGCTGCTCGAGGTGACCGAGCGAACTCTCGGCCCGACGCACGTCCAGGTCGCGGGAGTCCTGACAAACCTCGCCGAGATGTACACGCACCTCGGCGCGGCGCGCGAAGAGCTCGAACTCCGCGAGCGCGTGCTCCGCATCCGCGGCGAAGCCCCTAACGCGGACATCGCTTCGCTGCAGCGCCTGTGGGATCGCGTGGCGGAGCTGCGCGCGGTGCTGGTCGCTCAGGAGAACACGGCCGACCTCGACGACGAGATCGAGCAGGAGCCGCTTCCGACCGTCCGCACGGCGGAGTACAGCGCGCCGATCTCCGCGGTTCGCGAGGCGGAACCCGAGACAGTTCACGAACCGATCGTCGCTCGCGAGGCTGCCGCGTCGTCAGCCGAGGCCCGCGCGGTCGAACCGGAGAGTTACGCCTATGACGGGGAGCCGAGGTCGGTCGCCGTCGCGGCGTTGGGGGTCGAGATCATTTCCGTCGCCCCGCAGCCGGCGAGGTCGGCAACGAGCTTCGACCACGGCTTCTCCGACATGGGTCGCGACGAGCTGGAGGTCGAGACGACTCGCAGGGGGCGTTCGAGCCTGTACTCGATCGTTGGGGGTGTCGTGCTGGTCGCCGGCCTCCTCGCGGCGCGGGACTACGTGAAGGCGTCCGACGACGCACAGGTTTCGGCGACGGGTTCTGTGAGCCTCGCCACGTCCGCGCGCCAGCCCGCGGTCATCATACCGGTTTCGGAAGTCTCGGCCCCATCGCCGGAGCCGGCCCAGGAAGCCCCTACGGTGGAGCGGCTCATCGAAGACCGTCGTGCCGCGCGCGAGGCACGGCAGGCTAGCGAGGAGTCCCGGGCGCCGGGCGAGAACTTTGGTCCGTATCGGCCCACCCCCGCGAAGCCGCGCGTGCCGACCGCGGCAGAGCTCGAACGGGCCTTCCGGACTGTCGATGGTGCCGTGAAGACGATTGCCGCACGCACCAAGGCGGCGGCGGACTCCGTGCTGGCCATCAGGGTGGAGGCGCCGGCCTTCAAGAAGATCAGGCTCGCGGACAATCCTCAGCCGCAGCGCTGAGCTCAGCGGACTACTCGACACGCACTCCTCGGTGTTCGGAAAAGAGCGGCGCTCGAAAGGGCGCCGCTCTTTCGCATCGCTCGGGGGTACTCACCGTTTCGCGCCGGTGGTCCCCACGGCACATTACCATGCTCGCCACGTCCCCAGGTCGTTTCCGTATCGCATGATCAGTCGCCGCTTGTCATTCCCGGCGTATACCGTCGCCCTGACCGCCGGTCTTGCGCTGCCCCTGGGGGCTCAGGTGACGTCCGTGCGCAGCGGGTCGGAGAAGTTCGAGCGCGATTCCTCCCGCGCGGTCGACTCCCGCGTCGATGCCGGCGCGCTGGCGAACACGGCGCACTCGGCGCAACTGCAGTTCGAGCAGTTTCGGCGAAGCAATCTTCCGGAATCGCGTTCGTCGCGCGGCGGCAATTCATGCGATGAGCAGGTCGGCCGATTCTGCTACTGGTATGACGAGAAGGAGCCGCCGGCGCCGCGCGAGCTGGATCGGGTTCGCGACGCACGCATTCGGCTGATCGCGCTGCTCGATTCCGCAGCTGCGGCGAACGCGTCGAATCTCTGGGTCGCGTCGCAGCGCGTACGGTATCTCGCCGAAGCCGGGCGCTCGAAGGACGCGATCGCTGCGGCGCTTGCGTGCAGGGCGGAGGCCTGGCGGTGTGGGACGCTCGTCGGGTTCGCGTATCACGACGCCGGCGACTACGTGCGCGCCGATAGCGCGTATCGGGCGGCGCTCGCCGCGATGCCGGAGCGAGAGCGGTGCGAGTGGGAGGACATCTCTGTCCTGCTGGACGAGGAGCTGCTGCCACGGTATCGGGCGCAGGCGTGCGGCGATCCGGCGCGGCTCAAGTTCGAGCGTCGCGTGTGGTGGCTGGCGCGCCCGCTGTTCTCGATGCCGGCGAACGATGCGCGGACGGAGCACTACGCGCGTGTGACGATGTCGCAGATGCTGACGGAGGCGCCGTCGGCACACGAGTCGGGGTTCGACGAGGACGAGCGCGAGCTCCTCCTGCGGTACAGCTGGCCGCGGGCGTGGTCGCGGACGGGGGGCGGGTTCGGCAGCCGCGGCTCGTCGGTCGTGGGGCACGAGCCGACGCCGGCCTACCCGTACCTGCCTAACGCGTTCGTGTACGACAACCCGGTGAACACGGACTCGCTGCGGTGGACGACGAGGCCGGGGGTGGTCCACGCGCGGTACGCGCCGGCGTACGCGACGCCCCTCCTGCGGCTCGAGCACCAGTCGGCGCTGTTCCGGCGTGGCGACTCGTCGCTCGTCGTCCTCGCGTACGATCTCCGCAGCGATTCGGCGCTCGCGCGGGCGAGCGACGTGCGGGCGGCGCTCGTGCTCACCCAGGGCGAAGAGGCGGACGCGACGATCGTGCGGGTGCCTAACAAGTCCCGCGGTGTGATCACCGCGCACAGCGTGTGGGGGCCGTTGCTCATGAGCGCCGAGGTGACGTCGCCGACGGTCAGGCGGAGTGCGCGGGCGCGCTACGGCATTCGCCCGCCGTATGCGGTGGGGGTGCGCGTGTCGCTCTCGGACCTGCTGCTGTTCGAGCCGTACGGTCAGCTCCCGACCACGCTGGACGAGGTGACCCCGCACATGATGCCGACGCTCACGGTCCGCTCGAACAAGAAGCTCGGGTTCTACTGGGAGGCGTACGGTACGAACCCTGGCGGCGAGACGATGGGGATCAGCGTGACGGTGGCGCCGGAGGTTCAGGATGCGGTGACGCGGGCGCAGCGCCTGAAGCGCGCGCTCCACGTCTGGAAGGAGGCGAAGCCCGTGAGCGTGCAGGTTCAGGACGTCTCGGCCCGCGGCCAGACCATGTCGCCTCGATCCGTGGAGGTCGACATCTCGACGCTTCCGCCGGGGCCGTATCTCGTCGAGCTCGAGATCGAGGTCGCGAAGCAGTATCACGTAAGGACCGAGCGGCGGATCGTCGTCGAGTAGATCTCGGGCGCTTCCGGTTCATCTCGCCGCGGGGCTCGTCTGGATCATCGTGGCGCGGGGCCGGTCGGGATCATCGTGGCGCTAGCGCGTAGGCCCGAGACCGCGGGGCACCGGAGCCGTCCCGACAGCGATCTCAGTGCCCGCGGGCTCGAGCCGTGGAAGCGCGTGGCCGCCGGAGGACCGACGCCCCGCCAACCAGGCAGCGATGCCGACCGTCAGACCAGCAAACAGCAAGCAGCCCAACGCGAACTACTGCGCTGCATACTTCGCGGCCAAAGCCGCCAGACCGGAATCGATCTCGGACTTGGGAACCCAGCGCCCGCGCACCATCACCCCCGCGCGCTTGCCGATGTTGTCGAGCGACTGGAGCGGGTTGGCATCGAGCAGCACGAGGTCGGCCCAGTTGCCCACGGCCACCGTGCCGAACTTGCCGTCCTGCTTGAGATCGCGCTCGACGTAGAGACCGACGTTCTTCGTTCCCGACTCGAGCACCTGGTACGGCGTTAGGCCTGCTTCGGCCATCAAGCGGAGCTCGCGGTGCAGCGCAAAACCGGGCACGTTGAACATCTGCGGCGAGTCCGTACCCATGAGCATCGGCGCGCGGGCGTCGGCGAGCGCTTTGAGGAGCTTCCGCCGGTGCGCCAGCAGCTGCTGCGCGAGCTCCGGCGTGATGCCGGCCTGTGTGTTCGCCTGACTCGCGTTCCGCTTCTGATTGATCCACCCCGTCACCCATTGCTTCGGCGCGTACTTCATCTCGGGGCGCGTCGCGGCCGATTCCGGAGCGAATGACGCGAACAGACTCTCCCACAGGAACATCGTCGGGACCACCCACACGCCCGCGTCTCTCGTGCGACGCGCGAGCTCGTTGATCTTCTCGTCGGTGACGCCCGCCATCCACTCGCTGAACGGCACCTGCTCGGTGGGCGACATGATCCGGCGCTTGAGCGGATCGGCGACGGCGCCCTCGATGTAGCCATCGAGGTGGTCGACCGTGGATTGTCGCACCTCGAGCGTGCGGTCGATTCCCACCTGCTGCGAGACGTGGCCGCCGAACGTGATGCCCACCGCGCGCGCGACGGAGACGATGCTGTCGTACGTCGCCCGCGAGAGTCCCGGGTGGAGCTTGAGCAGATCGTAGCCCGCCGTCTTGTGCGCGCGCACCAGCTTCATCGCAGTGTCGGGATTCGGCGCGCTGTTGCCGTTGAGCGACGGTGCCGCGACGAACATCGTCGGACCGAGGACCTCCCCCTTCTTCAACTGCTCGCGGAGCACGAGCTGATTCGGCGCGCCGAGCATCGCGCGAATCGTCGTGACGCCGTTTGCGACATAGAGGAACATGAGGTCGCGATTGAGCTGCTCCGGCTGCTGCGGTCCGAGCACGTGCGCATGCATCTCGGCGAGTCCGGGCATGAGGTATTTGCCCTTTGCTTCGATGCGCTGGACGTCAGCCGGGACCCGCACCGATGCGCTTGGCCCGAGGGTGGCGATGCGCCCGTCTCGGACAATGACGGTCTGGCCGGTGAGAATTCGCTCACGATCCATCGGCAGCACCGTCACGTCGACGAACGCGAACGTGCCGGGTGCGGCCGGACGAGAGGAGTGGTCCGCGAGAAGCGGCGCGATGAGCGCGGTGAGGAACAGCACGGATCGAGCTGGCATGGTGAGCCCTCTAGCAGGAGGATGCTTGTCATCCTGAGCCGTCAGGCGAAGATGACAACCGAGCTTCGCTCACGATGGCCATGAGGTATTGTCATCGGCAATCCTGACCGGTACAACGCTTCGTCCCAACGGAGCGTACCACTATGCTGCGCCGGTCCGTCGGTGGGCCGGTGAGGTCGATATTCGGATCCGGCTGCCGGTTCGCGAAGTCCCCATCCCCGCCCCCATGCGACCTATCTCGGTTCTCTCAGTTATCGCTGCGACCGTCGTAAGCGGCTCCGCGGCACTCGCGCAGGCCTCGAGGCCGGCGCTCGATTCTGCCACCGTCGCCGGGTTCCGCTGGCGCACCGTCGGCCCCGCCAACTTTGAGGGACGTGTCGCCGACGTCGTCGGCATACCCAGCCCGTCGAAGACGTTCTTCGTCGCCGCGGCCGCCGGCGGAATCTGGAAGACCACGAATGCCGGCACGACTTTCCGGCCGGTCTTCGATGACTATCCCGTCGTGTCGATGGGTGCGCTCGCTATCGCGCCGTCGGACACGCAGCAGGTCTGGGCCGGCACCGGCGAGCAGAACTCGCGCAACACGATCGAGCCCGGTCAGGGGATCTACAAGTCGACCGACGGCGGGCTGACGTGGAAGCTCATGGGTCTCGAGAAGACGCAGCACATCGGACGCATCGCCGTCCACCCTACCAACCCGAACGTCGTCTACGTCGCGGCGCTGGGCGCCGCGTGGAAATCGAACCCCGAGCGCGGACTCTACAAGACCGAGGACGGCGGGCAGACCTGGAAGCTCATCAAGTCTGTGAGCGACAAGGCCGGTTTCGTCGACGTCGGGCTCGACCCGAAGAACCCGAACGTCATCTGGGCTTCGAGCTACGAGCGCGTGCGCGGCCCGTATTTTCTCAAGTCGGGCGGGCCTGGCTCGGCGCTCTGGAAGTCGACGGACGCGGGCGCGACGTGGACGGAGATCAAGGGCGGTGGGTGGCCTGAGACCGACAAGGGTCGCATCAGCTTCTCGATCTACCCGCAGGACCCGAACATCGTCTACGCGATGGTGGAGGCCGACTCGATCCGTGGGCGAAAGGCCGCGCCGGGTACGGCGAAGCAGAAGCTGGCGAATGGTCTCTACCGCACCAAGGATGGCGGCAAGACGTGGGAGAAGATGAACGACGCGAACACGCGGCCGTTCTACTACTCGCAGGTGCGCGTGCATCCGCGGAACCCCGATCGCGTCTGGTTCTCGTCCACGTCGGTGCTCGTGTCCAACGACGGTGGTAAAACCGCTCGGCTCGCGACACAGGGCATCCACGTCGACCACCACGCGATGTGGATCGACCCTAACGATCCCGATCACTTCATTGTCGGTGACGACGGCGGCATCTCGCTCACGTGGGACGGCGGTGGCACCTACGACTTCGCCGCCACCTTGCCGATCGCGCAGTTCTACTCGGTGAGCTTCGACTTCGAGACGCCGTACAACGTGTGCGCCGGTGCGCAGGACAACGGCTCGTGGTGCGGGCCGAGCCGTCGCAAGCAGGGCCCGGTGACGAACGCGTACTGGTTCACGTACTCGGGCGGTGACGGCTTCTGGACGGCGCAGCATCCGACCGAGCCGCACATCATCTTCGGCGAGTCGCAGGGCGGCAACATCCAGCGCTGGGACCTCAAGAACGGGACGCAGACGTCGCTGGTGAAGCCGACGTGGCGCCCGCGTTACTCGATATACGAGGACTCGATTCTCGTCATTCGCGGCGACACGACGCAGCCGCTGCCGAAGGATGCTCAGGCGCGCGTTGCACAATTCCGCTCACACCAGAAGGCCGACTCCGCCGAGCTCGATCTGCGCTTCAACTGGGAGACGCCGTACTTCCTGTCTCCGCATAACGCGGACGTCGTGTACGTCGGCGGGAACCGCGTGCTCAAGTCCACGCAGCGCGGCGACAACCTGTATCCGATCTCGCCCGACCTGTCGAAGAAGCAGATGGCGAAGATCGATACGAGCATGAACAAGACAGGCGGCATCACGCTCGACGCCACGGGCGCGGAGACGTACGGCACCGTGGTGGCGTTGGCGGAATCGTACGTGCGGCCGGGATTCCTCGCCGCAGGAACGGACGACGGCAACGTGTGGGTGACGCGGAACGATGGCGCCAACTGGGAGCAGATCCCGGCCAATCGATTCCCCGGCCTCGCGTCCGGCGACGTGTACGTGAGCCGCATCGAACCGTCGCACTTCGACTCGCTCACGTTCTTCATCACGTTCGACAATCACCGGTGGAACGACTTCACGCCGTACCTGTACGTGACCACGGACTACGGCAAGACGTTCAAGTCGCTGGCGAACAACCTGCCAAAGGAGAGCGTCGCGGACTACGTGCACACGGTGCGCGAGGACCCGTACAACCGCGACCTGCTGTTCGTCGGCACGTCACGCGCGGTGTATACGTCGCTCGACCGAGGGCAGAGCTGGCAGCGGCTCATGGCCGGCATGCCGACGGTTCCTGTGCACGACCTGAAGATCCATCCGCGCGATCGCGAGCTCATCGCGGCGACACACGGGCGCGGGATCTGGATCGTGGACATTACCCCGCTCGAGCAGCTGGCGGGCGACAAAGGCACGAAGGTCGTTGCCGACGCGGCGTATCTGTTCGAGCCGAAGACGGCCTACGAGTACGGTCAGGGACCGGCGCTGGGGGCGTCGTCGAACGGCGAGGGACACAAGGTGTTCAATGCGCCGAGCCCGGCCTATGGCGCCGAGATCGTCTATCGGGTCGGCGCCGGCGCGGTCGCGACCACATCGTCCGGTGGCGACAACGACGGCAACAACTCGCAGCCTAACGCGGCCGGTCAACCGCCGGCGCGTGGTCAGGGTCAGCGCGGCCAGCGCGGGCCGCAGGCGAGCATCCTGATCACGAACGCCAAGGGTGATACGGTGCGGACGTTGACGGGACCGGCGACGGCCGGCCTGCACCGCGTGACGTGGGACTTCCGCGGCCGCGCGGCGCCTCGTGCCCCGCTCTCGCCGTCGCAGCTACGCGACAGCGTGATCGCCGCACGTCGCATGACGTTCGTGTTCGATTCGCTCGAGAAAGCGGGCACGATGCCGAAGCCGGCGCTCGACCGCATTCGCCAGATGATGACCAGCGGCGATGTGGCCGGGCTCTTCCGCGGCGGCGGTGGCGGACGTGGCGGCGCGGGCGGCGCGTGGAATCCGCGTCCGGGTGAAGGCGCGGTGGTCGGTGCCGCAGGCGCTCGAGGGGGTGGCGAAGCTGGCGGCGAAGGCGCTGCCGGCGGTAGCGACAACCCCGCCGATGCGCTGAATGCGTTCCCGGGCGGGGCGCAGGAGCTCCAGCGGCTGCTGCGGCCACCCGGCCAGCAGGGCGGACGCGGGGGTGGTGGCTTCGGCGGTCGCGGCGCGCAGGCGCCCGTAGTCGCCAGCGGCGACTACCTCGTCACCCTCACGGTCGGCGGCAAGACGTACAAGCAGCTGCTGCGGGTGGAGCGCGTGAGCGGCGGGGACGACACGGGTGGGTTCGGGTTCGACGACGACGAGCCAAGGGACCCGTAAGCCCCCCGGGATGACAAGCACAAGGGCCGCCTAACAAGGCGGCCCTTTCTGCATCATGCGCGAATCACGTGCCGTCGCGTTAGGTGAGCAGCGTCACCTGATGCCCGTCAGGCAGGATGACGAACGCGCGCGACGCTCGGCATCATTGGCGCGGACCTCTGCCA
>JBKOYV010000136.1:0-4560 GCA_046725585.1 Gemmatimonadota bacterium | reverse complement strand
GTCCGCAGAGCTGTCGAGTCGCGGTGATCAACGATGCGGCTGCCGACGAGCTCTTCGGCGGCGATGCGCTCGGGAGGTCCGTCCAGGACCCGACGGGGCAACGCGTCGAGATCATCGGCGTCGTCGCGCCACGCAAGGACGCGCGAGCGATCAGACTCGCCCGACCGACGATCTACTTTTACCCGGATCAGACGCGACTGCCGTTAGGCCGTAGCGGTCTCGCACGATTTCGCGTGCGTGCTTCCGGCGAGCTGGCGACGGCGATTCTGAACTCGAACATCGTGTCGTGGAGCTACTTCGACGGCACGGGTGCGTCGCGCGTCGCGGGGCAGTCGTTCCCTCGAGGTCCGGTGCCGGGTGGTTGTCGCGTCGCCGTGATCGATCAGCAGGCGGCGGACCGGTACTACGACGGGAACGCGGTGGGCGGTGCCGTGATCGACCCGCGCGCGCGTCGCACGGAGATCATTGGCGTGGTATCAGCCCCGACGCTCGGTGCGTTCGAGCGTCGCTCCGAGCCGTCGATCTTCTTTCCGATGCGACAGGACGCGGTGCATCGGATGACGCTCGTCATCGATGCGGAGATGGACAACGCGGCGCTGGACACGCTCCGTCAGCGACTGGAGTCCGTGCCCGGGCGGGCCAACGGGCCGGTGGTGGTCGAGCGACTCGAAGAGCACCTCGCGCGCACGTCGCTCGCGCCGCTGCACATCGCGACGCTGCTCGTGCGTGTCTCCGCGGTGCTGGCGCTGCTGCTCGCAGTCGTCGGCGTGTATGGTGCCCTGACGGATGCGGTGCAGCGGCGGCGGCGTGAGGTGGCGGTGCGCATTGCCCTCGGTGCGCAGTCGTGGCGCGTGATGGGGATGGTACTGGGCGAGGGCAGCCGTCTCGCCGCGTTAGGTGCCGGCGCGGGGATCGTCCTCGCGGTGGGCGTGAAGTACCTGCTGGAGCGCTTCGCGCCCGCGACGCCGATCGTGGTCGAGACCTGGGTGGCCGGACCAGTACTGCTGCTCGTCGTGGTCGTGGCAGCGAGCGCGATCCCGGCGCTCAGAGCGCTGACGGTGAGCCCGGTCAGGGTCCTCCGCGAGGACGGATGACCGATAACCGATAACTCACGACCCCTGTTCGTTGAAGGACCGAAGGCTAGACGCGTTGCGCAAGCGCCTTGTTGGGCTCAGTCGTTCCGGCCGTTCGACGCCATGATCGCCGTCAATTCCGCCAACCAGTTGTGAACGACGACGAGATGCGAGCGAGCATCCTCGGGGTTCGCAACGAAGAGAAAGCGCCTCGCGTCGCGCGTGACACCATAGGCAGCGTGTAACCCCCCACATAGTATGGCCGCGTCGAGAAGAGGCGTCGCTGCTGACCGAGGCGGAAGGTCGGAGTCATGGTTACCGCGGCGGCGATGAGGTCGAATGCCGCATCGCGGTAGAACAGCTCCTGCCCACTGGGCGCCCAGACGGGCTCAACCCCGCCCGCCACGGAGACCTGGACTCGAGCTGAGTCGGCGTGCGGGAAAGGCCGCACGTAGACCTCGGGACGACCACTCTCATCGGACACGTACGCCAGCCACCGCCCGTCCGGCGAAAGCGCCGGGGCGTACTCCTCGGCGGTTGTGGCCGCGAGCATCACCGGCGCGCTGTCGCGTCCGGTACGATAGGCGACGATGTCGCGACGCCCACTGTTTCCGACGCGGAGGACTGCCCACTGCCCGTCCGCGGAGAGGAACCCCTTCATCAGCGTTCGTGAAGGCCTTCGCGACGACGCGACGCCCGCCTGTCCCGTCCGCTCGTATCGTGAAGATCTTCTGGATCCCATCCACGTCGGACACGAACGTTAGGCTCTTCCCGTCGCGAGACCACGCGGGCCGGTATGTCTGTCCACCGTCGTGCGTGAGTCGAGTGAACGGACCCTTGTCGAGCTGCTTGACCCAGATGTTCTCGGAGCCGCCGCCCGCGACGCTCACGGCCAGCCGCGACGCATCGGGCGAAAGGGCAAGACTCTCGATGCGCGCGCTCCACGCCGAATCGATGACATGCGCCGTGCCGTTTCGCTCCACCCATGTGGGCCGTCCCTCGACCATGCCGGAGACGGGCTGGTACATGAGCGTTCCGGTCTCACTGATCGCAAAGATTCCATTTGGGGAGACTTGCACACCCACGCGCCTCGGTACCCCGGTGAGCTGCAGGGGCCGAGGATCGAACGGAGCGGCAAGGAGGTTCGCTTCATAATCGGAGAACACGAGGTGCCCGGTCGCGACGTACCGGCCGACCAGGCCCTCGACAAGGCGATGCACTTCGCCGGTCGAGAAGTCCACGGCGGCGATCTCGGCTCCTCCTTTCGCCGGTTGGAAGAGCGAGACGATGGCCGCTTTCGAGCCGGGAAGGATGTCCCGGATGCTGATCTGGCGGACTCCGCTCGCGGTATCGGGGATCGCGAGGACGTCCACGTCGCGGCCGCTCTCGTGAACCCGCGCGAGCGCACCGGACATCAACGTGAAGTAGATCCAGCCGTCGGGGCCCCATTGCGCCCAGGTACCCGCAGCGGAGTCCCTAACGAGCGTTACGGAGGTGCCACCCGAGACCGGCATCTTGCGAAGGTCGCCGGGGCTTCCGGAAGTGTATGCCACCCACTCGCCGTTGGGTGAGATGCACACCGACGAGGCGGTTCCCGCGCTACCAAGCGATTGAGTCTCGAGTCTCGTTGCGTCGTGCAACCGAAAGGCCGGTCCTTGCTGGGAGAGGGCGAAGTACACGGCGCGGGACCCATCTCGCGAGACCGAGACGAACGGGGCAAACGCAGGTCCGACCGGCTCCTCTCCTTTGGGAAAAGCGAGTGTATATCGCGTGACGGTGCGGCTCGCGGCGCTCGGCGTGCGGAGCCAGCCCCAGGCCGCGAGGGCGACCGCGGCGACAGCGACCACGCCCGCTGCGAGCGCGACACGCCGCCAGGAATCAGGGTGCCGCCTGCTCGCGCCGTACGGCGTGAGAGTCCGCGCTCGACCTGGTAGTGCGCCGGACGCCGAGCTGCCTAACGCGGCCAGGAATTCGGCAGCGGTGGCGAATCGATCGGCCGGCAGCTTCTCGAGGGCCGTGAGGACCGCGGCATCGACGTGTGGCGGTACCGTGCGCCGCTGCGCACTGATGGAAACCGGCTCGGCGGTCAGTACCGGCCGAGGATCTGCTGAGCAGTCGCCCCGGTGAATGGTGGCTCGCCCACGAGCATCTCGTAAACGACGCACCCTAACGCGTACACGTCGGACCGCGCGGTCAGCTCCCGCTCGCCCATCGCCTGCTCGGGGCTCATGTATTGCGGGGTGCCGAGCGACATACCCGTCTCGGTCATGCGCCCGCCGCCCGCGGCACTCACCGCGAGTGCGATGCCAAAATCGGAAACAAGCGCCTGGCCATCGTTGAGCAGGATATTTTCCGGCTTGATGTCCCGGTGAATGACGCCGTGGCGATGCGCGTAGTCGAGCGCGACGCCGACCTCACGTGCGATGCGGAGTGCGTCGTCGACGGGCAACTGCTTCTCCCGCTGAAGCCGGCTGCGCAAGGACTCTCCCTCGACGTAGGGCATGGCGTACCAGAGGAGTCCTTCCACCTCGCCCGAGTCGAGCAGACCGAGGATGTGCGGGTGCTGAAGATTCGCCGTCGTCTTGATCTCTTGCAGGAATCGCTCGGCACCGAGGATCGCTGCGAGCTCCGGCCGAAGCACCTTGACGGCGACCCGCCGGTCGTGGCGGAGATCCTGCGCGAGGTAGACGATTGCCATGCCCCCGACACCGAGCTCGCGCTCGATTCGGTACCTGCCCGCGAGGGCGGCTTGCAGTGTCGACGTCGCCGTTTGCATCAGCGCAGCACGCCCGCGTCCCACGCGACGCGACCGCCAACGAGCGTCAGCACGCTCTCCGTGCGCGCCAGCACCTCCACGGGAACCGTGAAGATGTCCTGCGACAGCACTGTGATGTCCGCGAGCATGCCAGGCGCGAGCGACCCCTTCTGGGTTTCCGCGAGCTCGGCGTAGGCAGAGCCCCACGTGTACGCTCGAACGAGGTATTCGCGCGACGGACGCGGGTCGTAGGGGAAGCGAAGCGCGTTCGCGAGCCCGGCGAAGGGGCTTCGCGCGATGCCGTCCGATCCGAGCCCTAACGGGAAGCGCGACACCACCTCCGGGCGAAAATCACCGGCCAGCGAATCGAGAAACGCCTTGGGCAGCGTCCGCGCATCCGGGATGAGCTGCAGGTTGCCGACAATCATCATGCCCTTGGCCGCCGCCCGGGCCCACAGATCCGGCGTGCCGAGGATTCCGCCGTGCTCGAAGCGAACGCGCAGCGGTCGCCATACCGAATCGGGTGCGACCGTCTCCATGAGCCTAACGACGATCGCCACCGCGCTGTCGCCCAGCACATGGAGCGCGAGTTGCTCGCGCCGCTGGACCGCATCGCCGAGCATGCGGCGCACGCTGTCGATCGGGAAATCGAAGCGCCCGTGCCACCCCGGCCGACCCGCCTGCGGCCCGCGGGTGAACATGAGCCCATCGAGACCGGGTGGAGCGCCGTCC